>CALHPU010000176.1 GCA_938036435.1 uncultured Pirellulaceae bacterium | reverse complement strand
CTCGGCAATATTTCCAGTCGCTGCTCAAGGGCCAGTAGCGTGGCCTAACAAACAGTCACTTCTCGCTCTGCGAAAGGATCGCATCTTTCGCGTGGCCAAAGGCGAACCTTAACCCGACTCGCAAGCCAGTGAACGCGAAAGCCTGTGAAATTCACTCGCTTGCGCTTTTTGAAGTTGCACATTTGAGAGCAAATTTCACATTCTATTGGACAATACGCTTGCTGTTTTGAGATCGCAGAGCGATTCAATACAAGCCCGACGCGCAAGCGAGGAATCCAATACAAGCCCGACGCGCAAGCGAGGAATCCGGAAATCCTCGGAAATATCCGCTCGCTCGCGCTTCGGGCTTGTATTAGTGCAACTTCAAAACTTCCGCATCAGGTTAGGATGCTCTGGATAGGCTACTAAACCCCAATGTCCTCGTTCCATAATTCTGGTCGAGCATTGATAAACTGACGCATGAGTTCGACACATTCTTGGTTGTCGACGACTTGCAAATCGACACCGCGGCTGCGCAGATAGTCTTCTGGTCCGCGGAAGGTTTTGTTTTCACCGATAACGATGCGCGGAATCTTGTACAGCAGTGCGGTGCCGCTGCACATGTCACAGGGGGAAAGCGTTGAGTAAAGAGTGGCTCGCGCGTAATCGCTGGCAGCCAGCCGCCCAGCGTTTTCGAAGCAGTCCATTTCTGCGTGCAGGATTGGGCTACCGTTTTGGACTCGACGGTTGTGGCCGCGTCCAACAATCTTTTCGTCGATCACCAAGACGCTGCCGATTGGGATTCCTCCCTCGGACAGGCCAAGCTTGGCTTCTTCGATCGCGGCTTCAAGGAAGGGATCCACTGTGATTTTCTCCGGATTAACTTTCGATCCAATGCCGCGCCCAGAGGCTGATCAAATCAGCTACGTCGTTGACGTCTTGGCGCCTGTTAAGCAGCAAATGGTCGGAACCGTTGAGCGTGATCAACGAACTGCTGCCTTTGCTCCACTGCTGCAGGTTTAACGCGTGTTCGAATTTCACCGTTACATCAGAGGGCGAATGCAAAATCAAATGAGGTTTGGTAATTGATTCGATCTGGGCCTTTAAATCAAACTGCCGCATGGATTCTAGCATTTGGCGCGAGATCGTATGAGTGATTCCTCCGATCACGACTTCGCCTTGTCCTACTTTGTCGATGTCGGGATTTGACTGCGACAGGAAATCGGCCAAGTGCGCCGTGCACGATGGCGCCGCCAATGTTGCAATCGCTTGAACAGATGGGATGTGCATTGCAGATGCCATCGCCGCTGCTCCGCCAAGCGAATGTCCAATCAGTAATTGTGCGGGGCCGACATTCTCGTTGGCCCAGCGGCAAGCCGATTGAAGGTCCTCGAGATTGGTCTCGAAGTTGGATTCCGCGAATACGCCCGAGCTGCCGCCAAGGCCTCGGAAGTCGAATCGAACTAGCGCGATGCCGTTTTCGGCCAAACGCCGGCTGATTTTTACGATCGCCTTAAGGTCTTTAGTACAAGTGAAACAATGAGCAAACACGGCAGTCGCGATTGGCTCGCCTTCAGGTGTTTCAACGATCGCGGCGAGTGTTAATCCGTCAGAGGTTTCAATTTTTACGCGGTTGGCGGGCATGATGATGCGGCTGACTATGATTGATGTGGAGAATTAATAATATTGGTTCGCCCAAGCTAAAAGGACCAGTTCAGCGTAGTGAATTTCGCCAGAAATCCTTGCCAGCTAGGAATTCTGGAGAATCCCACTACTTGTCAACTAAGCACTGAGAGAACACTGTTCCGTCAACTAAAAGAGTTGCATTGTGGCCTTCTGGGTAAGAGAGGGTGAATACGAAAGAGCAGGACTGATACTGTGCCCGTAAATTCTGCTTAACCGGTAAAGTTTATCTAAACTGCAGTGCTTATCACGACGATAGGCTATTTCATGCCGCGTTGCGCATTGTAGCAGCCAATGGATTGATCGCGATGAACAACAAAACCAAAAACTTACTGTTGCTATTGATATGCTTGGCCGTCAATTCATTGACTGGTTGTGCCACGGCGCTTCATGGCCCCTGTAAAACACTCAGCTTTGACCTGCGCCCCAACCACGGAAGGCTAGGCCCAGATATTTGTCTAACCGATCGTTGCCTTGGTTGGATGGTTGGTCGCAATCGTGGTCCCTTTTACCATTTAGGACAAGGCACGCTCGATCCCGGATGCGGGCCCAACAACTCGAACAGTCTTATTGGCGGAGCGCAAAGCGTGTTCGAGCGATTTCCCAAAAGCTCGGGTTCTGGCGGGCAGTTCTTCGCCCAGCCCACTCAAGAACAAATTTTTCAGCACCAGCAAGCATTCCAGCAGCAACAGTTTTTGCAACAGCAGCCAGCACCGGGACAACTCTTACAGCAACCTCCGGTGAATCCACAAGCATTGTTCGATCCGTTTGAGCAATAGTTGAATGCAAGTTTTTTAGGTAGCCAATCTGGCAAGAGATTGGAAAATTTACTCTTGGTCTGTCCAACGTCTTGCGACTTAGGCTCCGGAAATTTGTCCGTGATCAACCTTGACGATCAAGTTGCAGGGTCGCGAACAGATCGCGGCTGCCAACCGATTTAGTTGAAGTGAACACTTCTCCGAACTGAAATCCAGCCGCAATACCGGCAATCGAATCCATCGCTGTCACTTTCTCAAACACGTATGCTTTGTCTGGCGGGAACTGCGTCTTATAGCACATGATCGCTGCCATTTTCTGTTGGTGGCATTCACTAACATCGTGCACGAACTGATTTGGCCCGTTGCCTGTCACACCCGACTCCTGCATCAAGCTGTAGTAAATCTGACGCTCGATTTTGTGGACGGCCAAGCCATCGAAGTGTTCGCTCCATTTGGTCAACCGAGAATAGAACACGGCCGCATCGGTAATCTGAGCTGCTTGCCAATGATCGGGGGAGGCCATTGGCGTTTTCTCTCCGAGGCCAATCACCAGCCGCGGTCGGAAAATGCGAAACTGTTTTGCCAGCGCCACGCGCGCTTCAAACGAATCAAATAAACGACGGTTGGGAAGGTCTAAGATGACTCGTTTAGCAACTCCCAACGTTTTGGCCGCCGTATGCGCTTCGGCAATGCGGACATCGGGCGAGGGGCTTCCGGGAGTCGGTTCACCATCGGTCAGGTCGATGATGCCGACCCTCAATCCTGATTTTGCAAGCTCTGCCAACGTGCCGCCGCAACCAATTTCGCAGTCGTCGGGATGGGCTCCTACGGCGATGACGTCAAGTGTTTCCATGGTCTCTTTGTTGAAGTAAACAGGCGTATTGCGATTCAGTTGAGCGACATTTCGTGTCGTTTGCAGCATGCTCAAGACTCGGAGAGCCGTGACACGATGTTTGATCTCCGCAAAGCGGATAACTATTTGGGAAAGATGATTGTTCGTATGTTTTTCAATGGGATGTTGACTGGGTTCTCTTCCATCCAAGTCAACCGGATCTCGCGATTTGCCAGCGCTTCAAACTGAAACGGTTGGCCATCGCCGAACATAAAGCGCTGTCCATCGGTTAGCTCGACAACACCAACATCAGGCCGCGCGGCAGTCACCAGCGGTTGCTTGTTCCAAAAAGTAGGAAGCTGATCTGCTGTCGTATTGCCATAGACAAACGATGTTTCAGACGGCGTGGGGTCTTCTTGGTTTTCTTTATCGTTGGGGTCTTCTCGTCCCAACATCAACGTCTGTTCGATCTTGTTTTTGACACTCCAAGATACCTCACGACCACCAAATTTGAGCGGACCGCTTTGGATCCGGCAGGTGGGAAACACCACCAATGCTCGGTCCGATTTATAGTCACCCTCAAGGGGATATCTTGCGGGTGCGGATGCTGGCCAGAGCCCGACCAAATCGGCTGACGAAAATTTGTCGTCCAACAATTCCGACCTCATGGGGTTCCCGGGAGAAACATGCACCACGCTTCGGTCCTCCAGCATCGCTTTCCACTGACCGGCCGATGTTGGTTTGGCTGGAGGATACGAAAGATGAATAGATGCCAGTTCATCACGCGCTAGGTCGAACCAAACGGTGCGTTGTGCGACACCGCTGACATGGACACGCAGATTTCCATCACCGGTTGTGTTGACCGATCCACTAAATCTATCCCCGTTAGTCAGTTCAACTTGCCGTCGTTGGTTGGGGCGTCCCATGGCCGATTGCACGGCGATGGGAGACGACATGCGGAGTGTGTCGATAGCAAAATCGACGTCGATCTTGCGCGAAAGTTTCTTTAACCACGGACTGGAGAAAATTCTCAGACGCGTGATTAAGTCATTTGACTTCACGCCGGCAAACACACATTGTTGGTCGGTGGCCTCTACGGTCGCCAGCACGTTGCCTTGAGCGTTGTAGGCTTCCATGACGATATCGCGGCTGTGTTTAACTCGAGCGATAAATAGCCCCACCTCGTTTACGCCGGCGGGAAGGTTGGGTCTTCCGGGAACACAGAAACTGATCTCCATGTACCCTTGAAACTGTTTGCGGCCGAGACCTTGACCGTACAAACAGACCGATCGGCCGCCGACAGGAAGATCCTCGTATTTAAAACTAAAAACTGAAACGCCGACATAACCTGTTTGCTCGTTGCGAAACAAGAGTCCATTACTGACGAACGCCGAATTGACGTTCGCCCGATCGCGAAAGGGTTCACCATTGGCGTCAGTTTCGAATTCGAAAGTGCGTTGATTGGGATCGACAAAATCAGTGTGCCTGTGGAAGATCTCAGTTCTGACAGGTTCAAGATCAGACGAATGGGCGTCGGGAGATGCTGGGCCGGCGTCGGGTTGATCTGGTCTTTCTGCCGCCGACTGCTTCCGAGATAGTTCGGCAACTGTCTTGCGGTCAAGTGAAATATCCGTGCCTCGGTACTTTCCGTCCAGCATGAAATTCCGTGCTTCTCCTTCGAGAGTTTGTCCACTGGAAAGAACTAACTTGTCCAGCGACAGCGGAGGGTAAACTTGCTTCGAGAAACCTGCCAACAGACGCCCGATGCGGTGCCGGATCTCCATTGAAGGCGAGTCTTCCATTTGCTTTAGCAGGTTTTTGAACTGCCCGCCTTGCAGGGCAAGTTCCGCTTCGGCTTTCTCTCTGACCAAGAAATCGGCATTGCCTAACCGCGCGATGCTCTGACGGATCTGCGCAAGGCGTTCGCTTGATTTTTTTCGTGAGAGCTTCAGAGATTTGATTTCCGAAAGTTTAACCTCACGGTCGATCAGATTGCCGTTTTGGGTAACGGTTACCCAGTCAATGGTTGATGCCGGCAAAGTAGCCGTCAGTTCGGTATCGTTGCGGTAGAGGACTTTGAGTTCCTCGGCATGAAGAACGCTGCCGAAGGTCGTGGTAGCGACACATCCAACGGTGATGAGGAGAGTCGCCAGTCGAAAGCAATGGTTTGCGAACATGAAGTAACAGTAGCCTTCGGGCCTAAATCCAATTGTTGTCTAACGCCAGTCGTACACATTAATATAGCGGAAAGAGCCGCCGTTTTGTCGAGCCAGCTTTTTCATGAAGTTGTCGGTGTCTTGCAGAGGACCGGAACCGAACTGAATGCAGTGTATTTCAGTACGGCCGCCCGCCATTTTTCTCACTCGTTTTAGCTGGTCAGGCGAAAGCGCGGGCGAACCTCCATCTGTCATCAAGACCAGCACGTCGGGCCCGAGATCCAACCCAGCGATCAATCCGTAAAAGTGTTCGGTGGATCCAAAAGCGCCAAGTCCCTCGAAGAAGTTCTTCACGAGCTGTTTGTTCTGGTCGTTGGCGATGAGCAATTTGCGTTTGGTGATCATCGTGGTTTCATCATGGTAGGCGATGATTTGGAATTCGTGATTGAGCTCTAACCCGCTGACCGCATTGGACAGTTCCTTTCGCGCCTCGTTCAGCACGCCCAATCCGTCGCCACCCATGCTGTGGGAGCGATCGATGACAAACGCGAACTTTCGGCCGATCATGCTACCGCCGTCAAACAGATTGATCGTCGTCGCCTTGCCTTTAGGTTTGAGGCGTTCAAAATGAGCCCGGTCCTTGGCGATGTTTTCCAGATCTGCCTCAGTCAGCTGGTAGCGTTTTACCTTTGAGGGAGCCACCGCGACTTCGGCCATCGAATTTGCGTTGGCCGTTGCAACGGATTCCAGTGGCATTCCCGGAAGGTCCGGAGCTTCGATCACTGGTAGCTCCGGAGCGGCCGATGCGGCGGCCGCGCTCAATGCGGCAGCCTCCGAAGGCATATCGACGGCGTCGAAGGCATCGGAGATTTGTGATTCTTGGGCGTCGTTTTGATCGATGTATTCGGTTTGCTCGTTTGCGTTAACCGAGGTCAGGACGATACCGCCGGGCCGATCGGCTTCCACATTGGATTTGGGCGACGACGAAAAAACTCCAAAGCAAATCAACAACATGCCGATCACAAAATGTACAACGACAGAAACGAGCAACGACAGCCGATCGGACTTGCGGTTTGGTTTAAGGTATTCTTCCTCTTCCATCGTCTCATTATTTCCTGATGTGACAAATAGACCAGACCAACGTGGCGATGTTCTCAAGCTTTCCCGTGTAAATCATCGTGCCGATTGCTTTGGTAAATGGATGAAATCTTATTAAATCTGCTCTGGGTGTGAGAAAACCGTCATCAATTCGCCCATCATTGGCCTCACTCCAGTCTACGAACGAGCAAAAACAGGTTAAACTGAAACTTTTGGGCAATCGAAACGTAGAAAAGACTAGCTTGGGCACAGCGACGTCCGAGCGTGTTTATTTTTGGATAGAAACATTATGAATGATAAAGCGTCTCTCAAGCAGGCCGATTTGGCCGGCGACGATTTGGAGTTGCTGAAGAAACTCTCCTCGGCCTACCAATCGGTACGCACAGAGCTTTCAAAAGTCATCGTTGGCCAGAACGAAGTCATCGAGCAGGTCATGATTGCGATTTTCGCTCGGGGCCATTGTTTGTTGGAAGGTGTGCCGGGATTGGCTAAAACACTTTTGGTCAGCACGCTGGCACGTACGCTGAGTCTGGACTTCAGCCGCATCCAGTTCACGCCTGATCTGATGCCCAGTGACATTGTCGGTACCGAAGTGATTCAGGAGGACAAGGCTTCTGGAGCCCGCGAATTCAAATTTCTGAAGGGCCCTGTGTTTTCCAACATCGTGCTGGCCGACGAGATTAACCGAACACCACCCAAGACTCAGGCGGCTTTGCTGGAAGCGATGCAGGAAAAACAGGTGACCATCGGCGGCGATCGTCATTCACTGCCCGCACCGTTTTTCGTGCTCGCGACCCAGAACCCGATCGAGCAGGAGGGGACCTACACCCTGCCCGAGGCACAGCAAGACAGGTTCATGTTCAAAGTTTTCGTTAAGTACCCGAACTACGACGAGGAGTATTTGATTGCCGCCACAACGACGGCGGACCTCGACAGCGACGTTGCCGAGGTGCTTAGCGGTGAAGAGATTTTGAAGCTGCAACAATTAGTTCGCCGGGTACCGGTGGCTCCGCATGTGATTCACTTCGCGTTGCGACTGGTTCGCGCAACGAGGATTCTCGAAGACGAGTGTCCTGATTTCGTCAAAGAGGCGATCAGCTGGGGTGCCGGTCCGCGTGGCGTACAGAATTTGTTACTGGGCGCCAAAGCTCGCGCGGTGTTAGAGGGGCGCACGTTTGCCAGCACCGATGATGTCCGCGCTGTTGCGCTTCCGGTGCTTCGCCATCGTGTGATTACCAATTTTAGCGCTGAATCATCAGGCGTGACTTCCGACGACATCATCAATCGTTTGCTCGATGAACTGCCCGAACGCAGCGACGGCGATGCGGTTGCACCGGCTGTTGAAAAAGCGTTTGGGTAAACTGAACCGTAGCAAACTAACCCGACGCGTAAGTTTTGAAGTTGCACATTAGAGATGGAATTTCGCATTCTACTGGACAAACCACTTGTGAAATTAAAGATGCGAGGCGTTTCAATACGAGCCCGACGCGCAAGCGAGGCATCCGGAAATTCCTCGGAAGTATCGGCTCGCTTGCGCTTTTTGAAGTTGCACAAATACAAGCCCGAAGCGCAAAAATACAAGCCCGAAGCGCAAGCGAGCGGATATTTCCGAGGATTTCGACATCCCTCGCTTGCGCGTCGGGCTTGTATTGAAACGCTTCGCGATTTGGGAATAACGCGTGTTTTGCAAAGTAGAGTGGGAAATTCTCTTTCAAATATGCAACTTCAAAACTTGCGATTCTGGATTGTAATTGCGCAATTTCAAAACTCATGCGTCGGGTTAGAACACTCTCGCTAACCTGCAAACTGAAACCCGCAAACTGAAACCTGCAAACTGAAACCTGTAAACTGAACGCTAAAACCCAAAACTATCTTGATCCGCAAACGCTCGACAAGATCAAGCGTCTAGAAGTTCGTGCGCGTGCGGTGGTGGAAGGCTTTATTACTGGACAGCATCGTAGTCCCTACAACGGATTTGCTGTCGAATTTGCTGCTCACCGCGAATACGCGCCCGGCGACGATCTGCGTCATATCGACTGGAAAGTCTGGTCCAAAACGGACCGGCTGTATATTAAAGAGTACGAAGAGGAAACGAATCTTGGATGCCACTTGCTGATCGATAGCAGCAAATCGATGGGGTACGGCAAAGAGGCCGACGGCAAAGACGGGGATGCCGGTTGGAGCAAATTTGACTACGCTTGCACGGCCGCGGCCAGTCTTGGCTATCTGATGCAGCAACAGCAAGACTCTGTTGGAATGGTCACGTTCAGCAACCAGATCGACAAGACGTTCAAATCCAGTTCGCATCCTTCGCATCTGAAAATGCTGCTACACGAACTGGAGCAAGTGACGCCTGAAAACAAAACGGACATTAGCGATCCGTTTTTGGCGTTGGCGGCGCAGATCCGCAACCGAGGGATGATTTGCTTGTTTTCGGATCTGTTTCTGGATCCCGAGGATCTTGGCAAGGCGCTCAATCAATTCCGCTTACGGAAGCATGAAGTGATCGTGTTTCATGTGATGCACCACGACGAACTGGAGTTTCCGTTTCAGGAAAACACATTGTTCAAAGGCATGGAAGTCGACGCGCAGTTACATACCGAACCGAGGGCTCTTCGCAAGTCTTACATGGCCGCAGTGGAAAAATACATCCAACGGGTCAAGAAAATCTGTGCGACCGCAGGCGTCGATCATGTTCTGCTCGATACATCGCAGCCGCTGGGCGCGGTCCTGTCCAGCTACCTTGCGTTCCGCAGTAAGTCTGGCGGCAGGGGGCGGCGATGATGTTTCCGAAAGTCTTTATTGAAGCGATAACCTGTAGCT
>CALHPU010000175.1 GCA_938036435.1 uncultured Pirellulaceae bacterium | reverse complement strand
TTGCGGCAATCAAAATCCAACACTGAACATTTAAGAGCAGGTGTCAGCCGATCGGAAAGCTCACGCAGCACGGGTGTGATTGAGTTTGGCTTCATCAACTCCCAGCGTTTTGAGAATATAATCCGCTGCTGCATCCACAGCCCCTGGTTTGGCATATTTGGCCGCAAGCGCGTCGAGCTGATCGATTCTTTTTTGCAGCTGATCAGGATTCTTCAGCCAGTTAATGATCTGGTTGGCGGCGGGGCCAGAAATGTCACCCGTGGATAAGTATTCGGGCATCACCATCAATTGAGCGCATTGGCTTGCCGAATCTGGATCTGCCGGCCGCCAGCTTTTCTTGGCGATGTCTTTGACCGCGATCAGGTTGACCAGCGTGATGAATCGGGTTCGCAGCAAAAAGGATTGTGCAATCGAAATCAGCCGGCCCATTTTGTAGACGATCACCGTCGGTTTGCGATGGTGCATCAGCTCCAACGATACCGAACCGCTGCACGCCATACAGGCAGTCGCCGAGACCATCAGCTCAGGCGTACGGTCCACGTGAAATTCGATCAGAGGGAAGTCATCTCCGTAATCGGATTTGATTTCGTCGATGATGATCTGCCCCATTTCCATTTGCGTGTGGTTTGCCGAGGCCACCGCGAATGACGTTTCTGGACACGATTTTGCGATCAATACGGCTGATCGAATTAGCGTCGGAAGATTGCTTTCAACTTCGCGGTTGCGCGATCCCGGCAGCAGCGTGATCAGACGTTTTCCTTTTTGCGAATTCAGAAACAACCCGTCGTAGCTTTGTCGGTCCAACTGGTCAAAATACGGATGCCCGACGTAAGTGGCCTCGACGTTTCGCTTTTTGAACCAGTCCACTTCAAACGGCAGCTTGCAAAGCGCGTGATCGACGAATTTTCGCATCTTGCGAACTCGCCAAGGAGCCCATGCCCACATTTGGGGTACGCCGAAATAGAACACCGGAATACCACGTGCTTTTGCCTTTCTGGCAATCCACCAGTTGAAGCCCGGGTAATCGATCAGGACAACGGCATCGACTTTGTTGTTGGCAAAGTACTCGTCGGCTTGGTCGACCAGCGAGAAAAAGAACCTCAACTGCCCAATAACTTCCTTGAGGAACATGACGGCTTTTTGCGTCAAGTCGTAATGCAGATCACAGCCCGCTTCGGCCATTTTAGGGCCGCCGAAACCGACGCATTCAATATCGGGATCGGCCGCTGTGAAGCGGCGAATTAAATTCGATCCGTGTAGGTCACCGCTTGGTTCGCCTACCGAAAAAAAAAGTCTCATGGCACCGTCCGTGGTTTAATGAATTAGCCCCAATTATTGCCGATCGGTCGCTCCGGTGAAACAGCAGAATATTGCATGTAACCCTCGCGAAAAACGGCTATTTTTCGTGCCGTGGTTCTTGGAGTCGAAACGTGACCACCCAACCGACCAACAGCAACACCAGCACCGCGATAAAAATGGTCTGTAGGCCAATGACGTCCATCAATAGACCCGTCAGTGTCGAAAACGTGATGATTGGCAAAGCGATGCAAGCGCTCAGCGTACTCAGATAAACGGGGTGATTGGTTTCTACCGTCGTCTCTAGCACGTAGTTGTTGAAAAACCGAAACGTTATCGGGGTTAGCCCCAATAGAAAGAACAACACCAGATAAGGAAACTGTGACTGAGCTTCTGCCGTATCCAATACTAGCACTAACACGGGCGCAATACAGACAGCGCCCATTAAGATCTGCAGTACCAGTCGATTGCCATAGCGGTCAGCGATCCCTCCTGCCGGCACACTCAACAAAGACGCGCCTATGTGCTGCGCGATGATCCATGAAAGCAGACCATCAAGGTCGAAAAATCCTAAACCCAACTGCTCTCGCGCGATTGATTGGTAGTGCGGAAACAGCGTCATCGACATGCCAGACATCGCCGCCGCGACCGCCAGAAGACGAAAGTTGGCGTCCTCGACCACGATCCTTGTAGATGCTCGCAGAATCTCTCGTTGTGTGCGTAGTGGCATTTTGACATCGTCTGAGTCCTCGATGAAACGCAGAGCCGTAATTCCTGCAAGGACAAATAGGACGCCGGTGAATCCAAAAATCAAGTCGAACTTCGGGTAGGCGCCTGCGGATGATTGAAGCCACGGCCGCAGCAATACTAAAGCAAATACGATCGCGCTCAATCCGCCAATCAAACTGCCGACGGCAGCCAGTCGACCACGTTGGTTCTCAACAATCAGCTTTCCGGTGAGCGTGCTAAAGAGAACTTGGTTCAAGCCGGTGGCGGTAAAGAACAACGCATAGAGCCCTAGGAAGCAATACGGCCACCACACGGTACGCTGCCCGCCGCTGATCCACCACAGCAGCGCTAGGATTAAGAAGCAGCCACCCATCGCGATACTTGTCACGCTCAACCACTTGCACTTGCGAGGAACGTTTCGGATTTGATCGGAAAACAGCAGTGGCACCACCGTTTTGCCAAGGCGACTTAGCATCGGCAGACACCCGCGCTGCCACGCTGTACCGCCTACCAGATCCATAAACGCCGGCATGATGATGCTTTCGGTTTTGAAGATCCAACCGATACGCAACACGATTTGATAGATCGACATCCGGATAAAATTTCGACGCTGATTTGCGTCGCACATATGGCTCGATTTGGATTCCGCGTTTGAAAGAAGCAAGAGGTAACCGGGGAAGAGCTTTTACGGTGAGTTAGATTTGGATGGGAGCGAAATCTAGGCAGAAGCTAAAGCCAAAAATTAAGAAACGTCACTATAGCAGATCGAAGCTTCACTCGAAGTGACCGACCTGTCCACGAAAGAAAGTAATTGGGTGCCATGCCTCACGCCTTGTAGGGCAGGTGTAACTATCAAGTGTAGGCATGCTTACGCGATGGATGTGCAGTGGTTAATGTTGCGTGAGCATGTTTCGGGTGGCAGACTTGAAACAGCCTTCGTGGCTCGCGTAAACATGGCACCCCGGCTAAACCCAAAAATCGAGAAACTCAACTACAGCAGATCGAAGCCTTGGTCGATGTGACCGAAGCGATCAGGAAGCCCTTTTCGTTCCCTTCATCTTGTTGAACTTTCCTACGTAATCACTTGGTGGCTTATCCATTTTGTTGGCGTCGCGTTGGTAGGCTGCTAGAATTGCCGAAATTACTTCTATTCCCGAGGAAAAACGGGGAGTGACCTACGCTTTCAACGTTTAAGGTAGATTGAAAGGGTAAGAAAATTGATGTACTCTCGACGCAACTCGGTCGATAATGAATATCGCACAAGTAAGATACTCACTCTTTCTCTGATTAAGATTCTCGTGCCCAATGGCAACTGCTCAGCAAGTCAAAGCTCTGCTCAAAAGTTATTCTGATGGCGATTCGGAACATTTCGTTTCGGTTGCACTTCAGATTGCAGCTAATGCTGCGCGCAGTGGCAAGGGTAAATTAGCTCAGGATCTTCGCGAGTTAGTCGACACAATCAAAAACCGCCAAGCTTCGGGTAAGGTCAGCGGTAGTGTTTCAATTGCTCGACCGTCGGGAGAGTTGGCTAGTCTGTTGGCAGCCAGCTTTCCGAAAACTCGGCTCTCAGAAATGGTCTTGGATTCATCAACTCGGGAGCCGCTCGAGAAGATGATTCGAGAGTACCATCACCACGACAAGCTTCAAAGCCATGGCTATTCCGCTAGACGAAAGCTGCTTTTGGTTGGCCCGCCTGGCTGTGGAAAAACGATGACTGCGTCCGCACTTGCCGGTGAGTTCAAACTTCCATTGTTTTCGGTTCAACTGCACGGCCTGCTAACAAAATTCATGGGCGAGGCAGCAGCCAAGCTCTATTCGATTTTTGATTCGATGAACCAAACTAGAGGTGTTTATCTATTCGATGAGTTCGATGCGATCGGCGCTAACCGAGGTGCGGGGAACGATGTTGGCGAGATAAGAAGAGTATTAAATTCGTTTTTGCAATTTCTGGAACAAGACGATTCAGACAGCATTGTGCTTGCGGCAACAAACTTTGTTGGAATGCTGGATGACGCATTGTTTCGGCGATTCGACGACGTCATTGAGTATCACACACCTTCCGATGATCAAGTAAAAGAACTAATTAGAAACCGACTAAAGTCTTTTTTGCCCAAACGGATAGCTTGGCAAAAAATCTTCGCCGCTTCTCAAGGGCTTAGTCATGCAGAAATATCTCGGGCATGTGATGACGCAGCAAAAGAATGTATCTTAGAGGGCTCTAATCAAATTCATTCGACAATCTTCATCTCCTTTCTCACAGGTCGCCAACGGGATGGCCAATCCGATCGGAGGTCGCAAGCAACGGAATAGAGCCAATGGCCGACTTAAAACATATCTTCCCGACGAATACTGGATCGACTGAACAGTATAAGTATGGTGGCCCCAATCCTCGGATCGAATTCAAAACACCAGCTCGAGACAGAAAGCCGCATGCTGAAAAACTCATTGGTGAAATTGAACGCGCCGTCGCACAATCAAGTGATGATTCGAAAGACCTGTCTGAAGAAGCGAAGCCAAAAGGCATCGTGCTGGATTTTGTAAGCAATCCAGGATTCAAACTACGACTTCAGAGTCTTGAAATGCGGCGAAGTGGAATTGAACTCAGGAATTCTCGAGTTGATAACGACATCATGCACGGGACGGTCTTTGTTCCGCAGGACAAGGCAGGGCTTTTCATCAGACGATTTGAGCAGTACGCCAGTGAAGACACCGGATCTGGAAAACCAAAAAAGAAAGACCTAGTTGCCAGTATTGCCGCAGTTCGAAAAGCGACTCTCAGTTCGTTTTGGACGGATGCCGGGCAATTGCCCGAAACGGACGATGTTCGATGGTGGGAAATTTGGCTTCGCGAAGCGACAAACCCTCTCGATGTCGATGAAGATTTCCGGCAGCGAGCCGAAGTCGCAAATGTTCACGTAGGCAGCTACACCTTGCGATTTCCAGAACGTCGAGTTGTCTTGGCCCGCGGGACGGTATCGCAATTGTTAAGTATCGAGAACTTGTTTGATATCCTCGCTGAAATTCGGCTGGCGAAAGTTCTCTCTGGCGAATATCTCCAACTATCACCTTCTGAGCAATCTGAGTTTATCGAAGAAGCACTGGAGCGGATTCAGCCGCCACAAACAACAGTGTCGAGTGTCTGTCATCTGGACTCTGGCGTTAATATCGGACACCCGTTGTTATCGCTAGCGTCGAATTCGGATCACGTCCTCACTGTCAATCCAAATTGGTCAAGCGCTGATGGAACGGGGCATGGTACGTCGATGGCAGGGCTCGCACTCTACGGATGCTTGACTGATTTGCTCGATAGCACCGAACCCTACTACATTGGACATCACATCGAGTCCGTAAAAATCTTCCACCCACTCGATCCCAATGAGCCAGAACTTTATGGGAAAATCACTAGCCAAGCGTGTTCGAGAATTGAGATTGCTGCTCCCGAGCGTTTGCAACGGGCATTCTGTTTGACTATCACTTCGGATAGTCGAGACGAAGGCTATCCTTCTTCGTGGTCAGCGGCAGTCGATCAGATATGTGCTGGAGTTGAAGGAGACGAATTAGTTCCTCATCGCTTGATGATTGTTTCTGCCGGTAATCTTGAACTTAACGTTCGACACGAGTACCCTTCCCGCAACCAAATTACTGGAGTCGAGGATCCCGCGCACGCACACAACGCTTTAACCGTTGGTGCTTATACTGAAAAAGTAGAAATCAGAGACACCGAGTATGCCGACTGGCAAATTGTCGCAGAACGCGGTTCGCTTAGCCCAGCAAGTTGTACTTCACAAGTTTGGGATGATAAATCTTGGCCACTGAAGCCTGATATCGTAATGGAAGGTGGAAACAACGCGATTGATCCATCGACCAATGAAGCAGACTTTGTAGATGATTTATTGCTACTGACAACAAGAGTGGATGCGTCGGGTGCAGTCTTAACATCGACCGGTGATACGAGCGGAGCAACAGCTCTTGCGTCGCACTACGCCGCCAAGATTGGGGCGAGCTATCCGTCATTGTGGCCCGAATCAGTCAGAGGACTGTTGGTGCATTCGGCACGTTGGACACCAAAAATGATCAGCGAATACCCTGGGAACACCAAGCAAAACTTGGAGGCGCGTTTGCGGTGCTACGGCTACGGTACGCCTGACTTGCAACGAGCTTTGTTAAGTGCCAGAAATTCTGCGTCACTCATCATTCAGGATTCACTGCAGCCATTCCACCAATTAGAAACGACCGATGGCAACGGAAAGACAACCCGCCGAATCGCATTTCGCGATATGAAGCTACATCGCTTGCCGTGGCCAATTGAAGTTTTGCAAGGACTTGGTGAAACCGAGATCAGAATGAGGATCACCCTTTCATTCTATATTGAACCCAGCCCAGGGCGCCGTGGTTGGACTCGAAAGCATCGCTACCAATCACATGGGCTAGTGTTCGAAGTCAAACGGCCATACGAAACTGACGACGAGCTGCTGAAGCGTATTTCAGCCGCGACGAGAGCCGACGATGATGGTACGAGCTTCGGCTCCGACCAACGCACTTGGGAATTTGGAGATCGACTTCGAAGAAAGGGCTCGATCCACTCAGACACTTGGACAGGAACGGCAGCGGATTTGGCTGCTGGAAATTCCGTTTCAGTTTATCCGATAACGGGTTGGTGGAAAGAACGTTCACACTTGGGGCGATGGAATCGACAAGCGCAATACTCCTTAATCATCACGCTTGAAACCGATTCTGAAGAAGTTGACTTGTACACGCCAATTGCAAATCAAATTGGCATCGACATCGAGTTGTAGTCCCATTTTTACATCGAAGACCAAGGGGAACGATCGGATAGGTAGCGGACTGATAACAACACACTAGCGCTGCACTAAGTCCGCACCGGTCCGACACGCCGACGAGGCGTTGAGTCCTATTTGGGAGACGTCGCGAGCAACGGCTCAGCTTCATCACTGTTTGTCCAGCAACATTTCAAGGTAACTGACGGTGGTTGGTTCCGAACGGATCGACAATGCTGTCGCCAAAGATTCCAAGATTGCTTTTGCTGAAGGCACCTGCTCCTTCGATTGGACGACCAATTC
>CALHPU010000174.1 GCA_938036435.1 uncultured Pirellulaceae bacterium | reverse complement strand
AACAACTGGCGCTGTTGCGATCCGATTTGGAAGTTGGCTACGCCAGATTGCAGCTGCAGATCTTGATGGGTGTGAAAGGTCGCCGGCAACATTTGCATTAGGCGAGCTAGATCTAGGTTGCCTTGCATTTGAAAGTTGGATTCTGGTAGCTGCCCTCCGGCGGCGAGGCGATTGATGTCGGCAATTTCAAATTGCCCGTTGGCTTGCACGCGTCCGACATCGCTGTTGAACTGAAACTGATCTGCCCACAAAGTGGACGGGGAAAGATCAATTTTTCCGGTTGCACTGGCAGATGCCAGAGCAAAGACGTCGTTGCCCAAGATTTCGGTGGAGGCCAACTGTAACTGGTTCAGATTCATCGATTCCACGGTCGCCTGAACGTGAGACGTTTGCAAATCGCAAGCCGCTTTTAGCTGACAGTCAAGGTTTCCAGCGACGGCGGTTGGTCCCAACACGCGCTCTGCCAGCGGGCCAAGGATCGACAGCGGCAGTGTTTGGCTTTGCACGGCCACATCGACCGATTTCATCAGCAGCTGTGTTTGACCCGGGTCCAGCGTCGCGACAAGGTTGATGTTTCCGCTGCCTTGTGGAATCGGAGTTCCTCCGGCGTCGATGGAAAACGGAGTCACACGGCATTGGAGGCTGGAGGCAACAGCCGCATCGGGCGATTTCACTTGGGCGGTCGCATTCAACTGGTCGACCGACCAAGCACCTTGGCTGGCGACCGAGGTAATCGATGCCGTGCCATCAACGATGCTGACCGAGGCGCGTGGTAGGTCAATGGGAGAAGTCGAGGTTGGTTCGTTTGCGCTTTGTTTGCGCGAAGTGGTCAAATAATTTTTTAGAACGTCTTCAAGATTGCTGCCGTTTTTACGCAGCTGCAGATTCACGACCGGTTGCGTAAGTTCGAAGTGTCCAAAGTCGGCTTTGCCAAGGTCGCTAAGTGCGCTACTAGCGAAAGACCACAGACGCTTGGACGATTTTACTTCTGCAACGCTGACGACAGGTTGTTGGTTTTCGTCCAGCAGCGTGACGTTTTTGAGGGTCAGCGGTTGGAACCAGCCAGCGGACGCGCGACCAATTTTTAGTTGCCCGTTAAGGTCGCCGGTGAACATGTTGACGGCGCGTTGCTCCAACCCCATCATCGTTACGACGTTGGGCAATACAAGAATCAGCATCAGCAACAGCAGCAACAGGTACGGCCAGCGCCGTCTGCGGCGCGGGAATTCGGTTGAGCGTGACGATGATTCGTCGGAGTAGTTTCTCTGGCGTCGGTCACGAGAGTGTGACATGGCAGCATCCTTGCTTCCTGTGGTCGTTCGTAAAGGTAGGTTCAAACGGGCGCGCGTAAAGGCGCTCGTGGATTACCAGCGGGAGTTTAGAGAGGCCGTCAGATGACGAACATAGAGAAGCAGTGCTAGCGGGTGTGGTGATACTGCCACTGACGTCTAGAGTTAATATTGGGATCGCATTCTGTGGCGTAAGCTTCCAGCTTGCGAATCCTGCACCATGCAATCGCGGCAAGCAGGATGCTTACCCCACGTACTAGCTTACACTAACGTCTCAGCCGATCAGCAGATTACCCGAGTCATCGCCATCGCCCGATTCCCAAACGCGGCGGACCTCTCGCAGACCGTAACAGCACAAATCGTACTGTGCACTCAGCCGTTCCAGCAGTCCGCTGGGGACGATGTCGTCTTGGCCGGATTCAATCTCGCTGGCCATCAGGTAAGCACGCTTGCCGAAAGTGCGGTAGATATCAAACTTGCTGTCATGGCTTGTGTCGTCCGACTGACGCAAGGCCTCTGGATAGACGCCGGCCCAGAACAAAGTGAAATCGCCGATGTGTTGATGAAGCTCGCGTTTGGCATCTCCCAGCCGGTGAGACGCTTCGATGACCATTTCGGGAACTGAGAGCAGACGCTTACCACTGACACCGCGGACGCGATGCACAACATCATTGTGAACGAAACGAATTAACAAATCGCTCAAATAGTCGATCAATGGCGGATCGACGACGCCCAGATGAGACTGAAACGTGGATTCGGCCAAGCCCGCAAAATACCGGTGGACTGCCGAATCAGACTTTCGATTCATAAAGACCTCCCGAGGAGCCCATTGCGATCCTCATGACCGCCTGACCCTCTATCTCAACGTTAGTTATCGACCACAGAGGAGGTCAAGTGAATTTTTTACAATTTTTTTCGAGAGGCCATGCTTGATCTTTAAATTTTCCAATCTATCGCGAGATCAATACTAGATTACATCTCAAAACTTGGAACGCTGAAGGAGCCAATACGTGGCACGACTCTCCGAGTCGTTATTTACCCTGTCAATACGACTCGGAGAGTCGTGCTACGTGCTTTGAAATCCGCTCGAAACGATTGTGCATGGGTCACTCTTCCACCACGTCCGCTGGCGAAGGCTGCGGTGTCATGCTGGTGCGACCAAAATCCACTCGGCTGCCTTTGGTGATTTCCTGAATCGTTTGCGAGATCTCTGAATTGATTTTTGGTGCGACCTGAATGTTGCAAGGCAGCGTCACAGTAAATGTACTTCCTTTTCCGACCACGCTGGACAGTTCGATCTCGCCACCGAGCAAAATGCAAAGCTCTTTCACGATCGACAAACCCAATCCGGTTCCCGACACTTCGCGCGTCAAGCTATCGTTACCCAATGCAGACGGGCCCTGCCGAAATTTTTCGAAAATGATCTCCTGATCTGATTCAGCGATACCGACACCTGTATCTTCGACTTCCAGTTCGATCAGATCGACTTCATCATCTACGATCCGGTTTGCCCGAACGATGATGCGGCCACCTTCGGGGGTGAATTTGATAGCGTTGGAAATCAGATTGGTTAGGATCTGCCGGAACTTGATTTTGTCTTGGAACAATGTCGTCAGCTGCGGGTCTTCGTGGAAGATCAATGCAATACTCTTCTGATCAGCCAGTGACCGGACCATGTCATACAGTCGCCGGACCATCAGACCAATTTCAAACTCGCTGGGCCGTACTTCCATTTTTCCGGCCTCTAATTTGGCAAGGTCCAGAATGTCGTTGATCAAATCCAGTAGCAGACGCCCAGAGTCGCGAATGTTTTTGGCAAACCGAACTTGTTTCGACTCAAGCCCTTTGGCACTCTCAAGAATTTCCGAAAACCCAATGATGCTGTTGAGCGGCGTCCGCAGCTCATGACTCATGTTGGCCAGAAATTCACTTTTGACTTGGTTGGTTTCATACAGCTTCAGGTTTAGCTGCGCCTGTTCGTCTACTTTGGCATCAAGATCATCGTTGACACCACGCAGTTCGTTTTGTGTGTCCAGCAGGTGACGAACCATCCGGTTAAACGATTTCGAAAGACTCTCGAATTCATCACCGGTAAACAGTTCGGCCCGCACATCCATTTGGCCGCGGCTAATTTCATCCGATACATCTTGCAGGTGTTTCAGAGGCTTCATCACCACGTACCGAACGATCAACCAACACGCCACCACGGAAAAAACAGCCGTGACAATCGCGACCGAAATTAAAATCGCACGATTGTTGTTGATGGCTTTCTTGGCGGGTTTATAGTCCAGCTTGATCCGCAGAAACGTCGGCGGAATTTGCTCGCGACGCTCAAACATCAACTGCTCAATCTCCTCAAGCGTGTCAGCTTCGGCGATTTGTTCCAGTCTCTGCGTATCTCCGCCGGTCGCATCGTGGCACAGAATGCACTTGCCTTTAAATAAGACCGGCGCGTAATAGACGTAGTTCTGATCAAAAGTGAAATCATCTTCCACCTCAGATTGAGCCAGCGGATCGTCATCGGTTGGAGGAAGAGGTTCTTCGGCGGCCTGCTTGGCAGCGGCGGCCGGGTCGATTGCCGCTTCGAGAGCTTTCCGGTTGTAGAATGATTGTTCTTGCCGAGCGGCGTCGGTGATACGCTGCAACCGAGCAATTTCACCGGGGTCGGTCGCCACTAGAGGCGACAACTTATTGCGGGTGCCCGTACCGTCCAACACGATCGTGTTGGCCTCGTATTTGATCGTTTGGCCCTCTCCAGCGATCTCGCCGAAGAGGTCTTTGAGCTTGGTTCTGTCGTCGGACGATTCTCGGAATTCGACCGTGCGCAGATGAGTCCGCAGAATAAAGTCGCCAACCAATCCCTTGGCTTTGTCGCGCGTGTTTTCACGGATGGTCTCTTCGGTGACTCGATTGACCCAGAGAAACGATCCGCCAATCAACAACAACAGACACACCCCGAACAGAATCAGGATTTTCCTCTCTAGGGACGATTCGCCTAGGACGCGTTTGATTCCGCGATACGACATGGTGCCTTTGAGAGGGAAAGAAGCAGGGAAATGACTGTTCTTCCATTGTAGAAGCGACCGCAGGCAACATCTATAGCATTACAGAGCACAGTTTACAGGGGACAGTGCTTATTTCTGTACCCCGTAAACTGTGCTCTGTTGACTTCCTAAAGCATGTCCTGCGGATCGATGTCGATCATCCACTGCACATCGTCCACTGGTTTGATCTTCGTTTTGGCCCGCGCAAGCACATTCTGCAGCACGCCTTCCTTCGTCGTTCCAACCATCATGTGATAGCGATACTGGCCGCGCAGTTTTTCGGCCGGCGCGACCGAGGGGCCAAGCACCTCGACCGGCGTCTCCAGTTCACTGGCCGCGTTCTCAATCGATTCGGCAATATGTTCGGCCATTTGCTCTGATTTAGATTGAATGGGACTGCGAATCACCAGCCGAGCCAGATACCCAAATGGAGGCCACGCTAGTTCTTCGCGCTCCGGCAACTCTTGTTCGGTAAAACCGATGTAGTCGTGGCGCGTAGCGGCGATGATCGTTTTGTTGTCTGGGCTGAACGATTGCACCAACACCCGTCCACCCTTTTCGCCGCGCCCGGTTCGTCCGGCAACTTGCGTCACCAACCCAAAAGTGCGCTCGGCGGCGCGGAAGTCGGGCAAGTGCAAGGCGGTGTCGGCGTTGATCACACCCACAAGTGTGACGTTGGGAAAGTCTAAACCCTTGGCGATCATCTGTGTGCCAAGCAAAATTTTGATTTCTCCGGCGCGAAATTTGGCCAATGTTTTTTCGTGGCTGCCCGGTTTCCGCATCGTGTCAGTATCCATACGCACAATTGGAACATCGAACAGCGCTTCGACCTCTTTTTCTAGACGCTGCGTGCCGAGTCCCGAAAACTTCACTGAAGGATTGCCACAGTCGCTGCAAAGTTTGGGTTCGGGAATCGTATGGTCGCAGTAATGACAGACGGCTTTTTTTCCCTCGGCGTGATGCGTCAGCGGGATCGAGCAATCGGGGCAGTATTCGACATGGCCGCAACCGGGGCACTGAATGCGTGTTGAAAACCCGCGACGGTTGAGTAGCAGAATCACTTGGCCGTCAGCATTGAGTGCCGACTGAATTTCTTGCCGCAGTTTTTTGCTGATAGGGCTGAAACGTTTGCGGCCGCCAAAATCGACACGCAGGTCGATCGTCGCAACGTCCGGCAGCGGTCGGTCGGCAACGCGATTTTTTAACGATAGTAATTGATACTTGCTGTCTCTTGCTCGTTGCCAACTTTCCAGTGACGGTGTTGCCGATCCCAAAATCAATGGCACGCACTCGTTAGAAGCGCGAAAATTGGCCACGTCACGTGCTTGATAACGAGGCGCCTTGTCCTGTTTGAATGAACCGTCATGTTCCTCATCCAGTACGATTAAACCCAGCCGAGGCGTCGGGGCGAAGATAGCGCTTCGCGCGCCGATAATCACTTGTACCTTGCCGGCGGCGATCTGTTTCCAGTGCCACGCGCGCTGAGCGGAGGTTAGATGCGAGTGCAAGACGGCCACATGATCGAAACGAGCACGAAAGCGCTGACGCGTCTGAGGGGTGAGGCTGATCTCGGGGACCAGCACGATGGCCTGCCGACCAAATTCGACCACTTTTTGGATCGCCTGAATGTAGACTTCTGTTTTGCCGCTTCCGGTGATCCCATGCAGCAAGAATGTCTTGTGCGAATCGGTTTCGATGTGATGGCTGATCGCGTCAAGCGCCGTTTGTTGTTCGGGGTTGAGCGTGAAATTGGTTTGACGCTTTTCGGGGGCGATGTCGTGGCGTTTCTGCTGAACGCGTCGGGTATTGGTGACGATCAGCCCGCGCCGACGGAGCGTCGAAATCGGACCTTGCGTGCAGCCAACGGTTTCACCAAGCTCGCGTGGCGTCCAGTCCTGACGAGAGCCGTCAAGTGTTTGAAGAATCGTTTTCTGCAATGGAGTCAGCCGGTGGGCGTCTAAGTTGTCCACCACGTCGTCGGCGACTCGGATGAACAACATCTCGCGCGTGCCGGCATCATTGCGGACTCCGGTTGGAATGATGGTCTCGATGACGATCCCCAGTTCACAAACGTAGTACTGGCTGATCCAGTTCGCCAGCTCTAATAGCGCGGTCGAGATCAACGGTGTTGTATCAACGACGCGCTCAACGGGTTTCAGTTTTCCCGGATTGACCGATCCAGCCAATTCGTGAAAGGGGCCAATGACATCAATACAATAGCCCGTCATTTTTCTGTTTCCCCGTCCCAGAGGCACCTCGATCCGGACACCTGGCTTAACATTCGATTCGAGTTCGGCGGGAATCGAATAGTCGTAAGGGCCGTAAGGTCTTTCGGCAAAAACAATTCGCGCGGCCAACCAATCGTCTTGGTCGTCTAACTCCCAAGGCTGGGGCGCGGTATCGAAAAGAGAATTTTGCGCTTTGGCCATCAGGGCTTACGGGGAGTCGTCGGTCTGTTGTGGCGGGAGTTATCCGATAGCATACCTGTTTCGTAGCCGAAGTCGCAAGACTTTGGACGGCCACAGAGCAATCTCTCCAATCTCTTGCGAGATTGGCTACAAGGGCCACGCCTCGCGGATTGGCGTCGCTTTTGCTATTTTCTTCAACGACAAAACCGGGCTATCCACGCCCTAGCAAAAACTGAACGGGAAAAATTTATGCGTGTTGGAATCTTCGGTGGGTCCTTTGACCCGATTCATCAGGGCCATCTGATCCTTGCCGAGCAATGTCGCCAGCAGGCGAATCTTGATCAGGTGCTGTTTATCCCCAGCGCTCAAGCTCCGCATAAGGAGAACGGAGCCACAGGAACCGATCGGCAACGCGTCGAGATGGTCGATCTTGCTATCGGCGGTCATCCGAGTTTTCTACGATCCAGCATCGAGATCGAGCGCGGTGGCGTCAGCTACACCGTTGATACCTTAAAGCAATTGACCGAAGAAAATCCTGAGAACGAGTTCTTTTTTTTGATGGGTGCCGATTCACTCAACTCGTTTGATTCGTGGAAACAGCCGGAAGAAATTTTGGCCTTGGCGACTCCGCTGGTCGTGCCACGTCCGGGCGAAGGAAAAGTCGATCTCGAAAAATTGGCTCCGCTG
>CALHPU010000173.1 GCA_938036435.1 uncultured Pirellulaceae bacterium | reverse complement strand
CCCGTCGGCGAGCCTCCGACCCTCCCGAAGCGAGGGTGACATTCTTGGTCTTGTTTGCCTAAAGATCGCTGAGCTGAAAATCTAAAGTGAATACCATTGGCCGCAAGCACTCAGGTATCCAAGTCCAGAAACGAGGACTTGTATGCTTTGTTGGCATCAACGCTCAAGAACCGGACGGCTTCCGCCGTATCGCTTCAAGGCGTGTGGTTCCTTTAGCGAATTAGCTGGAAAAGTAATCGGGTTCGTTGCCCGATTTCCATTTAATGTTGCAGCCCATCGCAGGGTATTGCTTTTGAGGAACCTCGGCTTTGTTCAACACCGCTTCGATAGCGGCAACCATTTCAGCGCCTGTCGCCGGGTTTTGCTCTGAATCGTACACGCCGGACTCAACACGCGTTGGACGCGTATCATCAAAACGACCCCGATAGACCAATTTATGGCTCTCGTCGAACAAGAAAAAATCCGGGGTGCAAGCGGCTGAATACGCTTTGGCGACAGATTGTTCTTCGTCCAATGCGTACGGGAAACCGTACCCGCGATTGGCCACCTCTTCCTTCATCTTCTCAAACGAATCGGCGGGATAGTTCTCCGTGTCGTTGCTTTGAATGGCCACCACGCCGATCTGATCGGCGTATTTATCTGTCACCGTTTTGAGTGCTCCAGCGACGTGGATTACAAACGGACAGTGGTTGCAGATGAATGCCACCAGGAGCGGTTTTCCAGAGAATTGATCAAGTGTAACGGTTGATCCGTCAGTTGCGGGGAGAGAGAAGTTCGGGGCGTCGGAGCCCAGTTTCATCATCGTTGATTCGGTCAGTGCCATTTTTCGTCATCTTCGTTAAGTTTGAATGGATCGGATTATGCTCGCTTGATTCGATTGACCCGTGAAGGCATCGGCAGATTAACTTTGCAATATTTTTAGCATTCGACGCAGCGGTTCAGCGGCGCCCCACAGCAATTGATCGCCGCAAGTGAAGGCACCCAAGTATTGGTCTCCCATGTTTAGTTTTCGCAGTCGGCCTACCGGTACCGAAAGTGTGCCTGTGACGGCCGTTGGCGTCAGGTCACTAATCGATGCGTCTCGATCATTGGGAACAACTTTCACCCACTGGTTGTGAGAGGCGAGCAATTGTTCAATTTCACCCACAGAGATGTCACGGTTGAGCTTGATCGTAAGCGCCTGTGCGTGACACCGCATCGCACCGATACGCACGCAGATACCGTCGATGGGAATCGTGTCCGCAGCGTGCCCCAGAATCTTGTTCGTTTCGGCTTGGGCTTTCCATTCTTCACGCGACTGGCCGTTGTCCAGTTGTGAATCAATGTAGGGAATTAGGCTGCCGGCCAGCGGTGCGCCAAAGTACTCTGTTGGGAAATCAGCGCCCCTCATCGTACTGGCCACTTTTCGGTCAATTTCCAGAATCGCAGACGAAGGCGTTGCTAATTCTTCAGCAACACAATCTCGCGCGACCCCCATTTGCTTCAACAGTTCACGCATGTTGTTCGCGCCAGCGCCTGAGGCAGCTTGGTAGGTCATCGCCGACATCCACTCTACGAGGCCCTCCTGATAGAGCCCGCCCAATCCCATCAGCATCAGGCTTACGGTACAGTTTCCGCCGACCCAAGTTTTGCAACCCATCTCCATCGCTTGATCGATGATGTTCTGATTGACCGGATCAAGGATGATAGCGGCCTCGTCTTCCATACGGAGTGCTGACGCAGCGTCGATCCAATGCCCTTCCCAACCTGTTTCACGCAGCTTCGAGTAGACCGATTTTGTATAGTCGCCGCCCTGACAAGTAATGACGACGTCCATCGATGCCAAGGAATCAATGTCTTTCGCGTCTTGCAGAACGGGCGTTTGCTTGCCGACGTCAGGTGCGTCACCGCCGGCGTTAGAGGTGCTAAAAAATACAGGATCGATTGCTGCAAAATCTTGCTCGTCCCGCATGCGTTGCATCAGCACAGAACCGACCATGCCGCGCCAACCTACCAAACCAACTTTCATCGAATCTTCTTCCTTTGATTGCTAATATCATCCCAAGACGGGGCAATAATATAGCTGTGGTGAGAGAAATTTTCACCGCTGAGCTGAGGAAGATGGTCCAATCGAGAGAAAAATGGGCCGTCAAATTAGCAATCGACAGGTTCCAGCCAGACTTCTCGCCAGAAATGAAGCATCGCGCGCGAACAGAACCGGCGATGAATACCTGAGCAATGCGTCTCGTTGAGCACGATTGCAGGGACCTTCATCTCCAGCAATTCGCCGGTGCCTTCGTCGATGATGCGATCGATACGGCGAGTCACGGTAAGCGTTCGGCCGCAAAAGGTTTGCATCTCGGCAGGGTCAAACCACAGCCCTCGGTTGCAGCCTCTGGCGTCGAGTGTTTTCAGGATCTCTTCGATTGGTTTTACCTTGACGCGATCGTCCACCTGAAGTCCTAGGGGATCTACGGGGGTCCTTTTACAAGGGCCGGCGATGCTGTCGCTCAGGCGAAGTGCCTTCTTGATCAACATGCGTGCGATAAACTCGCTGATAGAACTCCAAGACGTCCCGTTGGTTTTACGATCGACAAAATACTGGCCAAAGTGCAACGGCGAAGATTGACGGCTTGCTGCTCCTAGCTCTGTTGCTTGGCAGCGAAAAAACTGACCGCTAGATTTGGTTTTGTTTTGACCAGCCGTACCAGCAGATAGCTTGACCAATTTTACGATCAGTTGTGATGCTTCGGGTGATTGACCAGATGTGGCCGGACTGGAATCTTGCGCCTCAGGCGGCGATTGTTCCAGCCAGTCAAGTTTCCAAAGAAGTTCACAAGCCATCTGGCAGTGGCCGTGAAAGCAACCATCGCAACGATTCATTTTCAGAACGACCACATTCTGTAGGTTGCGAATTTCAACGGTGCCCACGTTTGCGCAGACTTTGTTGGCGAAATGCGAAATCTGAAAGCGCTTTCCGCAGAACTGCAGCATCTCGGGCATGAAGGGTAGACCATCGGTCGTGCCGTCGATGTCAATCACGTCGCCGATTGCCGCGGCAGATTTCACTTGCAACCAATCACCTCGGCTGAGTTGGTCAGCTTGAAGCGGTGCCGAGCGGCGCGTGGGGCCATGGTTTGGCTGCGACGCGTCAGGCATCAAGGATGCTAAAGATGCTTGTCGATGTTTGGTTTTTGAATCGATGACATCTGGCATGGGTGGTGCAGACTCAGAAGAGGGAGGCAGAGAAAATGCGAGCGTAACTGTGGTTCGTGGAGAAAGTGGATTCCGGCTCAATCTTAATTCAAATTTAACATTATCCTACTTAGATATTCTCCAAGAGTTTGTAATCCAACGCACCAACGATGTGGAAATGCAGGTTTTTAGATACACTGTTTGGGAAACGATTGGCATTACGGCAGTGCCTTGCGACCCTAAATTTACTTAAGTTGAGCCCGTTTTGACGATTCATATTCCTGTCCTAATGGACGAAGTGCTCGAAGGCCTGAACATCAATGCGTCTGGCGTGATCGTCGACGGGACCTTGGGCGGAGCCGGTCATGCGGCCGAAATTCTCAAACGGCTGGGGCCAGAGGGGCGCTTAATCGCTTTTGATCGTGATCCCGAGGCCGTGGAAGCTGCCGAGGCACTGATTGACGACCCACGGGCGACTTTTATCCACGCGAATTACGCTGACGCGCCGGAGCATCTGGCGGCCATGGGCATCGAAACGGTCGATGGAGTGTTGTTGGATTTGGGCCTATCCAGTGATCAATTGGCCGACCGAGATCGAGGATTCAGTTTTCAGTCCGATGGCCCGCTGGATTTGCGATTCAACACTCTCGAAGGCGAGGCCGCATGGAAGATCATCAACCGGCTGAGTGAGAAACACCTCGCGGACATCATCTATCAATATGGCGAAGAACGGCTCAGCCGGCGGATTGCTAGAAAGATTGTTGCTTGGCGTCAGGATACCGAAATCAAGGCCGCCTCTCACCTAGCGCGGTTGGTCCGCAGCTGCGTACCGCCGGGTAAGAAAGGCTCAATCGATCCAGCCACACGTACTTTTCAAGCACTACGAATTGAAGTGAACGATGAGCTGAAATGGGTGAAGGTCGCGATGAAGCGATTTCCGCAGATTCTTAATCCCGGTGGACGCCTAGCGGTGATCAGTTTTCATTCTCTAGAGGATCGCATTGCCAAACAAGCCATTGTGGAGAGCGACGCGCTGGTAAATCTAACGAAGCGACCGACCCAAGCCAGCAAAGAAGAGCTTGAAGAAAACCCAAGATCGCGCAGCGCGAAATTGCGTGTGGCCGAAAAGAAGTCAAGCTCGGCAATTGAATGGATGTGAGACTGAGTTGAATGAGTGGTTTAGATCTGTGCTTTCGCACGTCGTTTTGATAGCAACTAAAAAGTTTAAATTGGTATTTGCAAGTGCCATGAAATCACCTAGGGCCACATTTACTGCGTGTTTTGCAACGTTTCGAGCGTCGTTTTTTTCAACTTGTAGTGGATGAGGTTGTAACAAAAAAAGGTTCATAAAAAATGTGGATTGATTCAAGAAACTTGCCTTGACCGTATTTTCTCAATCCAATAACTTGCCCCTCTTCAGAGAAGGAATTAACCAATTTCTTTTCGAACAAAGAACAAATGGAATTGTTCTGCGGATCGCTGAATCGAATGTATTTATTTCTGTTCGACTCAAGCGTCTTACTTGCGACAACACGGATGTTGTTGTGGTGGACACTGCGATTGGCAGAACAGAAACCGATGGAGGCACGGATGCCGAAGTCGGATTCAATCCAATCGCCTTCGGATTAACGGAAGAGTTCTGAGCCCCCCTGGAACTTGACGTTACCGAAGGTTTTTTTATGCGCGCAGGGGCTTAGAGGGGTTGCTAAAGTGACGGTTCCAAAAGTGACACCGACCAACGATCAAAAGCCGTCTTTGATTGCTGCTAGAAAGACGTTTCGGGCGTTCTGCGTCGTCTACGGACTGTGGATGTTCTTTCTAGCGGCCGTAATGTGGCAGGTTGTGCGGCGGTGATACTTGATGCACGCTTTTCACTGGCCGAGGTCGCAAGACTTAGGATTCGTTAAGACTTAGGAGTAATTTCTCCAATCTTTTGCGAGATCGGCTAAGAGAATCATTAGGCGATCGGCAAGCTAGAAGCTTACCCCACGTAAGAGCAGATTCTCCAATCTCTTGCGAGATCGGATAGGAGCATAATTGGCAAGCTGGAAGCTTGCCCCACGTGGCGTAAGCTTCCAGTTTGCGAGCATCGTGGCGTAAGCTTCCAGTATGCGAGCATCGTGGCGTAAGCTTCCAGTTTGGGAGCATCGTGGCGTAAGCTTCCAGCCAATCGTGTTCGGCACGAGATTATTCTAGACGGATCGGCGTTGGGGCGTGTGCAATGTTTACTGGTTTTTCGCTTGATTAGCGTGCAAGCCTAGAAGACGGGAGGCTTTAGGGTACAGAGGGG
>CALHPU010000172.1 GCA_938036435.1 uncultured Pirellulaceae bacterium | reverse complement strand
AAGAGACAGCCAAGGTTACCTCGTACCGACTGCTGACCAGTTGTCAGGCTTTCGTAGTTTGGCTGATGGACTGGCCGAGGCGCAAACGACAGCCGATCTTGATTTGTTGGTGCCAGAGGCGACAGCGATAGGGTATGACGTCGTCGTGCTTAATGACGCTGGCAGTACTTTCTACGGCCTACAAGAATCAGAGAACGTTACCACGAGAAAGGGCTGGGGAAGTTTCTTTCTTCGTCAAAATGCCACCAACAATGCTTTGGTGGAGGTGGTACATCCGCTGGGAGATATTAATACGCCAGAAATTTCAGCGCAAGTGTTTGTCGATAGCGAGGCAAAAGGTCTTTTGCTGGCCGGCGCACATCGCAATGCCAATGGGTTCGGTACCGCAGACGTAGCCCATCTTGAGCAGTCCATCTTTCAAGAAGTTCACCAGTCGTTCGCCGATAGCGCGACGAATTTGTCGGTGTGGCAAATTCATGGGTTCAATATTGATGGGCACTCGGCGTTTCCAGCGGGCGCTGATGCTATTCTCAGCAGCGGAACCGGTAGCGTGAGCGAACTTATATTAGGATTGGACCAAGGCATTGATGCACTTGATGGAGACTGGACCAGTTACACGTTCAACAATTTAGACATCGAGAATACGCTCAACGTTGCGACCAATGGTGACATCGCTGGTTCCTTGTTCAGTGGATTGGCCGCAACGACAAACGTCCAAGGGCAGTACACCAATTCGATTGGTGGAGAATTCATACACATCGAATTGGAGCAGAGCTTCCGGATCGACGGGGGCGAAGCCAGCCGGTTGCTAATATCGCAAACCATCGCCAATTCGATTGTTGCGGCAATTGCCGTTCCTGAGCCGAACACGGTCGCGCTTCTTGGATGGTTGAGCCTCTGTCTTCTCGCACGCAGACGAAGATTGGACAAGCACCCCGTTCTCATTTAGAAGTGGAGTAAGTTTCCAGCTTGCCAATCCTAAGCGATTGGTATGATGGCAATCAGGATGCTTACCCCACCTTTTCTGGCGGCTCTCAAAAACTGAAAACCGCATGGATAGGCTCGAAGCACTTGACTCGCTGGAAGTCGATCCTGTTTTGCTTGAGGACTGTTTATTTACTTCGTGTCAGTCGGAATCAATGGGACTCTTGGCTCCTTGGCCAAGGAGAACGTGAGACGCTCGTACCAAGAATCTTCTGAATTCACCATTTCCTGAATGTTCTTCCAGATCTCGACTGGTGGGCCGAACTCACGCCAGTCAATGGTCAGCACTCGAACACCGCGGCGACGCATCTCGCCAAGTAGCTTTTGATAGTTGTCGTAAAGCTGTTGAAGATAATCCAACGGCACGCCTTCTTCTTGGCTGCGTGCGCGAGATGCCATGCGTTCATGGCACTCTTCAGGTGATACGTCTAGGTAGACGAAAATATCTGGTGGCATCACATCTCGGCTCATGTTGCGATACATATCGACGTACAGATCGTATTCTTCGCGCGTCATAAAACCACGTTCCATCGCTGTTGTCGCGAACACGGTGTCACCGTAAATCGGTCGGTCTTGAACGACGACAATGCCTTGATCGCCCCAAGCTTGCTCTACAGCCAAGCGGTGCTGTTCGTAGCGCTGACATAGCATGAACATTTGCATGGCGAAACCACCACCAGTATTGGTGCCAGTCTTTAGATCTTCGTAGTAGCGCTGCAAGAAGTGGTTGAACTGAGGATGGTGAGTTGGCTCTTCCAAAACCCGTGCTGGCCAGCCAGATGATGTAGCGGCAGACGCGATCGCGTGGCAAGCATTAGATTTGCCGGCACCAATATTGGCATCAATTGTGATGAACAAGCCGCGTTTTTCGCCAGTACTTCCCATTCCCATCGTGTTTCTCCGTTGCAGATTTAAACCATCAGCCCAGCAAAATAGCGGCAGCTAAACAGCGAGCCACATTGCAATCTGCTTAAGCTATCGTGGCGATCCCAACCATGCAAGCGCTTTGGTCAAATCGTGGGGAGCCAATCGCATTTCCCGCAAACAGACGGGTAAGGCATACCGATTATGCGAAACATTTGGGAAAAGCGTTGCCCTATTTGGTGGTTAATAAATCCACATAAGCACAATCGATCAGGGCTGCCGGATCGACTTGCAGTTCCACCAACAGTTGCTTTGCTTCGGCCTGCCCTTGAGTGATATCGTCATCCTCAGACAAGACGACCTCCAGCTCCAAAAAATCGCCCAACGTTTCAACCCGGTCTAGATGAATCCGAGTTCGACCAACCAAAAACAGCAGACGCGTCTTTTTTACTTCGGCACACTCACCGAGTGCTCCGGCCAGGGTTTCACGTAGTTTGTCGGGCTCGGTCGTTTCAGTGATGAAATACTCTGACGTTTTTGGTCCAGACTGATCCGGGCGTTGATAGGCAATCAACTGCCCGCGCTCCGGCGCAAGGATACGCAGTTTTAGTCGCCCCATATGACAATGAAAAAAGACATCGTGCTGAACAATGGTCTCTCCAGTTTGCGAACTCAAACGAGCGGCAATTTCAAGCTGCTGATTGAAGTTGTCCAAACGCGCTTTAAGTTCAACGTTTCGAGCCAAGTTCAGTTCCTTTCGCGCTACTTGCAGCGACCAGTCGAGAAGATTCCAGAAAGCGGATCATTCAAAGTGTTGTTCAGATTGTATTTCCTCGCAATGGAGAACGTACGAGAAAAGCGTCGGCAGTTTTTCCCGATTTAACGCGCTAGCTGACGCAGTTCCCGGTAGCGTTGCTAAACTTTTCTAAATTCGACTTCAAGATCAGCGTTTCACTAAAACCGGAATCCAGCTCCGTATTTGACCGATAACGGTTGCCCCGGTTTTTCTACAGCCAGTACCTAGAAAAAGACGTAGTTTTAGGGCGTTAGATAGCAAACATATTCTCAGTTTCTTGCGACAGCATATTGTGAGTTGGGGCTCGATGATAATAATCTTGTCATGTTTAAACGCCGGCTAAAAATCTTTCGACACCTATCTTCCGGATTCACCTGAGCGGCTTGACCTCAGGCGGCGTGCCCGTTTTTTGCTTTCCCTGCGAACGATCGCTTGGTTTGTTGGCAACACTCCTGCGACCTAACCTTTAGGCAGGACTTTCTTAGTAGGTCGCATCGGGCAATTTCTATCTTTCGTGACACACCAGTTTTTACTGAAATAAACATGTACAAGAAAATTCAAACTTCAAACACAAACGGATTTACGCTCGTAGAGCTTCTCGTAGTTATTGCAATCATCGGAATACTTATTGGGATGCTACTTCCGGCGGTTCAACAGGTTCGAGAGGCAGCGCGACGGACGCAGTGTGCAAACAATCTCCGGCAGATGGGACTTGCGGCTCTAAACTATGAATCCGCCCACATGAAATTTCCTAGCGCTGGGCAAGCCAAAGACGGTAATGGTTCCGGGGCGAACCTGTTTTACGCATCCGACAACAAGGGGGAAACAATCAACAACCCCTCACACTCGGTTCAGACCTACATCCTTCCGTTTCTTGACCAAGGAAATGCGTTTCAGCTGTTCGATCTACGATGGCGTTATGATGCTGCTCCCGCAGACGCCCCGAATAACCAACTTGCTTCCCAGACCGTCGTTCCCGGGTTTGTTTGCCCATCGACATCGGGGCGTGGCGGCGACGTCGATGGAGACGGTTATGGGTTCACTGACTACTCTTGCCCGGTAACTGTCGCCACTGTGGCAGAGTTGACGGCAGCCGAAGCGATGAATGGTACTGGTTCAAGCTTTTTGGGTGTGAGTGAAGCCAACGCCATCTGTGCGTTTAATGGGTTAAGTAGCCGTAGAATCAGCTCGATCTCAGACGGTACCAGCAATACGATCGCGATTGCAGAAGATGCCGGTCGTTCCGACGAGGCAACGGGCGGTTTCATGACGATCAAAAATGAAATGATGTTTGATTCCACAGCAGTGGAGCGTCGCTCGTGGGCATGGGCCGATCCAGAGAACTCGTTTAATGTTGATCGGCTTGTCAACAATAACACGATCGCCAATGGCTCAGATTGTGTTGGTTCTGGTACCGGGACGGGTTGGAGTTTGGTCAACTGTGGTGCCAATGAAGAAACGTTCTCTTTTCATCCCGGTGGAGCGAACGTCGTGCTCTGCGACGGCAGTTCCCACTTCTTGAGTGACACCATTAGCGTCGCTCCTTTCCGCGCATTGATGACCGCTCGTGGTGGTGAAGTCGTATCAATTTTCGAGTAGTCGTCGTGGGTGCGCGAAAGTGTTGTCCCAATTGTCAGTAGCTGCACGGTGAGCATTAAAGTCGCTCCAGTTACTGGAGCGATATGTTCCAATAAGCTGTACCGCGAAGAGTTCTGCGTAGCCGATCCCGTAAGAGATTGGGATTTTCTCTTGGGCCACCCAAAGTCTTGGCTGAAAGGAATTTTCCCATGACTTTCGATGAAACCCTTGCCACCTACCGTATTCCAACCGATTGTAGTAGCGTCGGTTCTTCTTGGGTTTCTGCATCGAGAGATTAGGATTCAGACTGTGAATTTACGTAACGCTGCGACGCAATAGTCACGATCCGGCCTTTATCGGATACCGCCACATCGTTATATTAGCGGGCTTTGCTGATGAAATTCCCTTAAGCTATTGGCTTGTCTGCTTGTTCAGGCCCCCGCCGCTATGAAATACATCGTTTCGCTGCTGATCACGCTGACGGCGGTCTGGTTTCTTTGGTCGGGTCACGTCGAGCCCTTCATGATTTTCCTTGGTGTAATCTCCATTGCGTTTTCGTTGTGGATCTCGTTACGTATGCGAATCGTAGACGAGGAAGGTGCTCCGGTAGAGATGGGGCTTCGCCCGTTTTTTCTGTTTGCGCCATGGTTGTTCAAGGAGATCGTGGAATCCAACATTGCGGTCGCCAAAATCATTTTGTCGCCGAATATGAATCTCAAACGCAATTTGGTTACTGTTCCAGCTGGCCCAAAATCGGAATTGGGAAAAGTAATGCTGGCCAACGCCATTACTCTGACGCCCGGCACGGTGTCCGTAAAAATGGAAGGCGACGAAATTTTGGTCCACGCCCTCTCGTTCGAAGGGGCCGCCGAAGATCTCTCAGGCGATATGGATCGGCGTATTCAGAAACTGGAACGTTAAAACAAAAGTCAGTCGCTCTCCCAAGGAAAAATTAGTGTACCTCGTCGCCTCTGCATCCATTCTCATCACGATGTCGCTGGCGCTGATTCGCGCGATGCTGGGGCCCACCGTTTTTGACCGCGTTTTGGCCATCAACATGTTTGGTACCAAAACGGTTCTATTGATTTGCGTTATTTGCGTTCTGAAACAACCGGTCCGACATGATTTTCTCGATCTAGCACTCTTGTATAGCTTGATGAACTTTATCGGCATGGTAGCGCTGTTGAAGTTTTCGGAGTTTGGCACTTTTGGTGATGCGGACAAAGCCAATCAAATACATCAACGCAAAAAGGCGCGTCAGAAAGGCAAGGCGGCATCATGATTTTGTTTGATATTTTGACTTGGTTGTTTCTCCTTGGTGGAGCCGCGTTTTCGATCATTGGAGGGGTCGGCATCGTGAGGATGCCCGAGTTCTATTCGCGCTTGCACGGCGGCGGCATCACCGATACGCTCGGCGCAGCGTTGATTATTTTTGGGCTGATGTTTCAAACGGGTTTTACGCTGGCGACGGCCAAGCTGGCGATCATTTTGTTTTTTCTGTTTGTGGTTAGTCCCACTTCCTGCCACGCTTTGGCCAAATCAGCCATCATGCAAGGGCTTGATCCCGTTACAGAAAAAAGGGAAGACTAAGGTTCGGTCATGCTTGTTTCAGTTTCCATTTTGACGCTGTTGGCCGTGACGGCGATCGCGATCGCGCGGATTGGTGATCTGTGGGCTGCGGTGATGTTCACCGGTATCTTTAGTTTCCTCGGTGCGAGCTGGATGCTGATTCTAGATGCGCCCGATGTCGCGTTTACCGAGGCAGCAGTTGGTGCAGGGATTTCGACAGTCTTGATGCTGGGAACGTTGGCGCTGACAGGAAAAAAAGAAAAGCCAACGAAATCCTCACCCATTGTGCCTCTGTTTGTGGTGGGTGTTACTGGAGCAGCGTTAATCTACGGCACGTTGGACATGCCGCACTTTGGAGACCGACACTCACCAGTGCAAACTCGAATTGATCCCGGGTTTGTCGAAAAATCACAGCCGGACATGCATGGTTTGCCTAACGTGGTGACAGGGCTGCTAGGTAGCTACCGTGGTTATGATACGTTGGGCGAAACGGCGGTGATCTTTACAGCGGGTATTGCCGTGATCCTGATCCTGCGTCGTGAACCCAAGGAAAAAGAAACAGAGCGTTCGACGGGAAAGAAGGGAAAGTCTTTATGAATTCGTTCCCCATCATTCGCGTCGTGACGAAATTGATGATTCCCTACATTTTGTTGTTCGGACTTTACGTTCAGTTTCATGGAGACTTTGGTCCCGGCGGCGGCTTTCAGGCCGGCGTGATTTTGGCGTCGGCGTTTATTTTGTACGGGTTGGTCTTCGGTTTACCGGCAGTTAAAGCAGTCGCTCCGACTAAGGTGATCGAAAAATTGATCGCGTTGGGAGTACTAATATATGCGGGAACAGGTTTAGCCACGACGTTGATCGGTCGTGCAGACGGTGGTCACGGCAACGATCATTTCGACCATGCCCACGCAGACCACACTCATTCGGATGTCGTCGAAATGGCTCAGGCAAATTTCCTTGACTACGAAGCACTGAACCACGATGTTCTGCATGGATTTTTGCCCCACGGGCAGCATCTGGGGATCTTCCTGATTGAACTTGGCGTCGGCATTACCGTTACGGCGGTGATGATCATGATTTTCTATTGTTTTGCCGGTCGGTCCGAACGATTCGGCCAAGGCAAAGGGGCTGCGGATGCTGGTCTTCAAAGTACAGCCAAGGAGGCGACGGCATGACGCTGACAGAATTTTTTGGGCTATATAACTACTGGATCGTCGTGTTTTTGATGATGACGGGTTTCTATATAGTGATCGCTCGCAGGAACATGATCAAAACAGTCATCGGTCTGAATATTTTTCAGGTCTCCGTTGTGCTGTTGTATGTCACCATGGGCAAAGTGACCGGTGGTACGGCGCCTATTATTCCTCCGGGAATCGCCGGGCATTCCGATGGCGAACATGCTTCATCACACGGCAGTCATGATGCACACGAAGTAGTCGACCACGCTCACCAGCATGCTGCTGATGCGGCTGAGATTATTTACTCCAATCCACTTCCCAGCGTTTTGATGCTGACGGCGATTGTGGTGGGCATTGCGACGACGGCGCTGGCACTTGCGTTGATCGTGCGCATCAGCGAGGACTATGGAACGATCGAAGAAGATGAAATTTTACTGATGGATCGGCGGCAGTGATCGAATACCTTCATTTTCATTTGCCGGTCCTGCCAATCGTCATCCCACTGATGATCGCGCCGCTGTGCGTGTTGTTGGGATCACGACACGTAGCCAACGTTTTGTCGCTGTTTGCTTGCTGGGTGACTTTCGGGTTGTCGTTACTTTTGGTGTCGAGGGTTTGCGAGCTTGGGGAGATTTCGTATTTTCTTGGTGGGTGGAAGCCGCCCTATGGAATTGAATATGCCATCGACCCGCTTAATTCATTTCTGATGGCGATGATCGCTGGGATGGGCGCGATCGTGCTGACCTATTCGGGCCCCAGTCTGCGCGATGAAGTGCCCAAGTCGAAGCACTACTTGTTTTACTCGTTGTATTTGCTGTGCATGACGGGCCTGATGGGCATGTGTGCGACCGGTGACTTGTTCAATGTGTTTGTGTTTTTGGAGATCTCGTCTCTTTCGACTTACGCGCTGATCAGTTTGGGTAAGACTCGTCGCGCTCCGCTGGCAGCATTTCAGTATTTGATCATGGGCACGATCGGAGCGACGTTTTTGCTGATCGGTATCGGATTGCTGTATCAGATGACTGGAACGCTCAATATGGCCGACATCGGCGTGCAGCTGGAACGCTATCGTGTAGCCGCAGTGATTGTCGACGGTATTGAGGGGCCTCCGCACTGGGAGGGCTCGCGAACAATGCTGGTGGCGTTTGCGTTCTTGACCGTCGGCCTATGTATCAAGATGGCTGTTTTCCCGCTGCATACGTGGCTGCCTAACTCTTACACGTACGCTCCATCGGTGGTGACTTGTTTTGTTGCCGCGACGGCGACTAAAGTATCGGTGTACGCTTTTATCCGAGTTGTATTTGGAATCTTCACGCCCGAATTTGCATTTGAACTGTTGCCGCTTGATACAGCGTTGTGGTCTTTTTCGTTGGTCGGGATTTTTGTGGCTTCGATTGCTGCGATCTACCAAACCAATATCAAACGCCGGTTGGCTTATTCAAGTATCGCGCAGGTCGGCTATATGTTGTTGGGCATCAGCATGGCCAACCAAGACGGATTGACTGCTGGAATTGTCCACATGTTCAACCACGGATTGATCAAGGGCGCCCTGTTTATGGTCGTCGGTTGTTTTGTGTTGCGACTTGGCTCGGTCCAAATGGACGATTGGCGAGGTGCCGGCAAAACGATGCCGTGGACCTCTCTCGCTTGGGCGATCGGCGGTCTGGGACTGATCGGCGTGCCGGTGACTTGTGGTTTTATCAGTAAGTGGTTGCTGTTGACTGCTGCGATGGAAGACGAACTTTATCTTGTGGCGGCGCTGATGTTGATCAGTTCGTTGCTGGCGGTGATTTATGTCTGGCAAGTCGTCGAGGTGTTGTATTTTTCTCCTCCGTCAGAGAAAGCGAAAAAGGCGACCGAAGCGCCGCTGATCATGCTGGTAACGACTTACGTCGTTGTCGCAGCCACTCTTGTATTCGGTGTGTGGACGACTTGGTCGGCTGGACTGGCCGGTGATGCGGCTCGGTTCTTGTTGCAAGGAGGTGCGCCATGAGCAATGTGACTCCTGAAACGTTGATTCAAATTTGCATGGGATTGCCGTTGGTGGCGTTGGTGCTGGTGGTGATCACCGGCAAGATTGCCAACCTGCGGGAGGCCTGCACGATAACGATTTCTAGCGTGTTGTTCTTTGTGACTTGCCAGTTGGCCGGGCATGTGTTTTCTGGTGCACGTCCCGAGTGGAGTTTGGGCGATGTGATGATGCCCGGTTTCGAGATTGCTTTTCAAGTCGAACCATTGGGAATGTTGTTTGCACTGGTGGCGTCGGGGTTGTGGGTGCTGACCACGATTTACGCGATCGGATATATGCGTGGCCATCACGAGATCAATCAAACGCGCTTCTTTGCCTGTTTTGCGATCGCTATTTTTGCGGCGCTTGCGGCGGCATTTTCGGCGAACTTGTTCACGCTGTTTGTGATGTACGAGGTGATGACCGTTTCGACGTATCCCTTGGTGACCCATCATGGCGATGAGAAAGCACGCAATGGTGGACGCGTGTATTTGGGGATTCTGCTGTCCACTTCAGTGGCGTTTTTCATGCTGGCGATCGCGTGGACGTGGAGTGTGGCCGGAACGCTGGACTTTACGCCGGGGGGCGTGTTGGCCGAGGCATTTTCAGAAGGCAAGATCAACGCGGTTCAGCTTGCGATTTTGTTCTGTTTGTTCGCGTTTGGTATTGGCAAAGCGGCGTTGATGCCGTTTCACCGTTGGCTGCCGGCGGCGATGGTGGCACCTACTCCCGTCAGCGCGTTGTTGCATGCGGTGGCGGTAGTGAAGGTCGGCGTATTTTCGGTATTGAAGGTCGCCATTTACATTTTTGGGATCGATTTGATTGCCGATACTCATGCCGGTGACTGGATCTGCTATGTGGCGGCCGCTTCGATTCTCTTGGCGTCGCTAGTGGCGATGACCAAGGATAATTTAAAGGCGCGCCTGGCGTATTCGACGATCAGCCAACTGGCCTACATCACCCTCGGTGCGGCGATTGCCACAGAGGCGAGCATGCTCGGAGGCGGCATGCACATCGCGATGCACGCGGTGGGCAAGATCACGCTGTTCTTTTGCGCTGGCGCGATTTACGTTGGGGCTCATAAAACGAACATCAGTGATATGCGCGGACTCGGGCGGACAATGCCGTTTACGTTTGGCGCTTTTCTGATCGCCACGATCAGCATCATTGGCTTGCCGCCCGGTGGCGGTGCGTGGAGCAAGTATTTTCTAGCACTGGGCGCCGTTGATTCGGGCAAAGCTTGGTTGATGGGAACGTTGATGGTCAGTTCGCTGTTGAATATTGCCTATTTGGTCCCGATCCCGATCTTAGCGTTTATGGCTCCAACGAAGAATGAGACCGATGACGAGAGTCATGTCGACGGTGGCTGGAAGATCAAAGAGGGTCCGCTATTGTGTGTAGTCCCGCTGTGCATTACAGCAATTGGCAGCGTCGTATTGTTTTTCTTCGCCAATCAAATTTATCAGTGGCTGATTCCGATTGTGCAGTCGGGGCACTAATTCCATGAACGAAAATTCAGAAACTAATTCGCCAAGCTGGTTTGAAAAACGGACCAATGTCAATCTACTGATTGTAGGGTTAGTGGTTGCTTGTCTGGCGTTGTTAGCCGTCGAACTGATTTTTGGCGGATCGTTTTATGACGATCACCACCCGATGCATTTCCCAAAAGTAGAAAAAGTGTTTGGTTACCAAGCGCTGCTTGGGTTTGTTGCGTTTGTGGTGGTTGTGTTCTTGGGCACGATGTTGCGATTGCTGATCCGCCGATCGGAGGATTACTATGATCAGTAACCTCTTTTGTTTATTAGCCGATAGCGCGCATTGGGCGTCTGAAACCACTGGTAGTGCGGTTCACGGAGAACATGGACATGCTGCTGCCGAAGCATTCTCTTACGCAGCGGCATCAGCCGCGGATTTACCGCTGGGCTTTCTTCAGCAGTTGCCGCCGGGCACGATCATGGTTCTGGGTGCGTTGCTGTTGCCGTTGTTAGGTAGACGCGCCGCATGGGGTAGTCTTGCGTTGTCAGCGGTCAGCCTAGTGATGTTCTTGATGACGCCCTTTGGTGTCTTCGGGCAGTTCGAAGCGTTTGGTCAAACGCTGGAGATGGTTCGCATTGATAAATTGAGCTTTATCTTTGGACTGGTTTTCCATCTGGCTGCGATCACGTCGTCGATCTATGCACTGCATGTCGAAGATGTCAAACAACACATTTCGGCAATGATGTACGCGGGTGGAGCGATTGCCGCTTCGTGCGCGGGCGATTTGATGACACTGTTTGTGTTCTGGGAGCTGACAGCCATCGCCAGTGTCGTGCTGGTATGGGCGACCAATACGACGGCGTCCTATCGATCGGGAATGCGATATCTGATCATTCAAGTTGGATCCGGCGTGTTGTTGCTTTCGGGTGCCATCATGCGGCTGTCGGAAACAGGATCCGTTTCCTTTGGGTCGCTGGGTGAGATAGGTGTGATTGGGTTGTACGAGGACGGTGGCAACCTATCCATTTCGGGACTTTTGATCTTTCTGGCGTTTGCGATTAAGTGCGCGTTTCCGTTTCTGCACAACTGGTTGCAGGACTCTTATCCGCAGGCGACGCCGACGGGCACGGTTTTCTTGAGCGCGTTTACGACGAAGCTGGCCGTTTATTCTTTGGCTCGTGGATTTGCTGGGACTGAAGAATTGATTTGGATCGGTAGTGCGATGACGCTGTTCCCGATCATTTTTGCCGTGATCGAAAACGACCTGCGGCGGGTGCTGGCATATAGCCTGAATAACCAGCTGGGTTTCATGGTGGTCGGCATTGGGATTGGTTCTGAGTTAGCCATCAACGGCATGGCGGCTCATGCGTTTTGCCACATCATCTACAAAGCCCTCTTGTTCATGTCGATGGGAGCGGTGCTGCATCGAGTCGGCACGACCAAGGCGACAGAACTAGGTGGCTTGCATAAATCAATGCCGTGGACGACCGGATTCTGTATGATTGGCGCAGGTTCGATTTCAGGATTTCCATTACTAAGTGGTTTTATCAGTAAGTCGATGATCATTTCGGCAGCAGCGGAGGCGCATTTGTTTTGGCCTTGGCTAGTGCTGCTGATCGCGTCAGCGGGAGTCATGGAGCACTCGGGCATCAAAATTCCATTCTTTGCGTTCTTTGCTCATGATTCGGGCAAGCGTCCCAAAGAGGCACCGTGGAACATGTTGTGCGCGATGGCGATTGCGGCCGGTCTATGTGTTTTTCTGGGAATCTCTTACCGATCTTTGTATGGACTTTTGCCTTACCAATCGCACTATGCTCCCTACACGCTCTCGCATGTAACGCTGCAGCTTCAACTGTTGTTGTTTGCGGCGCTGGCTTTTGTGTTTCTGATGAAGACGAAACTCTATCCGGCCGAAATTAGAGCGACGAATCTTGACACTGACTGGGTGTACCGGAAACTGCTGCCCGGCGCGATTGGCCTGGGCAGTACCGTCTTGCTTGCTATTGATGGTGGCTTAAGAAAAGCGTTCCTCGCGGTGCTCTCTGGCGTAATTCGAATTGGCCAGAAGTGGTTTCATGAGGGTGGTTTAATGGGCCGCGCTTGGTCCACCAATACGATGGCGGTGTGGGCGACGCTAATCCTAGGATTGTGCTTACTGCTTTATTACTTGTAGCTGTTGCTACCAGTAGCATTTTAAGTTCGCCGTTGACGTGCCTCCAGAGCCTCTCAACGTTACTTGAAACCGGTTGCTTTGATTTTTTGAAATTAGAAGTAGCAATTGCCTCTAGAGGGTTGAGTTTGTCTGGCTATAATTCCCACGCCCGAGTGAGCGGTGGGTGTTGTCTTATCTTTGAAGAAGAGTTATCTCAAATGAGAAATTATTTCACGTCATATTTTGCCAACTCAATCCTGTTGTTGTCCTTTGTTTTTCTATCTGGCTGTCAAAATGAACTCGCATCGACAGAGCGCGTCGAGCCTGATCGCGTGTCAGAATCAATACCGGCGAAAGCTCGTGGTCTAGCCGTCTCCGAAGAAATCGCTTTAGATAAGATCGTTTCTCAAGAGTTAGGAAGTGATGATTTGCGGCAGGTCAACTGGGAAGAGGATATTTCGCAGGACAGCAAGAAAATCGCACCGCCGAATCTGGATGAGGTCCTCAATTTGGAATCCACCGAGCTAGGGAAACTCACGGGAGACGCCTCGGAAACCAAGAGTTTTCGCAAGTAAGCTTCTCAATAGCAACCGAGTATTCCCTGTATTAAGTTGGTCGGCCGAAGTTAATTTTTGCTTTTCGGGTTGGGCGAAGAACCATTCTATTGTGTGCATTGCCACAACTTTGCATCCTTGGATTCGACCCACGGTTCGATGGCTTTTTTGAATTCCGCGAAGTGGGGTGTGCTTCGGTGAAATTCGATTGCTGCTTGGTCGGTGTATTTTTCGTATAGAAAGCAATGTGCCGAATCATCTATTCCGAAGCAAACGTCGAACTGATGGCAATCTGGCTCTAACGAAAGGCATTTAGCGGCTTGCCTGAGAATTGCTTCCCGGAATTGACTAGCGTTGGCAGGATGGATTCTAAATTCGACGGCGATAATATGCATTTGATTTCTTTCGTGGATGAAATTGGATGTACCAACGCGAAAGTGAATTCGTCGCGCTTCTGTTTGACAATTACTGAGACAAATACCACTTGGCATTGAATCATTGATTGGCGTTTACGGTCTGGAAACTCGTACATCCGTTAAATCTTAACGCACGCCAATACTAGAGCAAACGCTTGATGCCGCAGAAGCATGCGGGCTCTTTAATTCTCAAGGAATCAACCATCAGAGGAACAGCTTGGTGGTTTGTGCGGGATGTAGCGATTGAAGGTCTTGTTTTGGTGGCGGTTGCGCCAGTTCCGTAATCTGTATGGGTCGTAACTGATGTTTTGGCTGTTAGGGTTCGAACTGTTGTCGGGATTTCGCATGGTCGGGTTCTGCGAGTTGATAGGATTGATGCAGTTTTATTGACAGAGCACAGTTGTGCGGACGATGACGTAAGTAAGACTTGAAGTGATTTGAACTGAATTAATACTGGTGCTGATTTTCAGGCCGGTTTCAGATGTGGTGCCAGCCAACAACTGGCCGCAACTAATGTCATTAAAACTAGGACCGGTCAGGCTCGCAAATGCAGCTTGACGGAAACGAGGAAGACAAGATGAAACGGATTTCACCTGTTCTGTTCTTGACCGCAGCAGCGACGATTTTTCTGAATGATCAAACGTCTTTTGCTCAAAGTCAAAGTTCCGATATGGCCCCAGGACCAATCGCCGAACTATTGCCTGAATTCGATGGTAGTTTAAATCGAGGGTTAGAATACCCACGTGCTGAGCCTGCACCAAATCGCTTGCCAGCGCCTGATCGGCAACCTCAACAGGCCAGCATTGGCGAAAATCTGTTACCAGATGCTAACGCACTGCCTGCTGCTACACTGCCAGAGAATTCACTACCTCTGTTCGATAGGCCAGCGCAACCTCGTTCAGCTGGCGCGACAATCGATAGCCCGCCTCCGGTGATGCCAGCCGCAGCGGCTGTTCTTAGGCGCTCGCCGGGTGACTTTTACCCTGGCAGTGCTCCAGTCGGTGCTGGCCAAGATCTCATACCAAGTGCTGTGCAACCGTCTTTCAGCGTTCAATCGAACAACTGCCAGTCGGCAATGGTCGTTTCTGAGAATGACTGTGGCTGCGATACGTGTAACGACGGTGAAGTCGTCAGCACCAGCGAATGCGACTCTTGTAACACCTGTGATTCGAGCGAAGAATACTTCCACCTCGATGAAATTGGAAGCGAAGACGATTGTAGCACGGACAAGTTCTGCCAATCCGAAGATGGTTTTTACGATACGGGAGCTAACCGAATCGACGGCCACTCTTCTCGACGTAGAGGAAAAACAGGAATTTTTGCCCGACATCGTGCAAAGCACGATGCAAGGAAAGAGCGTCGCACTGGGGGCAATCAGGATGATCAACGGTACGACGATCAAGAGCAATATGTTGCCTACCAAGGTGACGAATTTTCCGACCAAGATCAAGCTTGTGACATAGGAGACTACAATGATGTTGCTCCAGCGGTTGCTCCGATTAATCCTACTCCGATTATTCCCGCTCCGGTAAACGGATCAGCGGTCAACACGACGATTGGTATTTCTGGATTGTATTTCAGCCGAAACTATGAAGACGATCGCCAATTCTCTGCCAGCCGTTTTGCCAATGAACGCGGACTTTTCTCTAACGACGCTGACCATGACAACTTTGGGGGATATGATGTCAATTTGGCTCGGCGAAAAGCCAACGGCAATGGATTCGAGGCTCGTTATTTTTCTCTTGAACCCAGTCGCGAGACGGCAACATTGGGCGGTGGACCATTCACGACGCTCAGTGGTGGGGTAGTTGGTGCTCGCCAATACTTATCTGGCGTTGGTTTGCTCGGTGCCAATTCTGGGTCTGATATCACAGCAGCAGATATATTCAATTACGCCGATGTGCATCAAGTAGTGCGAGAGACAGACATTCAAAACGTTGAATTCAATCTGTTACGCCTTGGCCTGACAGGACAGCGTAACGGTGGCAGCGGCCGAATGATTTCGCACGAATACCTGTTCGGTTTCCGTTACTTCCGATTTGATGAATCATTCAACTATAACGCGCAAGTGTTTCGACCGGGCAATATCGCCAGCGGACTCGCGCGAGCAGACTATCTGAATCAGGTCACCAATACTCTCTTCGGTCTGCAAATAGGGGGGCGTACTGAAATCGGATTTCTCAAGCGGTTTAGTCTGATCGTTGGTACCAAGGCAGGCATCTTTAACAACGATTTTACCAACAACCAGAACGTGAATTTCTCCCCACGCGGTGCTGACGTAGTAACCGCTCAGGTACTCGATGGGCCATACCGTGGCCAAGCATTTGCTACCGAGGGTAGTGACTCGGAAATTACGATGTTGGGCGAGGTTGACTTGGGCGTGACGTATCAGATGACCAACAACAGTCGTTTGCGAGTCGGCTATCGAGCCTTGTTTGTTCCAAACGTGGCTTTGGCTGTGCCGCAAACCGAAATGTTTTTCACCGATCTTAATGCGGTTCAAAATCCGACCGATAACGACGATCTATTTCTTCAAGGTGGATACTTTGGCGCAGAGTTTGCGTTCTAAGTCAAAGTCCAAAAGAAAGGCAGCGACCGACTGGAGGACGTTTCAAAACCCAAACTCAACGAATGTTCGTAGTGGGATTCGCCAGTATTCCTTTTGTCCTTGAGATGAAATGGATTTCTGGCGGAAGTCCGCTAAAGGTTTTAAAATACTCTCTAGCTATTTTCGGCCAAATCCTGAGTCTCGTTGCTGACGAATTCAACGTCGAAGACGAGGACTGAATTCGGCGGGATGCCGAATCCACCATTGGTGCCCCTTGAACCATATGCCAGCGCCGAAGGTATTAGTAGCTGGCCCGTTCCGCCTGGAGAGAAGAACTGGAACCCTTCGGTCCAGCCTTCGATCACACCGGATAGATTGAAGGGAACATCCGTTCCGTTGTCAAACTTTACGCCGTTGAGATACCGGCCTGTATACGTCGCGATGATGTCGTCAGTGGCGGCCGGAAGTCGACCGTCGCCTTCAGTTTCTACGATATAGTGAAGACCTGAGTCAGTGGTTTGGGTTGTCAGGCCTTCGGCAGCAATGTATTGCTGAATTAATTGCTCGTCACGCACGGCGATTGATTCGGTGCGCTGAGCTTCTGTGCGTGGTGTGACTGTTACGTTGCGAGTGACTGCAAAATCAGAATCAGAGATGATCGAGAACTGAACCACACGAGTTCCACTTTCGTCGATTGCTTGATCGATCGAGTGATAGGTGACTGTCCTTAGGATTCTTTGGTATGTCTCAGCAGATCCTGCTCCCGAGAACGTTAGCTCTCCGGTTTGGGAGTTGTACGATCCGGAGATGTTCTGGTCAAACGCAAGTCGCCTGTCAAAACTTAGCACGTCTTCCCCGTCAGCAAATCCTGAGGTGATCGAGACGAGCGCTTCGTTGATTGTGAGGCTATCGGCCGCTTCGACGGTCAGGCCAGAATCTACATTGATCGGAGCACCGCCCTCGGTGAAGAACGGTAGAGCATTGTCAGAAGTCTGCAGGACAACCGACGTGTCGGTAAACACGTTGACCAACAATTCGAATGCCGCGGATGATTGCGAATCAGTTCCTGCGGCATCGGTGACTTCAAACGTGACAATGCGCTGGCCGGCAGTGAGTGTCGTGGTAGAGCCAAGTGTGATGCTGCGGAGGACGGTTTGGTAGTCGGCCACATCGGCATCTCCGGTGAAGGTTAACACACCTGTCACGGAGTCGTAGGATCCCGTGATCCCGTCGACTTCAGTGAAAGCCAAGACATCGCCACCGGCGAAGCCTTCGTCGATTGCGACAACGGCTCCAGAAAGTTGTGCGCTATCCGCATCGGTAACGGTCAATTCGTCCGTTCCGACGGGAACAGGGATTGTTGGACTGGCGTCAAGATTGACATCAATCGTCGTAGTTGTGCGGGCGATCACTGGAGTCGCATCAAGGGCGATCACAGTGATGTCGCGTGTTGCCGTCAAATCATCTCCGCCATCACGCGAGACGGTGGTCGTGACGGTCCGCGTCGATACGTCTGGATCTGCGCTTGTGTTGTTGTAGGTGACAGTACGCAAAGCAGTTTGGTATTGTGCGGCAGTTCCATCACCGGTGAGCGTCAGCGTTCCGGTGGTCGCATCAAACGTGCCGGTGATGATCGGATCGGTTGTGGCGAGGTTAGGTAATGCAAGTACATCCTGCCCGGCCACGTAGGTATCACCTAGGCTTAATGTTGCTCCGGTGTAAGTGGTGTCGTCTCCAACGAGCACCAAATCATCATCCAAGACACTGGGGCCAGCGTTTTCGTTTTGAACCAATGCGGCGGTCGTTGCTGTGATGGCAGGCTCTACCGGCTCAATGGGATCCACGATTACGGTTTCGCCAAACGGCGTGGTGTCGATGTCGGCAGTGGTGAGTGTGGTGTAGACGCTGTCTAAAAGTGCATCCAAATTATCCACCTGCTGATTTTCGATGTTGTTAATCGAGTCACCTCGCAAACGGGCGCCCGCTTGTTCGATGGAATCTATCCCGTCGCCACCGTTAATGTCAGTTTCCCTTGAAGAGGTAACGGATGCGTCCATTGCAATACTGTCGTTACCGTCGCCGCCCTGAATGTTCAGCCGACGTGCAAACAATGCCGTCTCGCCACTGATCGCTGGCAGTATGTTCAGTGAGTCATTTCCTTGTTCCAACAACAGGTTCGCCCGGTAGCCATAAACGAGGCCCGTCAGGATCACTTGGTCGTTGGCTCCCCCGGTATTCAAATTGATATTGTCTTTGACCCCTAAATTATCAATCGCAACGGTATCGACTCCGTTGCCGGTTTCAACGGTGGCGGTGGTGCCGGCAGCCATATTGGTGATCGAAACCACGTCGTCGTTGTTTTCGCCTGAAATTAGAATTGACCCGCGACTGAAGAGGTTATTAAATTCTAGCGTGTCGTTGCCGTCGCCAGCGAACTGTTCAAAACGTTGGACTTCACTATGGTGTACGAAGGTGGTGTCATCTCCGACACCGGTACGCACACGTAGGCTTTGCGAAAGCACCAACCCTTGGAGGGTCGCATTGTCGTCGCCCGCGTTTAGCCGAACGTCAACGTCGTCCAATTGTGTCGTTACAATAAACGGATCGGTACTGCCGTTAATGGTTGTATCGCCAATCGGAAACACGGTTGCCGTACCGTCGGGGCGACCGGCGACGATAATTTCGTTGCCCTCGGCATCGCCGACGATTTGCAGGAGGCCGTCGCTTACCGTAGCCGTGACGTCACCGGCGAGCATTTTGCGAGGCTCAAGTAGCTGATAGTCGTTGCGGTTGTGTTGCTTGCGGGATTTTTTCATGGCTGCTGTATCAAAAGCTATGGTCGATTGAGGAGGATGGTCTTGAAAGCCAACAGATCCAGAACAAATCTGGGCACCGAATCGCTCAAAACCTGAGAAAACACCCGTTGATAGTATCTGGCCGTATTGGCAAAGTCAAAGCGAACGGTCGTTTGGATCGTTCAGAAACACCGCAAAACGGCGAAGTGAGACCTGACTAGCACTTGTTTTACGACCTGCAGAGGACGAGCGACTCCAATCTCACTATTGCGTTGTTGGAGCCTAAGTGGGGTAAGCATCCTGCTGGCCACCATGCAATCGCGTAAAATTCGCAAGCTGGAAGCTTGCATCCAATGGAACTCACTTTAGTCAAAATAGTTTAACGATGACCCAGCAGGCGACCGCGCTAGGTTGGGCAAAACGCTTTCGCCTTCCAGCTTGTCGTTGAACTGACCCTAGGTCGCAGCTTTTGAAGTTGCACATTTGAAAGCGAATTTCACATTCTGTTCGATAAAACGCGCGTTAATTGAAAATCGCGAAGCGTTTCAATACAAGCCCGACGCGCTAGCGAGGGATCCGCAAATCCTCGGAAATATCCGCTCGCCTGCGCTCCGGGCTTTTATTTGTGCAACTTCAAAAGTCGCAGCATATGCCTATTCGACTGGCCCATTTAAAAAAATCTGTGGACGCTGGCAAATTGTTTTTGAGGCAACAACTTGGATGTTGAAGCCAATTTCGCAGTGAAACGCGGGTGAAGTTTGTGACAAATTTCACAAGCCCGTTTCTGGCCGCTCTGGCTTAGGTTTTTTGGCTTGTTACGCACTGAAAAAATTTGGTGTTTGATAGCAACTAGTGTAGATTGAAAGCTTCCCGGTTTACTGGGTCTGTGTTTCTACTGGTGGTAACTTGTTAAGGAGTCGGCGATGGCGATGGGTTTTAAGAATGTTCCCGACGTACTATGTGCGGCGGATGTAATGACAACCAAGCTGGTCAAGCTGCATCCAGAACAGGATGTGTTCCATGCAGTGTCGTTGCTAGTTAAGCATAGTATTTCCGGCGCGCCGGTTGTCGATAGTGACGGACGGTTGTTGGGCATGTTCACCGAGCGCTGTTGTTTGGAGGTGCTGCTAGATGCGACTTACGAGTCATTGCCCAGTAGCGAAGTAGGCTCGTTCATGATCGAGGACCCGGTGGCCATCGAAGAGAACATGACACTGTTCAGTCTAGCACAGATGTTCATCAGTAAACCGATTCGGCGTCTGCCCGTGTTGCGGAATGGAAAGCTGGTTGGCCAAGTGAGTCGCCGTGACGTGATTCGCCATGCTGCGAAGTTGATTAAGCCTGTCAATGAGCGCGGTAGTGCGACGTTGTACCTTTCGGCGCTGGCCAATAGCACTAGCCCAGCCGTTTAGGTAATCAAAGCCCGATGGGGCCGTGAATTCTTGTAGCTGGATTAGCCACAGTTCAGAAGTCTATCCGAATTGGAATTCACGCCCCTTGAAGGTATGGATGCTAGGCATTGCGGTTGACGCAAGCTGGCTCGCCAACCTCATTGGGAATCGGAAAGTTTGCTAACAGGGCTTCCAAAGTCTTGGCGACTTCGGCTACCTTGCACATTTACCCGTTCTGTTCTCCATGGCGTCGAATGTTGCTTGCTATTTGGCCAAGGCCCGCACTAACCGGACGAATACTATTTGCCCGCACCCTCATCGTCGTGTTCTTTAGTGTTTGTGCGCATTGCCCTGCATTCGCCCTCCAGCGCGACGCGCGTGATGAAGCACTGCGGCAGCGCGCCATGCAGCGCATCAATCCGGCGATGCCTGTGCCGATGAAAATTGATCCACAGCGCGTATCGGCGGCTGGGATTTCTGTTCTTCGAGGAAAACACATCACCCTCTACACGGATGTACGTGCCGAGGAATCTCAAAATCAGCAAGCGTCTGAAAGTCAAAACGATCCACGCCAGCGTTGGGTTGAGCTCTTTGATGCAGCCGTTGCTTCTTGGTTTGAGAAATTTGATATCGATCGCTCGTTGGTCAAAGATTATGCGCTCACCGCGATCGTGATGCAGGATCAACAGCGATTCAAACAAGCGCGATTAATTCCTGACGACTTGCCAAAATTTCCAGCAGGTTACAGTCGCGGACATGAATTTTGGATGTACATTCAGCCTGACGACTACTACACACGGCATCTGATGTTGCATGAGGGAACGCACGCAATCATGAACTGGTTCAAGGGCGCGACAGGGCCGCCGTGGTACTCCGAAGGCATGGCCGAGTGGATAGCACTGCACAGTTGGGATAAAGAGAATCTGGAATTGGCCGCTAAGATTCAATCGGTTGCAGATTCCAAGGGATGGGGGCGCATCGGTCGCATTCGAAAAATGGTAGCCGCCGGTGAAGCCTTGTCGCTCGACGATGTGTTTAACATTCCGCCGTCAGGCTTTCGCGATGTCAAGTATTACGCTTGGAGTTGGGCGGCGTGTGAGTTCTTCTCGGAGCACCCACTTACGGCGAGAGCTTTCGCCCGTTTGCCGGATTCGGTCGATCTATCGCAAATCGAATTCAACCGCTCGTTTATCAATGCGATTGCACCCCATCGGGAGGCGTTGGACCGAGACTGGGCACTGTTTATCAATGAACTTGATTATGGCTACAACGTGCGTGCCGCTAGGTTGACCGAGGCCACGCCCGTTGAAACAACAAAGCCAACGCCCCATCATTTGGCAACGTTTCAAGTGTCGGCTTCGCAAAGCTGGCAGACGACTGGGATCGAACTTCGAAAAGGCGATTCCATTGGATTTTCTGCGACAGGTGAAATCACCGTGGGGGAGACCACCAAGCCTTGGGTGAGCCAAGCTGGAGGGATTACGATTGACTACTATTCGGGGCAGCCGCTAGGGAAGTTGATGGCATGCGTGGTGCCTGAAAAATTGTCGCAGCAGGACGTATCCTCGGTTCGAGCATTTACCTCGATCCCCATTGGCACAGGAGCGACGACCGCAGGAGCCGAGCCAAAAGCCCACGTCATTCCCTGCGATGGTGTCTTGTGGTTGAGAACGAACGAATCGCCTACTGGTTTAGGCGACAATTCGGGTCACTTGGAAGTCTCCATTTTCAAACTAAAATGACCGATATACCGTTAGAAGAAGCACTCAGTGACAGTTGAGTTAACTTCTACCGTCGGAGAAAGCGTCCACTCTCGACTTACTTGTTCTAGTTCTCGGATTTGATCTACCGATTTGGGCAAATCTCGGAACAATGGGCGTTTTCGTTGCCAACCAGTTTTTGGATTCCACACACAACCGGTAACCACATGAATTTTTTGCAAAGCCAAGATCCCGACATTTTCAAAGCGATCAACGACGAAGCCCAGCGCCAACAAGACGGCCTCGAAATGATTGCCAGCGAGAACTACACCAGCCCTGCCATCATGGAAGCCGCTGGCAGCGTGCTGACTAACAAGTACGCCGAGGGCTATCCCGGCCGCCGCTACTATGGCGGTTGCGAGGTCGTCGATGTGATCGAGGATATCGCACGCGATCGGGCCAAGGAACTGTTCGGTGCTGAGTACGCCAATGTCCAGCCTAACTCTGGTTCACAGGCCAACCAAGCCGTTTACCTTGCTGCGTTGGATGTTGGCGATACGGTTCTGGGACTAGATCTGGCTCACGGCGGTCACCTGACTCATGGTATGCGACTGAACCTGTCGGGCAAGCTGTACAATTTTGTGAACTACGGCGTGACCGAGGACACCAATCGAATCGATTTCGATCAGGTTGCTGCACTGGCTAAAGAGCATAAGCCAAAGATGATCGTGGCCGGAGCAAGTGCTTATCCGCGCGAGATCGATCATGCGAAATTCAAAGAGATCGCCGACGAGGTTGGCGCGATTTTGTTCGTCGACATGGCTCACTACGCAGGTTTGGTGGCGGGCGGCGCTCACAACAGTCCTGTGCCTTACGCCGATTTTGTTTCGACGACGACACACAAGACACTTCGCGGACCGCGTGCTGGATTGGTGATGTGTAAAAAGAAGTGGGCCAAAAAATTAAACTCAGCCGTCTTCCCCGGAATGCAGGGCGGACCGTTGATGCATATCGTCGCCGGTAAAGCCGTTTGTTTCGCTGAGGCGATCAAACCAGAGTTCAAACAGTATGCGGCAGATGTGGTCAGCAACAGCAAAGCGCTGGCCGAGGGCTTGCTCAAGTCGGATTTGAAACTGGTCAGTGGTGGAACGGACAATCACCTAGTTCTGGTTGACGTAACGCCGCTGGGGATTGGCGGTAGCGTTGCTGAAGAAACCTTGGACAAGTGTGGGATCACGATCAACAAAAACATGATTCCTTACGATCAGCGTCAGCCAATGGACCCCAGTGGAATTCGTATTGGAACACCAGCGCTCACCACGCGCGGTATGGGCACCGATCAGATGACGCAAATTTCTGCTTGGATTATCGAGGCACTGCAAAACGCTGACGATACAGCGAAGCTAGAGTCGATCCGCGGTGCGGTCAAAGAGATGTGCGATCACTTCCCTGTTCCAGCCGCAGCGATGCTGGTCTAGATCGGTTTTCAGTTTTGGGTTTGAATGCCAAACGCGTCACTCTGCCACCCTCCCCTAGGGAGGGTTGGAGGCTCGCCGACGGGAAGGGCCCGATAACGTATTGGCTTGCCCTGCCCTGCTCAAGTTTTTGTCACATCTCCCCTTCTAAAAGCTTTCTCAAACAGAATTAGACGACCTCAATGGATTCAGAACTTCTCGATCGCTCGAAGAGCATTCGCCAGCGCATTTCCCAGCTTCGAGACAGTCTTTGACTACGATCAAAGAAGCAAGCAGATTGCTGAGATTGAGCTGGAAATGGGCGCGACCAATTTCTGGGACGATCAAGAGAAAGCTCAGGCCACCGTCGCGCGGCTGAAGTCGGTCAAATCGATCACTGCACCGCTCTCAGAGATGATCAGCAGCGGCGACGATCTCGAAGCGCTGATCGAAATGGCCGAAGAAGACGAATCAATTGAACCAGAGATTCGTGCCGAAATCGAGCGGCTCGAGAAAGACCTTGAAGCGTTAGAGCTTAAGGCTCTGTTGAATGGACCGCGCGATTCTTGCGATGCGATTCTGACGATTCATGCGCGCGACGGCGGCACCGATGCCAATGACTGGGCCGAAATGATGTTGCGGATGTATACGCTATGGGCGCAGAAGCAGGATTACTCAATCGAACTGCTCGAACGTTCGGACAATTCAGAGGCGGGCATCAACAGCGCCGCAATCGCCATCCGCGGTGCGATGGCCTACGGATATTTGAAAGCCGAATCGGGGACGCATCGGCTTGTGCGCATCAGCCCGTTTAATTCTGAAGGCAAACGTCAGACCAGTTTTGCGGCGGTTGATGTTACTCCCGAGATTGAAGACTCGGTGGATATCGAAATTAACGAAGCCGACGTGAAAACGGATACTTATCGGGCTGGCGGTGCTGGTGGTCAGCACGTCAACAAAACAGATAGCGCCGTGCGGCTAACACATCTTCCAACCGGCGCGGTGGTTCAGTGTCAGAATCAGCGCTCGCAGCACAAAAACAAAGCTCAAGCGTGGAAGATGCTGCGGGCCAAATTGGCAAAGTTGGAAGACGAAAAACGCGAAGCTGAAGAAGCCAGCAAGTACCAGAACAAACAGCGTGTAGGTTTTGGATCGCAGATTCGAAATTACTTCATGCATCCCGACCAACGTGTCAAAGACGCGCGCACGGGCCATGCGATGGGCGATATCCACAAAGTCCTCGATGGCGAAATTCAAGGTTTCTTGGATGCCTACTTGAATTGGTTGGCTGCGGAGATGAGAGACGATGCTGAGTAATCGATTGGGCTGACGAAAGAAGGCTTGTCAGTTCAGATCGAACGATTGTAACGAAATTTTGCCAGCACTTTCTTCCAGCGCGATATCACTTCTAAACCCAGTTTCCAAAATGTCTGTTGAGTTGATTGGCTGAAAAAAGCCCAGAAACCAAGCCGTTGGGCAATTCATGGCAACTTCTCTTGTTTTGGATGGGCAAACCCGCAAAGATGCCATCGCAGATCCGCGCAAACCAATATCGTTGCGAGGTTTGCCCGCCTTCGTTTGTCGAGCGCGGAAAGTTCTCGCCTTTGCTGTCATATTTGGAATCGCCTAATGCTTGGTTCATCGTTGTTCTTTTTTGTTTCCTATATCTTCCTAATCGGATTTGGGATGGGGCGGATGTTCGATCCCATGTACCTCTTGCTGGTGCTATTGCCCGGAATGGTTCTCTCCAGCGGTGCGGCATGGATGGTGAAAATGCGATTTGCCCAGTATTCAGATGTACCAACGTCGCGTGGGTTCACCGGACAGCAGGCGGCGCAGAAATTGTTGGACACCGCAGGTATCACAGACGTACGGATAGTGCAGGTCGATGGCACGTTGACCGATCACTATAACCCAACGAATAAAACACTGGCTCTCTCTAGCCAAGTTTTCGGAAAAAGCTCGGTTGCCGCAATCGGAGTGGCGACTCACGAAGCCGGACATGCGATCCAGCACGCCACGTCTTACCCGTTTCTTGCGTGGCGAAGCATGGTTGTTCCAGCGGCCAACATTGGTACCAAGTTCGGGACCATGGGAATGATGGTCGGACTAGCTTTGATCGCAGTTGCCGGTGTATTGGGGAAAGTCGTTTTTCTGATCGGTGCTTGTTTGTACGGACTTCTGTTGTTGTTTCAATTAGTAACACTGCCGGTAGAATTCAACGCAAGTAACCGAGCCAAGCAATTGGTCGTGGAGGCTGGCATCGTTACGCCTCAAGAGCGCGATGGAATTGACAAAGTTTTGTTCGCCGCTGCGATGACGTACGTCGCCGCCTTCGTCACTTCGTTTTTGACGCTGATTTACTTCCTGCACCGAGCCGGATTGTTGGGCGGTCGCCGGTAGAGTTGTCGGCGGGCGTGATTGGTAGCGGCGGTCGCTAAATTTTTTTTGCGGTCGCGGGCTATCTAGATCGCTTCATAGGTTGAGGTTTCTTTTTACACCTCAACGGTCAGCAAAACCCGTCGTTGACTTCGCCAGATGTCCGATTCGTCTTAAGGACATAAAGAATTCTGGCGAATCCCACTACGAACAATCGATGAGTTTTCGTTTTGAAAAGTCCTCTATTGCCTTCTTTGGTCGGCCTTAGCCTGGCGATCAATCTGCTGCAGGGACTATACTTCTTTTAGTATCGCGATTGCCCATCGCCTATGAGAGGACGGCTAGTGGTCTGTCAACATTTAATTTTAGGGTAGCTGGATTCGCCAGAATTCAGTTCAGCAGTATAAAACCGAAGTCTGGCGACTCCGGCTACGATGACACACTCTAACTTCCATCCCTAACAAACCACTAGGGATAGATCGTCTAAACCGATCCGGCGTTCCGGATTGGGCTCGCAAAATTACAGCGTTGGCACCGACCAAACGGAAGCCAAGTCCAAGATGAAAACTCTATCCCTTTGGCTTTGTCTATTTTTCTCAGCCGTCGTTTGTGCCGACGAAAGACCGAACATCGTTTACGTGATGTGCGACGATCTAGGCTACGGTGATATTCAATGTCTCAATCCCGAGCACGGGAAAATCCCTACGCCAGCAGTTGATCGGCTTGCCAAAGAAGGTATGACCTTCACCGATGCTCATTCTGGTTCTTCGGTTTGCACGCCTACGCGATACGGATTGCTGACCGGACGCTACAGTTGGCGGACGCGGCTGCAGCGTGGTGTCGTGCAAGGGTTTGCTCCTTGCTTGATCGCCGAGGAACGACCAACGGTTGCCAGCTTTCTTCAGTCACAGGGCTACCACACGGGAATCGTTGGCAAATGGCATTTGGATTTTCAGTATGCCGATCCAAAGACTGGCGAAATCCTCAAACGCAAAGGCAAGAACAAACTTGCTCCCGTTGGCAGCAAGATTCCAGACGGTCCGTTGAGTCGGGGCTTTGATCACTTTCATGGATTTCATCACGCCAGAGATATGAGGGGTGTCATCGAAGATAATCAGGTGATCGCTCACGATGATGAGATCAACATGCTGCCGCGCATCACGCGTGCGTCGGTTGGGTATATCGACGCTAGAGCACAGAACAAACAGCAGCCATTCTTCCTGTACGTGCCTTACGGTTCGCCACATGCACCGATTTTGCCGACAGCCAAGTGGCAGGGTAAAAGCGGACTGGGTGATTACGCCGATTTTGTGATGGAGACTGATGCGGGTTTTGGTGAAATCCTAGATGCCATCGATCGAAATGGCTTTGCTGACAATACGCTTGTTGTTTTTACTTCTGACAACGGCTGCTCGAAGAAAGTCGATATTCCTCGTCTGCGAGAAAAGGGTCATCATGTCAGCGCTCACTACCGCGGCTCCAAAGCTGACTTGTGGGATGGCGGCCACCGTGTTCCCTTTATGGTGCGCTGGCCTGGCAAGATTCAACCGGGTTCGACTTCTGATCAACTCGTTTGCCACACCGATTTGTTTGCTACTGTTGCAAAAATACTTGGGAAAAACCTTCCCGAGGCGGCGGCCGAAGATAGCGTCAGCATCCTTCCGGCATTCTCAGGTCAGCCGATTGAATCGACTCGGGCCGGAGTCATTCATCACTCTTTCAGCGGTCATTTCGCGTATCGATTGGGCAAATACAAACTGCTACTGGCACGAGGGTCCGGAGGTTGGACGGCGCCCAAAGAAGCTGCCGCGAAAGAGGCGGACGCTCCGATTGCTCAGCTGTACGACATGCAAACCGACCCCAGCGAAACGACGAATCTTTACGAGTCCAAACCCGAGATCGCGCAGCAACTTCTGTTCCAGCTAAAGTCAGATATTAAACGTGGTCGCAGCACTGAAGGCAGCGATCGTGTTAATGATTTTAGGCCGGTCAAATTGTGGAAAAGCGAGAAAAACAAACAGTAAAAGTAGCACGACTCTAGAAGAATCGTGCTACTGTTTGAGCCAAATTGGCAACCTTACTTGGCTGCCAGCATGTTAGTCAGGCGACCGGGCGAGCCCATTGCATTGTATCCGGCATCGATGTGAAGGATCTCGCCAGTGATGCCGTTGGATAGATCGGACAGCAAAAACGCGCCAGAGTTACCGACCTCATCATGGGTTACGTTGCGGCTCATCGGTGCAACGTGTTCGTACATTTTCAGCATCTCACCCACTCCAGCAGCACTGCCCGCTAACGTCTTGAGCGGACCAGCGCTCAGTGCGTTGACACGAATACCATCGGGGCCAAGGTCATAAGCGAGGTACCGCATGGTGGCATCGAGTGCGGCTTTGCAGATTCCCATGACATTATATCCCGGTACGCATTTTTCTCCGCCGAAGTAAGTCATGCACGCGACCGACGAATTGGTCGAAAGAATCGGGCGTGCTGCGTTGGTGACGGCGATTAGACTGTAGCAACTGATTTCCATGGCCATTTGGAAACCATCTCGACTAGTTTCGACCGTGTCGCGGCCTAGGTCCGCGCGGTCTGCAAACGCAATCGAGTGTAGAAGAAAATCAATCTCGCCAAATTCTGATTCAGCCTTCTTCATGACTTCGGCAATCTGAGCGTCGTCTTGAACGTTCAGCGGAACCAAGAATTTGGCTTTGTCGGCGTTGGCTGATTTGTCAAAACATTTTTGCACGCGCCGGTGGTTCTTTTTCTTTTCGTCATCTTCGCGGTCAGGAAGGTGGGTAAAACCGCACTCGCCGCCTTCGGCCATGATTTTTTCAGCAATTGCCCACGCGATCGAACGATCGTTTGCCACGCCTAAAATCAGTCCTTTTTTACCTTCAAACATACCCATAGCTGGTTCCTTTTTTATCGTTTCAGCAGCCACTGCATCGAGAGGCCCTTACTCTGAAGTCATCTTAATTAATCGTTGAGTCAGCCAGTAACTTACCACAACAACCGTTACGTATCATTGCCCCTTGATATCAAAATGACTACGCTGATGTCTAGCCCTCGCGTCTCGTTGATGTAAACGGGGAATGTTGGGTGATACTTTGATTTCCAGATTCGAAAATCGAGCGAGCGCACTTTTATGACATCATCTGATCACACGCGCCGGATCGGGCAGAGCAAGCTCGGGCTTGGCCTCTTTCCCGCCCTTGTGCAACTGACGCTCAAGGGTGAAGACGAGTCCTTTTTGGATTCGGCAATGAAAACAATTTCTGATGAGCTCAAAGCTTCATCGGTCAGTTTAATGCAGGGCGTCAAAGGCCAGTGGCGAACGCTGGCATCGACTGGCAAATCCAAGCAAGCCCAACCGCCTACAGAGCTGTTATCCGAAACGCTCGATGCCGAATCGACTTGCACCGCAGGCACTTGGTCAGCCATTCCTCTGAATCGCCCCAATCGCGCTGGCGAAGTGTTGGCCATCAATTCACCCAAACCGATCTCCGAGGAAGAACTTGATTCGGTTACCGCGGCGCTCGACCTAGCCAATATTGGACATCAGGCCCGCATCAATACGGCGCGCCGCAGCGCTCAACTGGAAGCAATCCTAGAAGTGACGGCCCTTTGGAATCAGTCGCGTCAAACGGACGAATTGCTGATACAGATCGCAGAGGCATCGACCCGATTGTTGGGAGCTGAACGAGCAACGATTTTTCTCCCGGATGCTTCGGGGGAGAGTTTAATTGGAAAACCGGCGCTGGGCGTCGAGGATGGAATGCTGCGGATCCCGGCTGGTGCTGGTGTGGTTGGGAAGGTAATGGAGTCGGGTCAACCGATTCGCGTGGACGAGGATATCTCAGACGAACAACAGCAGATCAACCGAGAGGTAGATGAAAAACTTGGTTTCCAAACGACAACTCTGCTGTGCGTGCCGATGATCAATTCGCAACAGCAGACCATCGGTGCGTTTGAGGTCATCAACCGGCTAACGGGAAACTTTACACAAGCCGATCAGGATGCGCTCGTTGAACTGGCGCATCACGCCTCAGTCGCGATTGAGAACACACTGCACGTCGAACACTTGGTGACGACTAAAACGAAGGTCGCCGATGAAGCTGCCGGTGATGTGGCGTTGATTGGCAAGTGCCCAGAGATCGAAAAACTAAAACAGACCATTGGACGAGTTGCCGATACCGAATTGTCGATTCTGATCACCGGCGAAAACGGAACAGGGAAAGAGATCGTCGCGCAGTTGGTGCACTATTTGAGCAGCCGCCGCGGTGAGGTGATGGTGGCGGTCAACTGTGCCGCGATCAGCGAAACGTTGCTCGAAAGTGAGCTTTTTGGCCACGAAAAAGGGGCCTTTACAGACGCTCATCAGGCCCGCGAGGGCAAATTCGAACTGGCCGATGGTGGCACGTTGTTTCTCGATGAGATTGGCGATATGAGTCTCGGCGGGCAAGCAAAACTACTGCGCGTGTTGGAAGAAAAAGTTGTGGTGCGTGTTGGTGGTAGTGCAACGATTCCTACTTCAGCCCGAGTGGTCGCGGCCACCAATCAAAACTTGGGCGAGCTAGTTCGCGACAAAAAGTTTCGCGAGGATTTATTCTTTCGGCTGAACGTCGTGACGATCGAATTGCCGCCGTTAAGGACACGCGGTGATGACGTGATCCTTTTGGCCGAACATTTTTTGACTGGTTTCTGCAAGAAAGCGAGGCGGGAGCCGCCAACGATTTCCGCCAGCGCGAAAAAGCGCCTGCTGGGGCATCGCTGGCCCGGAAACGTGCGCGAATTGAGAAACATGATGGAACGTATCGCCTATCTTTCCGAGGGAAATACGGTCAGCATTGAAGATCTTGCGTTCGTCGATGCACCTGCGCCAAAAGAGTCGGCGATCGAGTTGAACCTGACGCTCAGCGATGCCACGCAGCAGTTTCAGGTGGAGTACATTCAACGTCAGATCGACAGCACCAACGGCAACATGACCGACGCTGCGGCCAATATGGGACTGCATCGTTCAAATTTGTACCGGAAGATGAAGCAGTTAGGCATGAGTGCCGACGATGGTTAGCGCTGCGCACGAGTGGTCGAATTGAAAAAGTTAAATTGACAATTGTAGATTGCAAAATGTAGGTGGATGTTGCTAGGTTATCAGGTCAACGGGAAGAAAACGTCATCCAAATTTGTGGCTCCCCCTCTCCTCGTTAATTCGGACCCTTGTACTCGTTTTGCAAATCAAGCGCTGACCGAATTCACGAGGAGATGGGGTTGGGGGGTGAGGAGTCTTCAATGCAAGCTCGTGTCCTCGGCTACCAGCTGCCTTTTCTATTGCTCTTCCCACCGGCTTCACGTTCAGCGAATTGCCCCTCACCCCCCGGCCCCCTCTCCCCACAAATTCGGTCATCGCTTGAAATTAGTGGCAAAGTTGTTTCCTCCGAATTTGCGGGGCGAGGGGGAGCAAGGTTCTTTTCTCGGCCTTCATTCACCCTTCCTTTCTCTTATTCTTCTAGCCCTGTTCCTCACAGGTTGCATCAGCAAACAAGAAAACGAGGTCGTTGTACTCTCTGCGCTCGACCGTGAGTTCTCCGAAAGTATCCTTGACGATGTTAGCGTTGAACTGAACATCCCAATTCGCAAGAAATTTGATTTCGAATCAAACAAGACGGTCGGTTTGGCAAACGAAATTATCCATAATCAAAAACGGCCACGCGCAGACCTGTTTTGGAACAATGAAATTCTGCACACCATCCGTTTGGAGCGCTTGGGGTTACTGGAGCAATATGCGTCTCCCCAAGCCAGTCGGTTTCCAGCCTCCTTTCGGTCGGACTCTAACAGTTGGTTCGGTCTGGCGGCGCGCTGCCGAGTGCTGATCGTGAATACGGATTTACTGCCAGACCCGGCCGAGCGACCGACGTCGATCATGGATTTGGCCGAACCGCAATACGCTGGCAAATGCACGTTGGCTCGTCCCCTGTTCGGCACTTCTGCCACTCATGCGGCAGTGCTGTTTGACAGGATGGGTAAAGAGAAAGCAACCGACGTTTTTGCTCGGATCGCGTCGAACTGCCGTATTCAAGGCGGCAACAAACAGGTGGCGCAGAAAGTGGCGGCGGGAGAGTTTTTGTTTGGCCTAACCGACACCGATGACGCCGTGATCGAAATGGAGAAAGGCCGACCGGTTGCGATTGTGTTTCCTGATCAATCGCCCGATCAAGATGGAGCGCTGTTGATCCCCAACACGCTATGCTTGATCAAGAACGGTCCAAATCCTGTGGCCGCGCGAGAGGTGCTTGATCGCTTACTTCAGGCCGATGTAGAGCAGCGTTTGTCGCGCTCACGCAGCGCCCAAATCCCACTGGCCAAAGATGTACTTGAGGAATCTAGGCTGACTGACGTGGACAAACTAAAAGTAATGGAAGTCGACTTCGGCGCTGCCGCAACCGCTTGGCCAGAAGCGGTGGGGGTTCTGGTAGAGTTGTTTCCGGTTGGAGGTTAGCGTTATGGTAAACGTCAATGGCCTTGGAAAAGGTTGTTGGCGGGTCTGAATTTTGCAGAGACCGGATCCCGGC
>CALHPU010000171.1 GCA_938036435.1 uncultured Pirellulaceae bacterium | reverse complement strand
TCGTCAACAAACACAAATGGCCTGAAGGCAAATGCTAAAACTGTCTCATGGAGCCAGATGCAAGATCGCGTATTCCTCGGCGGCGACTGCTGGGCGAACCCAATGGAGGATTGGCAGGTTGTCGATGGTGCCGCCGAATGTGGTACAAGCCGTGGCAACCGGAGCGTTCATTTGCTGACACACCAATTGACCAACACCGACGGCCAGTTCCAAATGTCCGTGGTCCTCAGCCAGATTGAGTCTCGAAAATTGGATACCGGTGCTGGATTCAAGATCGGAATCCGTAGTGACATCAACGAGTACCGTAGTAACTCGTTTGCCAAAAATGGAATGGTCGCTGGGATTGCAGACGGAAAACTTGTACTAGGTCGACAATCCAAATCCGTTGATGCGTTGGCCAGCCCGAAGAACTTGACGCTCCGCCTGATCGGCAAACCTAATGCTGCACTCAGTGGAGCCTACGAATTAACGATCGTTGCATCTGGTGCCGACGGCTCAGAAGTGGGCCGCCTGAGGACCGAAGTTGCCGCCGACATGATTCTTGGTAATGTTGCCATCTTCAACAACTACGTCAAAGGAGGAGGCAAAAGAAGTCGCGGCAAGGACAACCCACTTAAGGGCAGTCGATATCGGTTCAGCGACTGGAGCGTCTCTGGCGATGCGTTTACCGTCACCGAATCGAATCAATTTGGCCCGATCCTGTGGTCGATGTATTCGCTCTCCGCCTCACGCAGCGAAGAGGGATTCGTCATGAAGCTAAGCGCTCTCACGGGGCCGCTTGGTGAGCGCGACAACAAGGACATCGAACTTTGGGTCCAGAAAAACGATCGGTGGGAATCACTGGGGACTGCGAAACTCCATCCCAAAGCATGGACGGCAACTTTTCGTATTGCCAATTGGGACGAGGAAACAGCGACCCCATACAAAATCGTCTACAAAGAACTTTTGCGCGACGGTTCCTCAAAAGAATCGACTTGGGAAGGAAATATCAAAGCCAACCCTGTCGGTCGCCCCATGCGACTCGGTGCGCTAACCTGCCAAAAGGACTACGGTTTTCCGTATGCGCCTGTTTGCGAGAACCTGCTGCGGCTTGATCCGGACATGTTGTACTTTTCGGGCGATCAACTGTATGAGGACCACGGCGGATTTGGCTTGATCCGATCTCCTGCCGATCGAGCAATCCTGAATTATCTTCGTAAGTATTACATGCACGGTTGGGCGTTCCGTCACGCCATGAAGAACGCGCCTACGATTTGTCTGCCCGATGATCACGATGTTTTCCAAGGCAACATCTGGGGTGAATCCGGCGCGCCAATGAAAGACAAAAATAATGAAGCGTCCAGTTACGGAGGATACATCGAACCCGCCGAAATGGTGAACGTCGTACACACCACCAACTGCGCTCATCATCCAGACTTCTACGATCCGACGCCCGTCAGTCAGGGCATCAGTGTCTACTACGGAGACATGGTTTACGGCGATGTGAGTTTTGCGATTCTGGGTGACCGTCAATGGAAAAGTGGGCCTGAACACGTCGATACTGGTGGCGGACGCGCAGACCACGTGAACGACAAAGAATTCGACACCTCCAAGTTAGACAAACCGGGCTTGGTTTTGCTAGGGCAGCGGCAAGAGGATTTCCTCAAGCACTGGGTGGATGACTGGCGTGGTCACAAACTGAAAGTGTTGCTCAGTCAAACCGTATTTGCGGGTGTCGCGACCCATCACGGAAAATTTGACGGCTACCTAAAAGGTGACCTTGATTCGGGCGCTTGGCCACAAACGGCGCGGGACAACGCGATCAAGATCATCCGCAAGGGAATGCCACTGCACATTAATGGTGACCAGCACCTTACGACGCTGGCGCAATACGGTGTCGACAAACAGCGTGACAGTTGTTGGTCTTTTTGCACGCCGGCAATCTCGGCGGGATACCCGCGCTGGTGGAATCCGGAGCGTGTTGGTATGCCCCATGAAAATCGACCGGAGCATGGCTTGCCCAACACGGGCGAATACGTGGACGGATTCGGCAATCTGGTTTACGTCTACGCAGCCGGTGATCCGGAAGTTGGAACGAAGAAAAACCGTTATGAACTGGCTCATCAAAAGGGCAGCGGGTTTGGCATGGTTACCATCGACACCGAAGCCAAGACTTATTACTTAGAGTCGTTTCGATTTTTAGTGGACGCCACAGACGGAAAGATCACTAATCAGTTTGCGGGTTGGCCGGTGACGATTCACCAAAAGGAAAACGGCGGTGACAATGTCATTAAATAGGCTTGGCCACTCAATCTTTTTAAGCCAAATTTACCGCAGCATGGGCGTTGCCGTTTGTTTCTTAATATTCGCTCTCCAAGTGCTCGCCAGCACTGCGATTGCGGCTGATCAAAATGGTCCGCCGAACATCTTGCTGATCATGGCCGACGATATTGGCATCGAAGGTATCGGTTGCTATGGCGGCACCAGTTACGCAACGCCAAACATCGACGCTCTGGCTGTCAGTGGATTGCGTTTTGTGCACGCCCACTCGCAACCGCTGTGTACCAATACGCGTCTCCAATTAATGACAGGGTTGCATAACAATCGCAATTGGATGTATTTCGGCATCCTGCCACCGGATTCGAAAACCATTGGGCACTTCATGGGTGAAGCCGGCTATCGGACTTGCATCGCCGGCAAATGGCAGCTGCAAAGCTACGATCCGCCAGACTATCCCGGTGCTGAAAAGCGCAGAGGAACTGGCATGCATCCGAAAGACGCAGGATTCAACCGCTACAGCCTGTTTCACTCACTGCACACTGAAGACAAGGGATCGCGGTATGCTGATCCGACTTGGTTGGAAGACGGCGAACTCAATCACGCACCGGGCAAATACGGCCCAGACATGTGGGTCGACTTTATCAACAATTACATCACTGAGCAAAAGGACAGTAACAAACCGTTCTTCGTTTACTGGCCAATGGCGCTGCCACACTGGCCGATGACGTTAACGCCCGAGAGTGAAGATTGGCACAGCAAGCCTCAAGAGCGTCTGACTGCCGATACAAAGAACTTCAAAGACATGGTTCAGTACATGGACAAGTGTGTTGGCAGGGTTGTCGAAAAGATCGACGACCTTGGAATGAGAGACAATACGATCATCATCTTTTACAGCGACAACGGCACGCATTTGGACATCACCTCACAAACAACGACGGGCCCCGTCAAAGGCGGCAAGGCCATGCCGACCGACGCGGGAACTCACGTTCCTCTCATTGTGAACTGGCCGAACCGAGTGCGTGTCGGTGTTTCCCAAGCGCTGGTTGATTCAGTCGACTTTTTACCCACGCTGTTGGACATTGCTGGCCAGCCATTGCCTAAAGATCACCAGCTCGATGGGATTAGCTTTTACCCCGGCTGTAGAAATCCGGTTTCGAATGCTCCGCAGCGCGAGGCAATCTATTCCTTTTACGATCCACGACCGGGCTGGGATAAAGACCGATTTCGCTTGCATGTCTCCGCGCGAGATCGGCGCTGGAAGCTGTATCAAACTGGCAAGCTCTACGACATCGATCACGACATTTTGGAGCAGCAGCCGATTCTCTCCGAGAACGATACCGAAGAAACTGCGGCAGTTCGTGCGCGTTTGCAAAGCGTTCTTGATGCCAATGCGGTTAAGCGATGACTGAGTTAGAGACCGAGACTTTTTTCGATCTCGCGTGCTTTGGGATCAAGGCCAGATGCGCTACCAAATCCGGCGTTCCAGAATCTGTTCCACTGTTGTTTAAGGGACAGAGGCGCCTCGTAAGTCTGAGCATTATCGTCACCGAAAGTACGAATGGATTGCTCCAATCGGTTACTTTTGGTCACTTGATGAAATAGTGGTTCTGACCAATTATTGGTGGCACAGCCAACTACGCCGACGAATAAACTGAAGCAGCATGCCAATACAAAGAACCGTAAACACTGCTGTTCAGAACTTGCCATCACCAACACCTGCGGATTATTACTTTTTTTGCCCGGCCGTATCACTCGAACTTGGCGGAAGAGTGACAGAATCAGCACTGGCTGTCCAGAGCGTATTAGCCTCTGATTTTTGATGTCAGGTACTTGGCAGCGGTCGATTCCCCCCAAGTTTCTCAGCTGTTTGACGTTGCAAATAACCTAGATATTTTGCAGACTTCTAAGGATCGCGTCAGCGCCGGGCGAGTCAACTAATTCCACGTGTCCGATACGCGTTGGCAAGATGAATTTCAGAACGCCGCCGACCACTTTTTTGTCCCGCATCATGGCGGCAAGCAACGCGTCATGTTTCTCTTCAGGGCAATCCGTTGGAAGCGCGACCGCCTTGAACAATTTGGTCTGCCGGTCACAAAATTCTTGGTCGACCATGCCAAGTTCTTTGGCCAATCTCGCAGCGCACTCCATTCCAATCGAAATCGCTTGCCCGTGCAAGTATTTTCCGTAGCCAAAGACGGATTCGATGGCATGGCCGTACGTGTGGCCGTAGTTCAAAATCGCTCGGCGGCCTGAGGATTCGGTTTCGTCTTCTTCCACAACATTGGCTTTGCACTGGCAACACCATGAGATGATCTTTGAGAGAACCTCAAGGTCGCGCGACTTAATCGCTTCGACATTTGCTTCGAGAAACTCGAACAGCGATTGGTCCATGATCAATCCATACTTGATCACTTCAGCCATCCCAGCAATATAATTTGCATCGTCAAGCGTATTGAGCACCGAAGGATCGATCAAAACCTGCTTTGGTTGCCAAAAAGCTCCGACCATGTTTTTTGATTTCGGCAGATTGATTCCAACCTTACCACCTACACTGCTATCGACTTGGGCCAAGAGACTTGTGGGGATCTGTAGAAAATTCAACCCACGCGCATAAGATGCCGCGATAAAGCCAGCAAGGTCGCCAACGACGCCGCCGCCAAGCGCGACGATTACCGAATGCCGATCGGTATTGAAATCATCGATGCGTTGCCACAATTCATCGCATGTGGAAACGCATTTTGATTTCTCACCTGCGTCTACGGTGATATGATCGACTCTCTTCGCAATCGCCTGAAATCCGCCAACGACTCGCTGCAAATAGATCGGGCCAACATGCGAGTCTGTCACGACAACAACATGCTTTCCCGAGACAACTTCGGATGCAACTTCCGCAATCCGGTCGATTACGCCAGTTTGGATGTTAATTGGGTACGACCGATGGCCTAAGTTGACTTGGATATCGTGATCTTTGGTACGTTGGTTCAATCTAGTTGCCTGAAATCGAAAGGATTGAGATTGTACTGAAAGGCCATTTCAGCTGTCTTGAAGCACTGGCTTTGTTTCCCACCAACCGCTGGCTGTCGGGGCACCATATTAATTCAGCGATCAAGAAACAAGAACGACCCTGCGCCACTGGAGAAGTAGCAGCACATTTGGCCACAAACAGGACGAACCAATCTCGCCACCAAAGAGACGGCGAAAAAGTAATTTATCGGAAAATCAGGCGGTTACCCAATATCACAGTTAGAGGAAACTTCGCCTCCACTGAGATCAAAATGAAAGCTTTAGCGGCTATTTTGCCATAACGGGAGTCTCCGCACCCTAGAAAGCTGAATAACAACAAATTTTTTCATTGAAAAATTGTCAACATTTCCGTATGCTAGGGGTGTAGTTATGTTACCGCCGCACATGTCTGCCAATTAATTGGCAACGAATCGCTCTATTTTTTGCATATATATACATTTTATTGGGGATTTTTCTATGAAGTTTACTTCATCAAAAAAGTCTGGTTTCACGCTGGTTGAGTTGCTGGTCGTCATCGCGATCATTGGCATTTTGATTGGTATGTTGTTGCCAGCCGTCCAACAGGTTCGAGAAGCCGCACGACGAACGCAGTGTCTAAACAATTTGCGTCAGGTCGCTCTAGCATGTGCTAATTATGAATCTAGCAACATGGCGTTTCCGACATCAGGTGCCAACAATTCGAATCAGTGGTGGACACCACCGGTGAATTTCGGACCGCAAAGAATTGCCGCTGGAGGTGAATGGACATCTGAAGCTTCCGGCTGGTTGTTCCAGATTGCTCCAATGATCGAGCAACAGAATTTGGTTTCTCTTAGATCTGACACCACAAGTATGCGAGAACTTCATCCCGCAGCAAACATTATCCCCGTTGAGGAACACATCCCTTCAGTGGTATGCCCTTCGCGCGGAGAGCGAACTTATACTCACAACCTTGTTCGATATGCACTTCAAGATTATGCATCCCCTGCAGGATGGCCGCGGGCTCCTTTGAGCATTGGGGCACCTCCGGGTACTGCCGACTTCGATTCGTTGGCTTGGCACAGTGGTTTGATCCGCCCAGCCGGAGTCCTTCAAATGGGAACCGTCACGTCAAGGAAACATCCACGCATTGGTTATGAGCAAATTGCTGACGGTTCCTCGAACACAGCTTTTCTTCTTGAGAAAGCTGAAAATTCGGCCAACTACAATCCAGTTGTTGAGAACTTGGAACCTTGGAAGTATCGTGGCGTCGTTGGTGGTCAATTTGCTCCGGGCTTCGGAACCAACTCTCGGCTAATGGGTCAGTTCAATGCAGATAACAATCAAACCGTTATAGTCGCTTGGGGTGCCACACAGCCACGTGCATCTGGTGAAAACAATCTTTCACCGCGCGGGTGGCCGGTGGACGAAGGAAGCTTCGGAAGTGCTCATCCTGGAACGCTTAGCGCTGGGTTCGCCGATGGTTCAACTCACTCATTGAGTATTAACACGAGCTGGCAAGTTATCGACGACGTTTGCTCGCACAACGACGGGCGTGTTGTTGACCACGGGGACTTCTAGTTGCACAAGCGGATTTAGCTTCTTCAACCCGACTCTTTACGAGCCGGGTTTTTTATTATCGATTCTTGTTGAGGTGGGTAGATGTTTTTTAGGACTTCTTGGTTACTTTGCGTTTGTTTGATCATTCTCACGCTGTCGGGTTGTGAGAGCAAACGGAAAATGACAGAGATCTACAGCACAAACATGAAAAAACTGCATGCTTGCTACTCCATGTACATGGAACACCATAGCTACATCGGTCCCAAAAATGAAGAAGTGTTCAAGAAGTATTTGAAGAACGATCGAACTGCCGTTTTCCTTCTGAAGCGAATTGAAGTGACACCCGAAGATGTTGACGGCCTGTTCATCAGCGAACGCGACGGAGAACCCTTCGAAGTTCGGTACGGGCTCAAAGGAGAGGCGGACCACGCCGTTGTCTTCGAAAAGACTGGCGTTGATGGAGAACGCCTAATTGCATTGCAAAATATCCGGGCATTTGGTGATGAAGAATACGCAAATTGGTTGAGCGGAAAAACTAAACCTGAACGGGCTTCTGAAACGATGGAACTGTTCGAAAATGAGGTTCGGGATTCAGAAGTAGTACCACAAGACGCAAATGAGTAGAAAACGCGGACACTTAAATCTTACATTCAATCAATAAGTCCGACCGTGTGAATTGGGATGATACATTCGTTCAAAGATTCGTCGGTGTTACGAGCCGCAAAACGCTCGCCCGCTACTCGTTTTTAAGACCGAAGTGGTATTCAAACCAACAAAAACGTCCATTCTTCTGGTAACTCAGCCAAATTGGACCTTATAATTGAAAGGGGTTAGGTCGTTCACCTAAACTACGTTTACGAATCAGTATCGTGCATTCAATTTAGCTGGGGACTCGCACCATGCGTCTAAAATGCAAAACACACGGCTTTACTCTTGTCGAACTGTTGGTCGTGATTGCTATTATTGGCATTTTGATCGGCATGTTGTTGCCTGCGGTGCAACAAGTACGCGAGGCGGCGCGTCGAACGGAATGCCTGAACAATCTTAGACAGCTCGGCCTTGCTTCGCTCAACTTCGAATCTTCCAGAATGAGATTTCCCACATGCGGCGGGAACTTTGATGCGAACTTAGGCGATCCCTTCGGGGAAGCGTCTCAGTATGACGGCGTCCAAAGTGGAACTTGGGTGTTTCAGAACCTGCCGTTCTTTGACCAAGCACCAGCCTATAACAAACGCAACTCGATCGGATACTTCGGTGCTGCAGGCAATCCCGGTCTGATGACATTTAACTTTCCAATGATGGCGTGTCCTTCGCGCGGCCAACGCGTTTGGTCAGGGCCCCATCCCGATGGCGGCACCCTCAATACTTTCTCCGGCGATTATGCAAATGTAGCAGCGCCAACACTTTACATCTGCACAAATGGTCTCCTTGGCGGCGCAGTGCCTGCCCTTTATGGTGGAGCTGATTACGTGGACAACGTCGCGGTCGATCCGGGCTTAGTCGGTGAAGACGCGGTGGGTGAGCAGAACAATTATTGGACCGGTGTTGTCACCAAAGGCTTCTCCATCGATAGCGAAGGATTTCTCACCAAGTACCCGCGTATCGGTTTCGCGGCAATCTCCGATGGATCATCAAACACAATCATGTACGCGGAAAAATCTGCCTACATCAAAAACTACTCCGCCAATGTCGATGGCGATTGGCTGGCCAATGGCTTGGGGGAATCCTTTGGCCAACTTGGCGTCGGAAACTTCTCAACACATCGTTCTATCTCCCGACCGGTTGCAGATGCAAATGACGCCGGTCACGTCGTCCCCGGTAGCGACCCGCCAATCCTTAGAGCGCAGCAGCGCCTAGGATCGGCTCACCCTGGCACCTTCAACGCCGTTCTCGCAGACGGCTCGACCCACGGCATCTCCATCGACGCCGCCCTCAGTTCCCTCTGGTTTCTTGCCGATCGAGCCGACGGAGAAGTCCTTAACATTAAGGACCTGTAAACTACGACGACCAAACGAGTGATAGCCGAAAGAAAAGCCACCGGAATTTCGGTGGCTTTTTCTTTTGGCCCCTGTGCTTGTCCTATTTATAGTCCTCGATTCCATAGTAGGCGACTGTATCGTACAAGTAGACCGCCCGGTATTCCCGCAACCACGACGGCGGATTACCTTT
>CALHPU010000170.1 GCA_938036435.1 uncultured Pirellulaceae bacterium | reverse complement strand
GGCGTCGATCATGTTCTGCTCGATACATCGCAGCCGCTGGGCGCGGTCCTGTCCAGCTACCTTGCGTTCCGCAGTAAGTCTGGCGGCAGGGGGCGGCGATGATGTTTCCGAAAGTCTTTATTGAAGCGATAACCTGTAGCTTGGCCACTCTTGGCCGAGTACAAAAACATAGTAACGACGGGCAAGAGTCCTACAAACGATTCAGCATCCTTTTGACTACGCGGCGTCTTTGATCCAGTTCTCGATCACTTTTCGAGCGTTTCCCGGATCTTTCTCGATCAACTTGTTTAGCTTGCGTTCGGCTTCTCGACGAGCTGTCATATCGGCTTCGGCAGTGACGGCATCCGATTCGGCCGCGGCTCGGTCCTCCAATCCTGAATTGATTGAGAGAATGTCCGCGCTGCTATTTTGGGCGTCATCGATCATCTGTTGGCGTTTGCGGTCGGAGCGCGTCATTGATCCAATCAAAAGAACTCCAATCATCAATACGGCAATCGAAGGCCAGTACTTGACCATAAACGGCTTCACCTGATCCAGCCAAGTCAAAGGCGCACGCAACTGCGGTCGGACCAGACGAACGCTGATCGGAGATTGCCCATGAACCATCGACGCCGTCGCCGGTAGCAGCGGCGAAACACGATTGACGATCTCGCTTCGCACCTGCTCGAAAGCTGCACTCAAATCTGCATTTAGGACTTGACCGTCAAGTTTAGATGCCGGAAAGCTCTCTCCTGCCCAATGTTCCACCAATTTTTGAGGCACAACTACGTCAACCGCGACGTGTGTTGCGAATGTCGGCTGAGGTTTCTCAAAACTGGCTTGTGCGACGGTCGGTTCGCCATCGCTCTTTTCATAGATCGATGCATAGCCGTTAGTCAAAGGTGCCGTTTGCAACCGAGCTATCGGAGTGGGCTCAGGCGGGCTGACTTTGGACACGTTGGGGGCAGGAATTTTCACGACGTCCACTTTTACATTGACGTCGACGCCATCCATATTCTCCAGAGCGCGGCGGATGCGATTTTCGAAATAGTTCTGTTGTTCGAGTGCTGGCAAGCCCTGAATCCCAGCAGAACTTTGTTGATTGGCAAGGCTTTGATGGGCATACCCTGATTGGATGTCGACCACCTGAATTTGATCAGTCTGAATTCCGGCGATCGCGCCTTGAATCATTCGTTTGACGGTGCTGATTTGGGTGGCGTCGAGAATCACATTGTCGGCCGGTTCAATCGAAATAACGGCCGTTTGCTGTGCTGGTTCAAACGCATTGGCTGATTCGGCCACATCCATTTCGAACCAAACCTGTTCAACATACGGGAGACGCATCACCATCGCGCGCACTTGCGTTTTTTTCTTCTCGCGGGCCACCATTTCTTGCTGACTGCGAGACATGAACATGCTGATCGAATCGGTGTCGGCAACCTGCTCGCGCAACCGCGAGGGAATCGCATTGTGAGTTGATACGGCCTGCAGATAGCTGGCACGCTGAGCCTTGGGGACGAAGAGCTTACCGTTTTTAATGTCGAAATCGTTCAGTCCAGCATTTCCCAACGCCAACTGAATGCGCTCTAAATCGGACGTCTTCAGACTGCCACGAAATAACTCGCAAGTCGATGTTTGCGGCTGAAGTTGATTGACTTGTGTGACCGCCAGAATCGCCAGCAAAATGACGCCCAGCGCTAGACCGCGATAACGCTGGCCCTGAAACAGGTCTTTGAATTGATTAATGGAACTCATTTTCATTTTCCCGTTACTGACGGATAAAGTCCTGACAGATTATTTCCCATTGCCAACCTCCATTGCCAACCTAGTTAGGTAGCAAATTGGGCCGCCAATCAGGCCGCCCTTGTACTTGTTTTGGAATCGGAACGATACTTGGATACGACCATCAGCCACGCGGTGCCTCCCAACGGACAAGCAAAGCTTTCCACGTTAGCTCGGTTTTGAGATGCCAAACGAATCACGTCACGCAGCATTTCAGAAGCCGGAAATTCGATGATCTTTGGCAACGGCTGCCCTTGGTCATTATCCTGAGAGCCGGTCGATTGCTGCGGCCTATTGAGATCACTTGGCATACCCAGTCGAGATGGATTGGGGCCGGTATCGGCAACCTCCAGCTCCCACTGATGTGGGGTTTCGACTAACGTCAAAGACATTTCGCCGCCGGCAGGCATCGCAAAAAGCGCGTTAGAGATCAAACCTGCGGTCGTCGCTTTGACGAACGCTGTATCTGCGAGCGCCTCGCAATCGCTTAAATCTGTTTCAATCGTGACGCCTCGTGCGTCACAACGGGCTCGAAATTCTTCGATGGTCGCCGCAATCGTTTTAGTTACTTTTTGCTGATCGGATTGCAGATCTTTGTTTCGCTCAAGTCGCATCGGTGGCCTGTTCTTGGCATGAACACTTTCTCTGGCAAGTCCTTTCGCCAGATTCAACGGTGCTTGTACAGGAATCTCCGAATTTCTGTCAAGGCTTTCCGAGGACTAAGCAAAATGCAAGCGTCACGGGCCAAACAAGCGTTCGACAAGGGAGAATAGAGCGTTGCAATTGCCCGCCAACCGACAGCGGCACAGCGCGAGCCCAATGGCACTCACTTTAGATTTTCAGCTCAGCGGTTATTAGGCAAACAAGATCAAGAATGTCACCCTGCCTTCGGGAGGGTCGGAGGCTCGCCGACGGGGAGGGCTTTCTTTTTAGGTTCTTCCCAGAACTTAGTGGCACGAAGTTCTTGTTGAATTAGCCATTTCAAATGGATGCAGTGGGATTCGCCAGAATTCCTTTAAGAAGAGCCGGTTGGAATTCTGGCGAATCCCACTACGATTTCCAAGGCAGCCATTAAAATCCAGGAAGAGCCTCTTTTTAAAGCTAAATCGCGATATCTATTTGGCTAACAAAAGCCCTCTCCGCCGCTTAGACGGCGACTCTCCCAAAGGGAGAGTGGCACAATTAGGGCCTCATGTTTTTAAAATGAGTGTCATTGAGTGTGAGCCGTCCGGTGAATCACTTGCTGGAAGGCTCGCGTCTTTCCGCTATCAATTTTACATTGCTGGACTGCTGCTGACACTATTTAGCGCTGTTTGGCGTATCGATCGCTGGAGCAGTCACCACTTCCATGATCCAACGATTGAGATCTTGGAGCAATTTATCGCTAAGAGATTCAACGCCCGGGTACTGCCGGAGCGTCAAAGCGAAACCGGCAACGTGCAACAGCCTCAGCTGTCGACAGAGCGTAATTTGATCGAACGAATCGGAATTGCGAGCTTGAGTGAGGAAAACTGGCAGATTGCGGCACTCTTCCCAGCATCCCAGCGGTGCTTGCGACTCGGGCATTGGACCGTTGATCGACATTACGCCAGCAAATAGTTCAGGGCGCTCCATTGCGACCCTTAACGCCATGGTTCCACCACTACCAAAACCACCAACAAAAATACGCCCCGGGTTTATGCTAAAACGGCTCATCGCCATATCGATCGAATTAATGACAGAGGCATGTGCCGCCTCAATCGAATCGGCGTCTTGCTGCCAGCAATCACCGGTACAGCAATTGGGCGCAACCGCGACGTAGTTCCGCATGCTTACCTTAGGCATGACCTGATGAATCTCGTCAGAATTCTCCATGTGGGAGTGCAACCAGACCACCAATGGGTATTGGTAGTTCTTCTCGTAGTGCATGGGCACAAAGACAGAACTTGCCTGATTGCGGTGCCGATTTTTTGCCCCAAGATCCTTCCGTAGCGTTTTTGAGAAATTTACCTTCGAGTCCGATTCGCAGTTTCCTGATAACGCTAGGGGACTGATCTTGATGCGATTCATACGTGGTCCAAAAATTGAACTGGAAGAAGATTTCATCTACGCCTTCTGAGCTTCAGGCAGGCTGTTTTATGAAAGAAGCCATTACGAGTCAACGTCGCCCAGCCCACGGAAACCAAATCAATTCAGTTTTAAAATCTGGCCGAAAGACCGCTAGCACAAGTCGTTTATGACTTGCAATGCACCGATGATTGTCTTAGCCATCGCACTTGATTTTCTGGCATCGCTCGTCTGTCGAATTAAAGCAGGTCTTTCACCTCGTCACGTTCTTCTTCTAACTCTTTCATCGTCGCATCCATTTTTCCGCGGCTGAAATCGCTAACGTCTAAGCCTTGAACGATTTCATACTCACCATCTTTGCAGGTCACGGGGAAAGAGTAGATCAGCCCCTCGGTAATGCCGTAACTTCCGTCGCTGGGAATGCCCATGCTGACCCAGTCATCGCCGTCAGTGCCCATCACCCAAGTCCGCATGTGATCGATGGCCGCATTGGCTGCTGAAGCGGCGCTGGAAAGACCACGAGCTTCGATGATCGCTGCGCCGCGTTTTTGAACCGTCGGAATAAACGTCTCTTTGTACCAAGCGTCTTCGACCGCATCGGTGGCAGGCTTGCCATCGATTTGTGTTTGACTGATGTCGGGATACTGTGTCGCCGAGTGATTTCCCCAGATCGTCATTTTTGTGATGGCGGTGGAATCGGCACCGGTTTGGGTAGCCAGCTGGCTAATAGCTCGATTGTGATCCAATCGAGTCATCGCAGTGATGTTGCCATGCTTGATCGTCGGCGCGTTGGCCATCGTAATTAGAGCGTTGGTGTTGGCGGGGTTACCGACCACCAAAACGCGGATGTCTTTTTTCGCATGTTCATTGATGGCCTTACCTTGCACGGAGAAGATTTTCGAATTGGCCGTGAGCAGGTCTTTGCGCTCCATACCTTTTTTCCGAGGCATCGCGCCAACGAGCAATGCAAAATCGGAATCCTTGAACGCGACGTTCGGATCATCCGTAGCGACGATTCCTTTGAGCAGTGGAAACGCACAATCATCCAGTTCCATTACGACGCCATTGAGCGCGTTGATCGCAGGCGGTATCTCCAGCAGCTGTAAAATAACAGGCTGGTCTGGGCCCAACATATCGCCCGATGCAATCCGGAACAAAAGTCCATAACTGATTTGCCCGGCTGCTCCGGTAACGGTTACTCGAACTGGCGACTTCATAAAATCTTCTCTTGGGGTTCACAAATTTATGCAAAATTAACCCAAAGAGTGTCGCCCAAAGCCCCTAAAACTACAAGTGGTCAGCTTGTCGAGTTCTATGAAAACGAATATCTGAAAATGGAGTTTGCCACCGAATAGGTGGTGCTTCAAATTTGTCTTTTTTATCTGCTTTAGAGAGAGACATTTTAACTTTTGGCAAAAACCTGGATGCCAAAAACAGCTTATCGTGGTGATATAAACAACTGGCGATTTAGGAAAACAGTTTCGCCATCGCGATTAGATCGTCAGCGACGTCAACCAATTTTCGCTTGCGATCCATGGCCAACTTCCGGAGTGCCTTGTGAGCCTCCTCTTCGCTCAAGCCTTTCTGCTGAATCAAAATGCACTTAGCGCGATCGATTCTTTTCTGCTGGCTGAGCTGCTCTCGCGCCTCTGATAGCTGTTCTCGCAAGACTTTAAAAGATGCAAACGTGGCCATGGCAACCTCAATCGCTGGTTTTACCCTGTCGGTGCTGACACCACCCACGGAATACGCACAAACTCCCGAAGCAACGGCCGCTTGGATGGATTGAGCCCGGGGGTCTTGAGCAACGATCAATACGGGCGTAGGAGCCTGATCACGAATCAGTGTCAATTGCTCAAGTGTGTCTCTGGAAGGTGATTCAACTTCGATCAAGATGACATCTGGCCGGGTCGCATGCACAAGCTCAAGCAAGCCTTGTGAATTCTTCACCGCGTGCACGCGTTGGTATCCCGCATCCCGAAGTGCTGCGATTAACAACTCCAGTCGTGCCTCGGACTCGTCAACGACGAGGACGCTGATTTGAGATCGATCGCCATTTGGAGGACTCGTTTCGTCTCGCACAGGCCCACCTTTTTGACAATCACAAACCACCGAAACAAATTACAACCTGCTTGTCCCTTCGGCGTCCGTTCCCGCAAGCAACATTTTTAATAGCAATCGACATACCAGAACGTGTAATGAATCGAATCAGCAGTGTTCAAGTTTCATGAACGGTCAGTAACTGCGCCTTCACCGTCAACGAAGGCAATGTGGGCTCGTTTACTATCGTTAAAGTTACCCCACTCGTTTGTGCAACTTCAAATATGAAGAAGAGAAGAAGCTTCGCGATAGCCTTAACTGCTCATTAAGACCGCAGTAGGTGACTCGTTCATGAGCAAGTAATCATTCTGCAGCTCTCTGCATTAACCTTTCTTCGAAAAGATTGCTTCACCAAGCGCAGAGGGCGACCACAGTTTTTAACCTGATAAACCGTTGGTCGATCAGACAAATGAGTCAGACAAATGAGCTGCAATTACTTTGTTTCGAACGACACACTGCAAGTTCATTGAGTTCGTTGGCATGCGGATTGCCTTCTGGAGTATTCAAGCGGTCGAGAAGTCTGACTTTGGTCGATCGCCTTCTTTCCAGTGACATCCATGCAAAGACGCATGAGATTCTTCAGCGATCTGCTGGCGTTAGCACGTTTAGGTGCTGAATGTCGGTTCGCTTCTTAGTTTGTGCCGCAGAGCTGATTCTCTGAAATTTCGTCACGCCACTCAAAATTGTTTTGAGCATCGCCGCGATTTCGAAGATCCACCACTGTCGCGCGCTTCATTCGACAAAATCTATTGTACAGAAAGCATTTACTATGAGTCTTCACAGTCCTTACGACGCAGACAAATCACTCGTTCACCAAAGTTGCGGCTGTGGTTCTCAGCACTCAGCTTCCTGCTCCCATCATGAACCGCCGATCGCGATCGAACAGACAAGCAATCCCGACATGGAAACGGTCGAACCGACGGATATCGAATCGATGACCGATCGGATTGTCGAAACGTCGATTGTGAAAGCCATTTTTGGTGGCAACGACTTTGCACGTCGGCGCTTTTTGAAAACCGTGGGAGCCGTTGGGGCGATCGAGTTGATTCGCAACTTCTTCCCAGTCGACACGGCCAAGGCAATGGCACAAGACTCTGTCAAAAACATCGAGAAGAAAGATCTCTCGATCGGATTCATCCCGATCACTTGTGCGACGCCGATCATTATGGGCGAACCCATGGGCTTTTATAAAAAGAACGGGCTCAACGCGAAAGTTCGACGCGCCTCAGGTTGGGCAATGGTCCGCGATTGGGCGATCACCAAAGAGGTCGATGCGGCTCACATGCTTTCGCCGATGCCACTTTCGATCAGCCTTGGAGCAGGTTCACCTCAGGTTCCTTTCTTAATGCCGGCGGTTGAAAACATTAACGGTCAAGCCATTACATTGGCCAACAAACACAAGAATGTCAAAGGGCCGCAGGACATGAAAGGCTTTCGATTCTGCGTGCCGTTCGAGTACTCGATGCACAATTACTTGCTGAGGTATTACCTTGCCGAAGGCGGCGTTCATCCCGACAAAGACGTGGAAATCCGTGTTGTTCCGCCACCAGAGATGGTCGCCAACCTAAAGGCGGGCAACGTCGATGGCTATCTTGCTCCCGATCCGTTCAACCAGCGAGCCGTCTACGAGAAGTGCGGTTTCTTGTTCAAGTTGTCCAAGGAAATCTGGGAAGGGCATCCTTGTTGTGCCTTTGCGGCGTCGGCCGAATTCGCCAAGACTTACCCGAATACATTCTTGGCTTTGTTCAAGACGATCGTCGAAGCGACTCACTATGCTTCGGATCCGGGTAACCGAGACGAAATTGCCAAAGCGATTGCTCCCAAGAACTACCTGAACCAGCCCGAGATTGTTCTCAAGCAAGTCCTAACCGGCAAGTATGCCGATGGTTTGGGCGCGATCAAAAACGACCCAAAACGAATCGACTTCGATCCGTACCCATGGCACTCGATGGCCGTCTGGATTCTGACTCAGATGAAACGCTGGAAGCATGTCGAAGGAGACTTCGACTACAAGAAAGTTGCCGAAGAAGTTTATCTGGCCGGTCAATGTGGCGAACTTACCAAGGAACTTGGCTACGAAAGTTACGATACCACCTACAAGAAGCACGTGATCATGGGTAAGGAATTCGACGCCGACAAAGCGGACGAATACCTCAAGAGTTTCCCGATCAACAACATGTAACTCGCGCTTAGCGTTCGCTGAAATGCGGACACGCCAACCAACTGCTCGGAGCACAGGTACTTCCTTTGCTTCGGGCGCTGTGGTCCACCACTGAAACGAAATTCGAGCAACCTGAATGAAGTCGATATTTTACAAATACAAAATTGGGTCAAAGCTGATGTCGCTGGGGCTGCTGTTGGTATTGCTGCTTGTTTGGCACGGTTCAACTACCGTCGGCAAGTTCGATCCGACAGGCAAAACTGACGATGAAGTGATGTTGATGGAGATGAATGGCGAGATCATCCCCGACCCGTACAACGACGGCCAATACATCAACAATCCGGAAAAATCGACGACCTTCCCCGGTCCATTGAAAGTCGTCGAGAAAATCAAGCAAGAGTTTTCCAACCCCTTTCATCGAAAGGGAACGAACGATCACGGAATCGGTTGGCTGATCCTGTACACCTTGACCGTGTTCGCGATCGGATATCTCGCAGCTTCGCTGGTGGGAGTTTTGTTGGGAGTCTTCATCGGACTGTCGAGAACCTTGTTCGAGGTGCTCAACCCGTTCTTGCAAGTTCTCAAGCCGATCTCGCCCGTCGCATGGATGCCGTTGCTGCTCTACACCGTTCAAGACGGAAAGTCGGTTGCCGTTTTGGTAGTCTTTCTTGCTTCCTTGTGGCCGACGGTGGCCAACACCGCTTTCGGTGTCAGCAACATTCGCAACGACTATCTGCGAGTAGCCAGACTGCTTCAATTTGGCTGGTTCCGCCGCTTCTTCACCGTCATCCTTCCAGGCGCCGCTCCGTCGATCGTCTCGGGTCTGAGAATCTCCTTCGTCAGCGCGCTGGTGGCGATCGTTCCTGCAGAAATGCTGCTGGGTGAACTGGGCGTGGGATACAACATTTGGATGGAGTGGAACAATCTTGACATCGCGGGTGTGATGTTCGCCGTGTTGGTATTTGGAGCGATGGGTTTCATCCTTGACTCTCTATTGGATCGTTTTGCCAGAGGAGTCAGCTTTGTCGAATAATTCGGAAGCCAGTCATTTGAACCACTCAGCCGCGGATCGCAAACTAGCGATGAAGGTCGATCATGTGACTAAAATTTTCCCGGTGCTCAAAGGTAGCGGAGCCAAAACGGGTGACACATTCTGCGTCTTCAAAGATGTCAAATTCGATGTGCGCGAGGGTGAGTTCATTACCATGGTCGGGCATTCGGGCTGTGGCAAAAGTACGCTATTGAACATCATGGCGGGCTTCGATAAACCATCAACTGGCGGCATCATCGTCGACGGAAAAGAAGTCACCGAACCGGGTTTGGACCGCATGGTCGTCTTCCAAAGTTTCGCTCTGATGCCTTGGCTGACCTGTTTTGACAATGTCCGCGTAGCCGTCCGATCGGCTCACCCCGACTGGTCGGGGCCTGAACTGGATGAGCATACCCAAAAGTACATCGACATGATGGGCCTAACCGGCTCAGAGAAAAAACGCCCGGCACTCCTTTCCGGCGGCATGCGTCAGCGCGTTGGGATTGCTCGCGCGTTTTGCGTCAATCCAAAAGTGCTACTGCTGGACGAGCCCTTCGCTCAGATTGATGCACTCACACGAGGTGTGATCCAAGAAGAAATGATGGCCATGTGGCAGCGTTCGAATGCCACCGTGTTCATGGTGACTCACGACGTCGACGAAGCAATCCTTCTTTCCGATCGCATCGCATTGATGTCCAACGGCCCGGAAGCCGAACTGGCTGAGATCATTGACGTCAACATTCCGCGACCAAGAACGCGGCAGCAGATGATCGAGTCACCCGAATACTCACGGGTTCGCAATCACATCTTGAGGTTCCTGATCAGTCATCAAAAACAGCCCGGTGGCTCAACCGAACCGGCCGGAAAAGCGCTTACGGATTCCGCTGATGAATCAACCAATGAAACGCCTCAAAAAGCGGAAGTCTAATTCAGACGGCAAGTTTAAACTCCAATCCCCTTAAAAAAAAAGGAAATTTCAATGTCTACCATCACAGAAGTCCCCACGACCACACGTGCCGATGTCACGGCAAAAATTTGTGCGATCAAAATAGCCAACGACTGGACTTGGGAACAACTGGCTCCGCTGACCGGTCAAAACCCTGTCTGGACCGCTGCCGCGCTCACGGGTCAATGCCAACTGAACCCTGATCAGGCTGCCGCGGTTGGGGAGAAGTTCGGGTTAGACGATTTTGAAATCAAACTGCTCAAGCTGTGTCCCTTTCGTGGTTGCATGGACATGTCCGTTCCCACGGATCCCTTTGTTTATCGGTTCTACGAGATCATGCACAGCTACGGCATGGCGATGAAAGATGTGGCTCAAGAAGAATTCGGCGACGGGATCATGAGTGCGATTGATTTCTCGATCGACGTTGATCGAGAACCCGATCCTAAAGGCGACCGCGTCAAAATCACCTTCTGCGGCAAATTCCTGCCGTACAAACAGTTTTGAGCCAGTAAGTGCTTTCATGGCTTCGTAAGAAACTTAAACGCATCGACAAGCCGTCGATGCGTTCGTGTATGAGCGGGGACAATACACCGCGCTGTACCTTGACATGTTGCCCTACATTCAACATCGAGTCTCTCTATGAGTGTTCCATTGGTTCCGCCTTTTTCGCTTGAAACTGCCACCGCCAAAGTCCGCGCTGCGGAAGATGCTTGGAACTCGCGCGACCCACAGCGGGTCAGCATGGCTTACTCAGAGGATTCCGAGTGGCGAAACCGTAGCACGTTCTTGAAAGGTCGTCACGAGATACGTGAGTTCCTGTCTGGAAAATGGGACACAGAACTCGACTATCGACTTAACAAATCGATCTGGGCTTTCAGCGATGACCAAATCGCAGTTCGTTTTCAATACGAGTACCGCAATACTGAAGGTCAGTGGTTCCGCGCTTACGGGAATGAGCTCTGGCAGTTCGATGATGCCGGTTTAATGTGTCGTCGCGAGGCCAGCATCAACGACGTGGCGATCAACGAATCCGAGCGGAAGTTTCACTGGCCGCTTGGCGAGCCTCGGCCAGCTGATCACGCTGGGATTCCGCAAGTCAGATAAGAAGAATAGTATCCTTCGTAAGCTATGACAGGTTTTGGTCTTCAAAATTTGATGCGTCGATTCTCTCCGGAAGATCAAACGCGCCTTCGGTGCCCTGCTCTGCCCCACTGAAGAAACTCCTCCGCCAGTTGAGGAATTTCCAGATGATCGCGCCGGCAACGGCGGCCAGCATCAACCACAGAAAAGTGTTCATCAGGTTATCGACCGCTCGTGCAGAACTAGCGGTGGCGACCAATTGTACGTCGCTGGCCATGACTAACGGGCTGACCATTCCATCTTGGCCCTCGGCTTCTGTCTTCTGGGACTGATACTTAATCAATCGATAAAAGAACCCGTCCACGGTCGCCGTTTTCCCCGCCAGCGTTTCGGGCTTCACCTCCGCCGGCAGCGTAGTCAAGCACACCGTCACGGGATAACGATCAAATGAAAGCGCCTCGCCATCTCCGGTGCGTGTTACGACTTTGCGCCCACCGGTATCGGGGAACAAACTGACTTGGTAGTAGTGCCGCTGTGATTGGTCAACGCCTCCAGCAGGCTCATCGGCAGGCACCTCTATCCGAACACACTGACGCAAACTGCCGGTAACCCTGACTCGCGCGCCGATGTGCTTGCCCGGAGCGCCGACCAGTTCGACAAACCCGACCGATGAACTGGCTTGATCATCCACTTGTTGAGGCCCATCGAGTCCCTCACGACCGATCGCACTAGCCGCCCACAGCATTTGGTAGAAGCAATCAGCGTCCTGCTGAGCCAGTGGTTTACTGTTGCGTCTTCTTACATAGTCAAACAGTCCCACGTCGACGCCTTGGGAGGCAAGTTCTACATGCCCCGCAGAAACGGATAGCTTCCCATCAGCCTCGGTCAGCGCATTGGGATACCAAGCAAATCGATTGACCACAAACAGTGGCGCGATCTCGCCGGTGTCGATCTCGTCAGGCTCCTCCTTCTCTTTTTCTTCAGGATCAGCGCGTCCCAATTTAATGCCTTTTCCTCCTGCCGCTAATTGCACAGAGTTATAGAAGAATCCAGAGAATCGAATGGGTTCTTTCAGTTGTTTGCCGCGCGGCAAACGCGATGGAACCGAGCGACACACTAGAAAAAACTTTTGTCCCGTGCTCCAGCGACATGTTGCCAGATAAACGCCTTTGATGCCGGTCTCAGAATCCGCTGGAAACTTCAGAACCGTCAATTTCTCTAACAGTGCGTCACGCGTGAATGTCCAAAACCTAAAGTCGCGCGATTTCTCCACCAGTTGCTGCCAGGAAACGTCGTCATTGTCTTGGCTGAACTTGCCAAGGCTCTCAGAAGATACTTTTGCAACGCGATAAAGACTACGGACAAAAAAAGCCTCCTCTAAGTCCAACGGTAACCCCGGAACGAGGTCGTACGTTTCACTGGCAGAGAATCCAGCCAATGATTCTGGCGAATCATCAGCTACCACATGTTCGGCAAAGCCAATAGCCGGAACAACGAATATCAGTAGCAACACGATCACATGGAAAAACCGCGGCCCAATGGCACTCGCTTTAGGCCGGAGGCCGACACATGAACTGCCGGTGGCGTCAGCCACCGGGACAGATATCAACAAGCAATCAGCCCGGAGGGCGGCACAAAAGGTTGTGTCGCCCTCCGGGCTTTCTCGAAAGCTCAATAGATTCCGGTGGCTCACGCCACCGGCAGGAAATGTACCGCCCTCCGGGCGAAAGCAATTCAAAGAACCGCTTGAATTAAGTGATGAAAACCTAAAGTGAATGCCTTTGGGAGGCAGCCCTCCCCGTCGGCGAGCCTCCGACCCTCCCAAAGGGAGGGTGGCAGTAATCGATCGCGGATACTGAATCATTGATCGGTCTCCTGTTCCATGTCGTTCTCCGATTGGCAGCCTTCCTCTTCGGCTAACTCGGCCACGCGCTGCGCCGGTGATTTGATACTTTGGTCGCGCTCGAGCATTTTCAGTGAGCGTTGTGTGCGATTGACCGTCGATTGACCGAGCTTCCGTGATGGCGAACGCGTGGTGCGAAAAAGTGCGATGGCTAATCCCATCGCCAGCGTGGCTATCGCCAAAAACCAAACCACTAATTTACTCCATCCGGGAATCGCACGTGCTGACGAGCCCTCGGTCGGCAATGTCTTGCCAACAGAGTCAATCCGCCGCGTGATCACGACCGGACTATGACTGACACCGTCACCCAAATCTCGATATGAGCGGATTTTAAAAAATCGTCCGGTCAGTGAAACAGGAACGTCGACCTCGTGAAATCTACCTGACTCGCGTTCTAAGAGATCTACCGGAAACGAATCGGGAATCTCCGCAGCATAAACACAAAACAAGCCGTCTCCATCAACGTCCACAGGCTCGACCCATACTTCGTAGTAGTGATCGACCGGCAGCTGAGTCTCTTTGAGCAACTTTTTTCTGCACGTCCGTGCCTGTCCTGCAATAGAAACCTGTTGGCCACGATAGTTGTCCGGTTGACCAGAAAGCTGAAGAAAGGAAACCTCACCCGCCAAAATCGATGCTCGTGACGAGCCCCACGGCGGTCCTGCAATAGCCTCGTCCCAAACGGTCAGCCAGCCGGGCAGGTCACCTCCGGTGCCCATTCCTGCCATATCTTCTACCGCATCGAAAAACTGAGGACGTAAAATCTGAACCACTTTTCGAATCTCGACCTGACCTCCAAAAGAAAAGTCGTCCCCCGCAACCGCAGCATCCAAGGTGGGAACGACTTCGGTTTGCCAGCGACTGTCGAACTCGAATAGTCTCTTGGTTTTCTTTTGTTTTTCCTGACCATCACTCAGCAGAGATATCTCACTCAACGCCAAAGTTTGAAAATCACTTTGTTCTTTTTTGAGACGCTGAATGATTTTTTTGAGCGCGGTCACCTCTGTCTCGGCCGTGGCAGCAAAGTCCGACCGAACCACCTTTCGCAACAATCCGAATAACTGCATTTGTTTCTCTTCGGGGAGTCGCTTGTATGCATCCTGCCAGAACTCTCTGTCGAGTTCATTATCAGATTGCTGGTCCAACTTTGCGGTGCTCAATCCGATTGCGCTTTCACCGCGCAGGTCTCGATCGCCAGTCTCATCCGCTACTCTCGCCAACAATTTCCCACTGGTACTTTTTGCGATTGTCCAATCCATTGCCTCATCGGCGCTCGCATCTCTAGCGTCAACTAGAAAATCACCCTTACTTGAGGACTGTTCAATTTTGTCGAAGCCCATCCACATCCAGCGCTGCGGCTTCCCTGCTTCTTTCATCGCAAAGATCACCAACAACAACAAAATCATCAAAACCATGATCCGAAACCGGACGGCCCGAGCTGCTTTGCTACCGTCTCTGGCTCGGTCGCCGCCAAAATCAATTCCGGTGCGCATGCCAGAACTAGACGACGGCGAAGTCGAGTCGGACTCACTGTCGACTTGCCAAGAATTGAAGTCGTCATTTTCTGGATTTTTGATGGTTCCCAACCTTAACGTTTCTCAGTCACTTTCTGTCATGTTTTGCCTTACCTTACAAACATTCGGTCAAGCGAATTACAAGAAGATCAAACAAACCGAATTTTTGACATCACAGATATTCACTTGGAAGGTAATAATCCGCTAATATTATAAGCAAACGATCTCTCGTGCAGCCGGACCCAAAATCGTAACATCCATGCGTTTCCACAATCTAATTCTTTTACCGGTCTTCGTGTTCATTTTTCTCGGAGGCGGATTGATTACACAATGCGTATGCAACGCCGAAGAACCAGCAGAGAAATTCCTCAGAGCATTGGTCAACGAGCGATTCTACGACGTGGCAGCCGACTATTTGAAAAACGCTCAAGACAGCGAGCTGATCCCTGAGGATTTTCGCGCGAAAATTCCTTACGAGCGAGCCAAAATATTGGTCCGAAGTGCCGCGTCGGATCGAGATCCACGAGCGCGGGAAGAAAAATTCAATTTGGCAGACCGACTGCTGAACACTTATGCCAGCGCCTTGAGTACTCCAGTGGAGAAATTCAATGTGCTGTTAGAAAGTGCCAACATCAAAGTCAAGCGATCGGAAATTCAACTTAGCCGCTCCAAGAACGCACGAATTCCGGCCGACGTAAAAACGGGGATGATTCAAAAGGCCGATTCGTTGCTTCGGTCTGCCATGTCCCAGTACGAGTCAGGCCAAAACGAACTGCGTGATGTCTTGGACAATTTTCAACTGGACCCCGAAGATCCTAATTCAGCCGCCACCAAAAAGCAGCTGCAACAACAGTACCTAAGTATTCGGACGCAACAACCGCTTGTAACCGAACGTCTTGCCGACACACTGGCCGCTGATTCTCCAGAACGAAAAGCGCTGCTGGAAAAAGCAGTAGAACAAAGCGAGGGCGTTTACGACACCTACCGGCGCGTCAAAAAGCAGGCCTTTATTTTCAAGGCCGCTATCAACGGCGCTCGCGCGGCACAAAAACTTGGCAACCACGAAAAGACTTTGCAACTGTTGGACTATGTGTTTGAAATCGGGAACGGCGCGGCAGAGGATCGACTGAAAAAGGATGCGATGACCGTCGCCGTCGACAGTTGGGGCAAGATCGACACTTACCCTTGGAAAACAGTCATCAAAATACTGGACCCACGCGTGGAGCGCCTCAATCGCTCGGAGATCAATCAACCTGACTGGCAACGGATTCAGTTGGAACTAGCCACAGCCAAACTCATCGGTGCCGCGGCCGTGCGCGAGGAAAAAGGACCTAACGCAAACACCGAAGCTAAATCCCTTTTACGTGACGCCAACAAATTGGTGCGGAAGATCGCACGCACCAACGGGCCACATCGTTCGTTGGCAAAATCAATCGTGGACAAATGGGAGCTTTCTTTCTCCGAATCCAATACGGAGAAACCCGTTGCTGAGGTCAAGACATTTGCAGACGCCAAAGATGTCGCCAGCGAATTAACAGCCAGTGTCGTGGAACTTCAAAACGAGGTCCGCAAACAGAAATCACTCCTGTCGCGCACCAAATCACCGGCTGAACGAACAACAATCGCAGAACGAGTTAAAGAGAAATCCACTCGGCTCGTTCAAGAGGCTGACGCCGCATTGGACTTCTATCAGACGGCCCTCGCGCTTGCCGACGACTCAACCAGTCGCGCAGACGTCAATTTCCTCCGATACCACCAGTCACTTTGCTATTTTGCAAAAGGCCAGCCGCTTCAGTCTGCATTGATTGCCGAATTTTTGCTGGACAAATATCCCACGGTCGCTTGGACGCGGCAGGCCAGTGCCAATATAGTCAAAGGGTATTCCGCCCTGCTGTCCTCTGTATCCAAAGACGACAACCAGTACGAAGCAAACAAACTGGCGACCGCCAGTCGAGAGATTTGTGAGCGTTGGCCCGACTCAAATGAGTCCGCGATCGCTGCGGCAACCATCGTTCAGTCATCAATCAGAAACAAAGACTTGGCTACCGCCGAAGAATTTTTCGCGTTGATCCCTGACTCATTCTCTAGCAAACCACTGCTGGCCGCCGCATTGGGCGAAAAATTCTGGGGCGACTATCGAACCAATGGAAAACTCGACGAAACAGGCCAGCAAAAGCGTTTGGGGGACGCGGCAAAACTGCTGCAATCGGTCGTTTCGGCGCCGCAAGATCAGGTCACTTACTCTAGCGCTTCGGCGGCATTGTCGTTGGTTAGCGTACTGCTGGAGCAAAACAAAATTGAAGAAGCAGTACAGCAGCTGGAGACAGGCAGGCTATCTCCGCTAAAACTGATCGCGGAGAAGCATCCGGCGATTGAAGGCTCCCGATACGCAGACCGTTTCCGCCAGAGCGCTAACAGGACTGCGATCAAAACTTATCTTGCGGCCGTCACGACCGGCAGCAATCAGAAACAGTCGATCGACAAAGCGATCGGAATCATTACCGATATGCAGAACGACCCCGCCGCGAAGTCTCAACTAACCGCCATTTATCGGAGCGTCGGAAAATCACTCAACGATCAATTCGAGGGTCTTGAATCGCTCGAGGAAAGAAAACAATTCGCTTCGGTGTTGTCCAGCTTCGTCGGCACCATCGAAAATGGCTCAACGGATACCAGTACCGTTTTGTGGGCGGGCAGTACGTTGCTGAAGGTGGCGTCTGCGCTCAACGAAGCGGGAGCCGCTACCGAGGCCGCACCGTTGTTCGATCAAGCCAACTCTGCATTGGACCGAGCTGAGAAACTTGGCGTGAAAGACCCCAACGCAAAACTTGCGATTCAACACCTAAAAGCCCTCGCCCTACGCGGCAGTGGCGACTACCAACAATCCGTTTCTATCTTTGAACAACTGCTCAAAGAGAAGTCTGCTGCGTTAACATGGCAGATTGATGCTGCTGAAACCTTTCAGATGTGGGGCAAGAACAAAAAGGATGCCAATGCATATGCGAAAGCTATGATGGGGTCCGGAAAATTTAAGGACCCTAAAACCAAACGTGAAAAAAATGCCATCTGGGGCTGGAGAAGGCTGGTCCAAGCGACACGCGGCAACGACAAATTCAATGAGGCTTTTCGCACTTCAATTTACAATTCAGTAAAATCACGGTTTGAGTACGGATTATTAAAACAGAACAACAAAGCCATTAACTCCTCCTATTCCGAACTTTCCAAAGCCCTACAACGATTTGCTTTCTTGTCGGCCGGTCCTTGGAACAACAAATTTCAGACACTGATTGCTGAAATGAAGAAACACACAACGAAGAATTAATTTAGCCCGATGAAATTGATGCCCAAACATTCCTCTACCACTAAAAGCTTTAGCGTCTCTAGCCTGATGCTGGCTGTCATTTTGACTGCAATCAGCTGTTGCTCCGAAAAGACTATTCATGCACAGAGCCTCGACAGCATTTATCGATTTTCTGGTGGCAGTGGATCGACGAAAACTTCCGGCAAGGTAGTCGACATGACTCCAGCTGGTGTCGTCATCGAATCACGCGGAAAGAAAACGACGATTCCCTCCCAAGAGATTCGCAAGATCGTCTATTCAGGTCAATCTTCGCAACTCGATCGGACGCGCGAGCGCATCATGTCCGGCAGTTATGCCCAAGGACTCGATGAGATCGAAAAAGTTGATGACAAGAAGAACCCTCTCGTGGCCCACGAGATCGCATTTCTTAAATCATGGTGCCATGCCAACCTTGCCCTTATCGGAGACAAACCCCTCAAAGATGGTGGTACTTTCGTGAACGCTTTTTTACAGAAGTACAAGAAGAGCTACCACTTCTACCCGATGACAGAATTGCAAGGGCGGCTGTTGCTTGGCTTGAAGTTGACCGACCTAGCGAAAGCAGAGTTTAAGAAAATGGCCGATTCTCAGTGGCCGGAGTACAGCTATAAGGGGCACTATCTGTTAGCCGAAGCACTAAACTCTCAAGGGCAACACGACCAAGCGGTTTCTGAATGTGAGGCAATTCTCTCAAGTGCGGACAATAGTGACGTCGCACAGCAGTACAAGCGTCTTGCGACATGCTTAAAAGCAAAATCACAGGCGCTTGCTGGTGAGACCGAAGGAATCGAAGAACCGATTCGACAACTGGTTAAAGTCGAAAATCCTGACAACAAAGAACTGTTCGCCGCAGCCTATAATGCTTGGGGCGTCTATCATTTCACAGCAGGACGATGGAAAGAGGCGCGGGAGAAGTTTCTCATGACACACCTATTGATGACCAGTGAAGCCAATGCTCATGCCGAAGCACTGTTCTATTTGTCGAAAATCTGGCCTAAACTTGAAAATACCGACCAAGCCAACAAAAGTAGAGAACTCTTGAAATCTCGCTATCGCAACTCATACTGGGCTCAGCAGCTCAACTGAGTTGCCTCGAACTTTGGGGCCGTTTCAAAGTCCACGCCATTTCAGAGTCCAAGAAAAGACTTTATGCTTTGCGAAGCATTACCTGAAAAAACACATTCCCATTGAAATCAATCGTAACCCTCCACAGTAATTCAAAATGGAAATTTCGATTTTTAAATCCAACCATCTCCGCTGGGCCCTTGCGATCGGAATAATGTTCCTAGCGGTGGTTCTTGTTCTAGAGCCGACTGCGTTCGCTCAAGATGTTCCGGCAGCTGCAGCAGCCGATGCGCCTCCCAAGGAACAATCGCTCTTGGGATGGCTCTATAACTCTCTCGGACTGGAATACCTTGGCGTGTTTCTTGCGCTCTCTTGTGCGTTGGTCGCGCTGGTGATCATGAATCTAATTTCGGCCAGACGAGCATCGCTGTGCCCGCCCGAACTAATAGAGGGCTTTGAGGCTCATCTGGACAACAAAGAGTACCAAGAGGCCTACGAGCTTTCCAAAACCGACGAGTCCTTTCTTGGCAACGTGCTGGCGGCAGGACTAGCCCGACTCTCCAGCAGCTACTCGCACGCGATCGCTGCAATGCAAGAAGTCGGTGCAGAAGAGAACATGAAACTCGATCACCGACTTAGCTACCTAGCGCTGATCGGAACACTCAGCCCGATGATTGGGTTGTTCGGTACGGTTCACGGCATGATTAACTCGTTCTACGAAATCGCGGCAGGCGGCGGTACGCCAGACCCCAATAAACTGGCCAGTGGTATTTCGACCGCGTTGTTGACGACACTACTTGGGCTAGCCGTCGCGATTCCAGCGATCGCGGCTTACAACCTGCTGAAGAATCACGTTCAAAAAATTGTCTTGGAGGTCGGTATTCAAAGTGAGAATTTGATGAGTCGATTCGAGAAAGTAGGCAACAAAAAGAGTTAGGATTTTTAAATGAAAGACTGGAATCGGTCAGTGATTCCTAAATCTGTTCAGCTCGATCGACCATGAAGTTAAGCAAAACAAAATCCAGCAAAGTTCTCGAAGGCGATTTGACGCCGATGATCGACATGACGTTTCAGTTGATCGCGTTCTTTATGTTGTTGATCAATTTTTCGGAAGTCGATCGTGCCGAAGAAATTACTCTGCCGGTCAGTGAATTGGCGATTCCGCCTGAGGGTCGGCCTGATTACCAAGTGATCCTGAACTTGGAACCCGGAGGGAACGTTATCTTCGAGGGCCAACGTATTCCGCAAATCGACGTTATGGGCCCGATCCTTAAACAAGAAGTTCGAAACGCTGATCGCGAAGATGTCGATACTGGAGAAATCGCCGTTATCATTCGCTCTCACGAAGATACACCGACAGGGCTGGTGCAGAAACTGATCGCCAAATGCCAAGACGAAGAAATGGAAAACTTCGTTCTGCGCGTCAATGAGAAAATTAACTAGTAAATATCAGACTGACCGATCAATGAAACTCGAGCGCGAAGAACCTGAAGAGATCCAGCTGAATATGACGGCGATGATTGATATCGTCTTCCAGTTACTGATCTTTTTCATCATGACCTTTAAGGTCGTCGCGCAAGAGGCCGATTTCAATATTAAGATGCCGATGGCATCTGGGCCCGCCACTGACATTTTGGATGAGCCACCAGAATTGATCCGAGTCAGTCTCCGCTCGGGTCCTGAAGGAGTCATCAACAGCATTCAAGTCGATGATGAAATCGAGACGTTGACCTTTGGTCCTGATCCCAACCTGTACACGGATCTGACCAACTATATTGAGCAAAAGCTTGCCGGCGATGGAGACCCTGAGTCGGCAAGTGAAACGGAAGTTGAATTCGACATCGACTACGGTTTGAAGTATGGATACACCGTTCGGGCAATTGAGGCTGTTTCGGGCAAAGTTTCCGGCGGCAAGGTCAAGAAACTGATCGAAAAGATCAAGTTCAAGAATAATTCCAATGAACAATAGCCGGCCGTCGAAAGTACAGACGCTTCTGCAATGCAATCACGCCTGTTCATGCCTCGCGCAAATGCTAAAGTAAAGGTTTCGCGGGCCTACTGACTCGGAACGATCGGACGACCAATGGCTGAAGCCACTGAACAATGGACCCTCAAACGTCTTCTTGACTGGACGAACGACTACTTTGAAAAAGTGGGCTCCGAGAGTTCACGTCTAGACGCCGAAGTTTTATTGGCCGAAGCACTTCAGTGCCAACGAATCGAACTATATACGCGTTTCGAAGAAGTGCCGCCGGCCGAAACACTGACCGAATACCGAGCTTGGGTGAAACGTCGTGGTGCTGGCGAACCTGTGGCCTATATTGTCGGTCACAAAGAGTTCTATTCGATTAACTTCGACGTCACGCCAAACGTTCTGATTCCTCGTCCCGAAACTGAACACGTCGTCGTCGCCGCAATCGAAGCGGCCAAGACGATTGACGACTGCCCCATTCGTATCATTGATGTCGGTACTGGCAGCGCATGCGTGGCAATCGCGATTGCCAAACACATCGAATCATCGATCATCGCGGCAACCGATATTTCTACCGAAGCTCTAGAAGTGGCCAGAGCTAATGCTGCCAAACACGAAGTGACCCAGCAGGTTCGTTTTTTCACCGGTGATCTATTAGATGCACTGCCAGACGGAAGCAAACCGGTACACTTGATTGTCAGTAACCCACCCTACATTGGTCGCGATGAAATCGACACCGTCGAAGAAACCGTGCTGAAATACGAACCTGAAATGGCACTCTTTGGCGGTGAACAAGGCACCGAGATCATTCAAAGATTGGTTGACCAATCGGTCGACATGCTGCTTCCCGGCGGAAAGCTAATTTTCGAAAATAGCCCCGACGTCTTTGACCAGTGCTTAGAGATCATTGAAAACTCTCCGCTGACTCTGGCCGAATCGATCAAGGATTTTGCCGGGCTTCGCCGCGTGATCGTTGCTGAGAAACAGGCGTGAATAGCTTGTCTGGGTGAGTCGCGGCAGATGAGCAAACCTCACAGTGGCAACCAACGTCAACGAGGTAACTTAGCCCGCGTCGTATCTTGCGTTGATGGTTTCAGAGAATTCTAAGGTTCCTCGCCTCCGCTGCTTCGATTGTTGCAACGACGTTTAACGATTGGCGCAAACAGGCCGATTGTCCCGGAAGATCGCCTTCTATTTTGGAGCTTCGTTGAAAGTGCCAAACGCGAAAGTCAGCATTCTGTTTAGGCAATCTGCAACACTCTCCGATTACTTGAACGGCCGGCGTTGACCGAATATTGCTCAGTTTTTTCACTGCAAGAGGTTCCGCAGGGGCTATAATGGTGGATGCCAACGACGGAGCGAGGCACGTCCATTACTTGTAATGAGTATTGGAAATTGAAACAGCACTTGCTCAGAGTCGACTATGATCAAAGTCAACCAAAACCAGCTCAACGAAACGCAGCCTACAAAGGCCAAAAGTGACGTCCGGATTATCGTAGAGCGGGAGCCCGATAACCAAGCTCTCGACATTGATACTGTTCACCAAATTGTCAATGAGCGATTGCGGGACATCCAAGGTCTCGACACTGATCAAGTCCACCGCATTGTCACCAACCGACTGCGCGATAGCCGACCAGTTGCTTGGGAAGAGGATATCTCCCGGAACACGTTGGATACGCTGCCCTTTAGTAACCTCCCGTCGGCTGCTACTCTTGATGCGACTGAATTCAAGAGTAGTCCCATACGGCTGGCCTCCATCGAGCCTTTGCTTGACGGCAGGGTGCTTAGCGACTTGATCGCTAAGGACACTTATCCGATCCCATGCGCTGAGGACCGCGAAGGTTACTCGCTAGGCTACGACGGACAATACTGGTTAAGCGGACTCGAAGACTACCTAAAGATCGAACAGGCAGCCAAGCGTTACGGAGTGGACGCGCGTTCGGTCTTTGATTTTGGGTGTGCCTCCGGTCGAGTTGTTAGGCACTTCGCTGCTCAGTCGGACATACCTGAAATCTGGGGAAGCGATATCAATCGCCGCCACATTCGTTGGCTGTATGAATTCATGCCCCACACGATCAAACCAATTTTCAACCACTGTATTCCTGCACTTCCAATCCGTGACAACTCAGTAGACATCATTACGGCGTTTTCTGTTTTCACGCACATCGATACATTTGAAACAAGCTGGCTGGCGGAGCTACAACGAATTCTCTCAGACGACGGAATCGCCTATATCACTGTCCACAACGAAGACACATGGGCTGCGATCAGGAAATCAATTGATGACAAATCCAATCGGTTGGTCCAGTCGATTATCAACATCGACCCCACATTTCGCGAAACGCTGATGGGAGAAATGCCGGACACCAAGTCGGTCTACCGATTTTCACAATCAGGGCCATACCGAGCTCAAGTATTCCACTCAAACAACTTTTTGAGGCAAGTTTGGGGTCGATTCTTTTCGATCGAGGAGATCCTGCCACTGCACCACGCGCGGCAAACCGTATTGATTCTCCGCAACAAATAGGCCTCCGAGGCCCCGAAGCCAATCGGTATTGCAAAACGCGGGACAATTCCCGATCATGAACCCTCTCGGTTCATTTTCAAGGATAGGTTGCCATGCGATGTCGGCTTAGCGGTGTTGTTCTCCTAACTCTTTCTTTAGCAACGGTTTTCTCGTGCCCGGTCTCATCATTGCTGGGCCAGAACAGCCCCGTTGATGCCTCTACCAACAGTCAACTCAGAGACTGGAAAGATGTGACTGGCAATCACACGATACGGGCCAAGTTTCTCGGCGTCATCGATCGCGCTAAAGTGGCGCTTGAGACAGCAGACGGTAAAGAAATGACCATTGAGCTCTCGCAACTGAGTAACGTCGATATTTACCAAGCGGTGAAGTCTGACCTAATGACGAAACTTGAGTTAGTGTCGCCAGTCTCGGCTTCAACTTCCCCACAGAAACCACAATCCTCTCGACGTAAGAAATCGCAACCGTACGTGAAAAAAGCAAAACTTTCACCTCAAAAGGTGCAAGTCGCCTCGACGTTGCCGGTCAGCAAACCGAAACCAACAGTGGATGAGGATCTGGTTTTACGAGTCGAAGAGTTTATAGAAACCATTGAAAACGAAGACGCTCAAACCATCTTCGAGACGATTCTCCACCCCAAAGAGTTCTCAGAATTCAGCAAATCTCCAAACTTCGAAGCGGGTCTAGAAAAATTTGAGCAACAGAAAAAAGCCAGACTGCTTACCGCGCTTCAGTCTATCGACTACGAATCGGTTGAGCGAAAACCCGGTGGCAGATACCAGTTCCAAACTGGTTCAGCTTCAATCAGTTTCAAGAAGCTTAGAGGCATTTGGTATTTGAAAAACTGACGGCGTAAATTTGAAATCGCGAAGCGTTTCAATACAACGTCAACCTCGGAGCTAAAGGCGACCTTAGTGACAATACCGAGGCTCAATACCTATCCCCTTGGATGGAACTGGGCATGAACCTTCTTCAGCCTTGTCTGATCGACGTGCGTGTAGATCTGTGTCGTGGCGATACTGGCATGGCCAAGCATTTCTTGCACCTGACGGAGGTCGGCGCCTCCGGCCAATAAATGCGTCGCAAAGCTGTGTCGCATCGTGTGGGGACTGATGTCACGCGTGATACCGGCGATCAATGCGTACTTTTTGACCAATTCCCAAATTGCCTCTCGTCGCATTCTTCGCCCCGAGCGAGTAAGAAACAGCCAATCCGTTTCTGTTGGGCGTTTTGCCTCTAGCGCTGGGCGCTGCTGCTGAAGGTAGGCTTGAACGGTCTCCACCGCCTCTTCACCGAGGGGAGCCATCCGTTGCTTGTCGCCTTTACCGTGGCACTTACAGTACCGCTGCTTCAAGTTCACATCGCGCAGACGCAAGTTCGAAATCTCTGACGCACGACATCCGGTAGCGTACAACATCTCCAACAACGCGCGGTCACGCAAGTAGTAATACTCGATCCTTCGCGGCGCTTTAAGAAAACGTTCAACTTCCCGCGGGCTCAACACCTCTGGAATGCGTTGCCATAACTTCTGGCTGCCAAGGAGTTCGATCTTGTTTTCTTTTATTACGCCTTCAAGCTGGAGGTAACGAAAGTACATCTTGATCGCCACGATCGCGCGAGCGATAGACGACGGTGCTAATCCGCGTGACGACAGATATGCAACAAAATCTGACAGCTCTGAAACGGACAGATCGACAAGAGATCGGTCGGCCAGCCACGTTTGAAAATGCACCATGTCTCGGCCGTAAGCCTTGACCGTGTTTTCCGCAAGATGGCATTCACTACGAAGGTACTCGATGAAAGACTCGTGCCAGCGTTCAAGCGATGCCGCAGCGGTTGGGCGCGGTGTCATCCCAAGGCGGCTTTTCTTAAGTCGATTCATCGCCATGAGAGATTGTGTTTCAAGAATTTTGGTTGAACGGGCGGCATTGAGCATACCGCCAAAGATTAATCGTCACCCAACGGTTACAATCACAGTCGTGAACTGCGCATGCCAGTCGTGAGGCTCATCACCAAACGTCTTGGCTCAATTGGGCCGAAAAAAGCGCATAATCCGAAATCTCATTACGCGTTCGGTGTCCTGATCTCAACAGCTACCTAACCCCAGTTTCCAGCCACTGACGTTCATGTTCGAGATCTTTGATCAAACGTTTGATCCGAACGACCTCACGTCGCGACTCATCTAAATCTTGAGTTTGGTCTTCGATCTTCTTACGAAGTTGATTCAGTTCGGCAACCATTTCATCGACAGCAGCTTGGTACCCGGGAAGGACTTGCCGGCTATCTGTCTGGCTTTTTAACAACTTCTCGATGTGCTGGCCCAACTGGGCTGCGAACTTTTTCGTCTCGCCAATCTCTTGGTCCACTTCACGGATACGCATCGCATTAACGATTTCCGGCGAATGCGCACCGGTTCCAAGTTCTTCAATAATCTCGACAACTCGATGCGCTGGAATGGCGAGGCTGGCCACACGCCCTGCCCGAGCCACGTTAATGCCCACGACTTCACCATCGAGATTCACCACCGGGCCGCCGCACTCCTTGGCTTGCAACGGCGTGTCGTGTTGAAATGCCAACGGAAAATTCTTTCGCCGACCGCTCAAACGCGATCCCATACGATTCTGTTGGTTACTACGCATGTGTTCATCGCTGACCTTGTCCCGATTGGCCAATGTCAATTTGATTTTACGTTCTCGATCATTTCGCATCACATCCAACGTCACCACATCACCCGCATCACACTGCTCCAACTGCTCACGGAGCTGCTCAACATCTTTGGTAATGGCATCGTCCAGCTTTAAAATGATATCCCCTTGCTTCAAACCACTCTCGCTGGCGGGGGATCTGTCCTGCACCCTATTAATCTGGACTCCCGTCGGTTTCGCATTCTCCATATAGATTCCAATAAATGGCTTGGACGGGGGAATCTCACGACTGTCCACTGACACCACTCCCAAATGAGAATCTTCTTCATGATCCAACGGCGTGGCCACCCAGTCACCCGTTATCGCCGATACCGGCCCGGCCCATTTCGCCGGTTGCCACTGGTGTGCAGAATCTTGTTCGGTAAACCTCAGCAGCGCCAAATCGTATTTTGGATCTAGCCCAAAAATTTCTGCTTCTACTAGGTCTCCCGATGCTGTCTCGCAAAACAATTGTCCTTTCAGTTCACTAGCCTTGGTCAGCACCCACCCCTTATCGGAAACGATGACTCCCAAAGCAATTTGACGCTTCTTAGCACGGCGGCTGCGGCTGGCACCGGTCGAGCGAATCTTCACCAGTGACTGTCGCGCATCGGCAAGCAACGGCTCAAACATTTTCTCAAACTTGGACGCACCTTTAGAGTACTTGTCCAGCGCATCTTTCTCGCTTGGTACCGACAATGCGTCTAGATTGGCAAATGCAGTCCCCAATAATCCACCCGCGTTTGGCTCTTCCTCTGCCTGCGGTTGCTCCAGCGGCGGAAAAAGTGGGTCAAGCCAAGGAACCTGAGCCCGCAAATCGCTCGACGTTGTCATTGCGAACGCTAACGCAATGGCAAAAAACGCCATGGCAAAAAGATCCAATTTTTTGATGATTGATTTCATTGCAGTTAAGCTTATCGAGTGGTTTTGTGTATCAAGTGGTGTTCATGCGTACGACTTGGGAGGCAAGGAACTGAGTTTAGGAAACTCGCTCTTGGCTGTTTTACGGCGCTCGCCACATACGTTTTTTTCCTGAAGGCCCCTTCCCTTTTCCCTTGCCCTTGCCCTTGATCAACTCCAGTAATTCGGCATCTACCAGCATCACGTTCAAATCAACTTTCTGGCTTCCTCGAATCACTCGAATAGGAAGCTTTTCAAATGGAAACCGCCCTCGCAACGCTAGTGCTAGACTTCTTTTGTTATTGACGTTCTTTGATCCAATTCCAGAAAGGATGTCTCCGACTTGAATTCCCGCTTTATCCGCAGGACCACCTTTTTGAATATCGGAGACGATGTTGGAATCAGAACTGACCGTAAGTCCTAAAAGGCCTTGTTCACCAATCTTGAAACCACTGGACAGCTTATCCCACGTATCGGAGAAAACATCGACCGGCACGTGGATGTTATCCTGAATTCGGCTTCCAATCCGACTGTGAATGGCAACCACATTTCCCTCCATGTCCACCAGCGGTCCACCGGAATCGCCGCCCACCAACGTACAATCGGTCCGCAATGAGGTCGCGTTTTGGTTGATGATGCGACCAACCCGCACTACCATGCCACGTTTCTCATCTAGGCCGCCGGGATGACCAACCGCCATCACCCATTGCCCATCTTTGAGTCCCTCCGAAACACCAACGTCCAAGTAATCGAAAAATGGCAAGCTCTCACTGGCAAACGCTCTTTCGATAATATCTTCTTTTTCTGAAGCACCTGATCGGCTATCTTGATCGGACAATTCTTGATCGGGGCTCTCGTCGGCGTCAGTTTCAATCGATTCTCCGGGGGCAGGCAGTTCTCCTGGCGCGATATCTTCCTCCGTCGCTGATTTCGTTTTGTCCTCAAGCATCTCGATAATCTTCAACATTCCCGAGTCTTTGCCGGCTTCAACGCCCAACGTCACCGCCCGAGCGCGCTGACCATCGCGGAACGTAATCAATGCACCTCGCCGAGGGCCACCAATAACATGAGCGGCCGTCAAAATGATGCCGTCGCTAGAAACCAATACTCCGGTCCCCTGCCCTGTTCGCATGGTGATGCTAACGGTCGCGTTTTTGACTTGTTCAGCCAAAGACTTGAATCGCACTTGCATTGCACGCAGTTGATCAACCGACTGAGGCAGTCCGCCAGTTTCTAAAAAACCAAGGTTGCCCGATTCGGAAACAGCCCCCTCTTTTCCATCAGCCTCATTCCAAGGATCGATACGATCCTCTTCATGCAGCGCGCTGGTTGGCGATAACTGATACGCATCGGCCGATGAAGGCATACAAGAACAAAATAGCAATCCGAAACTGACAATCAGAAGTTGAGCTGTAGTCGATGAAAGAGAGATGGTGTTTTTTTGGTGACTCATAAGGTTCCTGCTTCTATCTTCTTTCTTGAGCGGTTTGCCAATCAGACGTTTCGCCAATTGGAGAACAAAGAGTATCGACAACTCGCCCCGAATCATCAAACTCCGCCAAAGGCCCTCATGTTTCGCAAAACCGCTCTTTTATTATACCACCTAGTTACACAACCGCTTCCCAAGCGCGATATTCAGTGACAAAATGCTGTCAATTCCGGCAATCTTCCCGTGATCGCCAGAATCCTTAGTGGCGTCTATCATGATGGACACTCGGCGTTAGCTGGCCAGTAAGTATCAAAAGGAACAGAATTTGAACCGACTAATTGTAGGATGTGGATTCTTAGGGTTTCCTCTAGCCCAACAGTGGGCCGGAACTCAAACGACCTACGCAACCACGCGGTCCAACGAGCGCGCGGTAGAATTTCAAGCCGAAGGTATCTTTCCGGTGATCTGTGACATCACAGATTCGACGTCTGTCCAACAAGCGCTAAAAGATTTACCGCAAATGGAAACCATTGTGTGCGCGGTCGGCATGGACCGAAGCCGCTACTCAGATATACGTGATGTTTACGTCAAAGGTTTGCAGCGTTTTTTTGATGCGTGGAAGCATCCGATCAAGCACTTCATTTACATCAGCTCGACGGGTGTTTTTGGCAATTTTGACGGGCAGTGGATCGACGAATCGGCCCCGACAACTCCCGCGCGCGAGGGCGGCAAAGCATGTCTGGAAGCCGAAAGACTAATCGCCCAAACGACCGAGAATTGGACCGTGCTGAGAATGGCAGGCCTGTATGGCGGCCACCGTATCCCTACTCGTCAGATCGTAGAACAAAAAGACTGGGGAAAACTGTCGCCATCGGGATATCTGAACCTGATCCACCAAACAGACGCCGTCAACGCAATCATGGCGACGGCCCAGCGGAAGCCAATGGGCCAGATCATTCACTGCAGCGACGGCAACCCGGCACTGCGCAAGGACTACTATCAATATATTGCAGATCAGGTTGAGCTTGGTTCGATTTCGTGGCCAGAAGAATCTAAAGTCGACGCCCAATCGCGATCGGCCAATTCAAAACGAATCGGCAACCAAAAGATGCTGGATATGCTGGAGTTGGAATTGGTTCATCCCGATTTTAAATCGGGATTGGCTGGCGTGTTGTAAATGCAGTGCGCCTCGACTCGAAGAGTCGAGTTACGTAAAACGACTCTCCGAGTCGTTAGCTGCCTAAACGTAATCTCTCACGCGGCGAGCAATCGCCAACGCAAGGGCTTCTCTCACGCTTTCGATCGTGATCCGGTCAAAGACCTGCTGAAAGAAACCGGTGACCACCGCACGCACCGCTTCCTTGCGAGTGAAGCCACGGCACTGAGCGTAGAAAATCAACTCCTCGTCCACACGGCCACTGGTTGAGCCATGCGTACAACGCACATCGTCCGCCTCAATCTCAAGGCCCGGGATGGAATCAGCGCGAGCTTTCTCGGACAAAATCAGATTGTCATTCCGCTGGTAACCATCGGTACGCTGCGCCACTTTATCGACCTCGATCATACCTCGCCAAACTGTGCGCGAGCTGTCCTGCAAAGCTGACTTGTACAGAAAATCGCTCGTGCAGTCAGGATTCTCGTGATGCTGAAGCGTGTGGTAGCTCAAGTGTTGACGATTCTCTGTAAAAATCGCACCGTTGACTTGAACGTTGGCTCGGTCCCCACGCAGAGCAACGTGCTGGTT
>CALHPU010000169.1 GCA_938036435.1 uncultured Pirellulaceae bacterium | reverse complement strand
TGGAGCCAACCACGGGTCGATTTTGAAACGCCCGACAATTTTACAATCTCGATTCGACAAACAAACTAGAAGAGCAAAACAATCGAAAACGATTTTTCGTTTGTAAATTTTTCCGCTAACTTCTGGTAAAACATAAGGCTTGCAGCTTGCGATCATCCGTGGCGTAAGCTTCTAGCTTGCGAACATCCGAACTTCCGTGGCGTAAGCTTCTAGCTTGCGATTGATTTAGCGATCTTCTTCAGCAATTTTAGGAATGGCATCGCTCAGCGACAAACCCAATTTCTGCCGCACACGGGCTGACGAATAAGCGTAGTCCTCAGCAGAACTCGCCAACCCAGCCCGTACCGGGTTCTGTTCAATGTAGTAAGCAATTCGAATCACCTCTTCATTGTCGCGAGCCCAGTGATCAAACGTTTCATGCTGCCAATATTGGCCAGATGCAGATCGAACGCGATTGCACATGGTTGCTGTGTAGCTTTGAACAGAATGTGAGATAATCTCGCGCGCGGTTTGAAATTTCCTACCCGCCGCCCGATTCTCCGCCATCGCTCTCTCAGCCCAATCTTCGTTCGGTAGAAACAGCCAATGATGGTGACTGGGCATGATTACGAATGCCAATAATTCATAGCGATCTTCTGCAAAGTGGTAGAAGGCATCGCGCACGATTCTGGCTTGAGCGGAATCGACCAAGTGATTGACCGGAGATTTTTGGTCCAGCAAGTGATCAACCAGTGCAAACAGCTTCTTGTGCTTAACCTGTTCCCAGTCTTGATCAGAGCCACCATCGTCCGGCTTTGGTACTGATTTTAACTTCTCACGATACAGACTGATCTCTCGAAGTCCCGCCGCTGGAATGCTGCCGTGGAGGCAGGCAGTGATGAAGACTGCGTGCCCTGAAACATCCTGATGAGGAAGGCGCCGACGCCGAAAGAAAACTTCTTCCGATTCGATCATGTTTCGGGCTCTTGTTCAGTGGCGTAGTGTCAAAAAAATTTCAATTGTATAGCATACAATGGCTGGCAAGCTGGAAGCTTACCCCACGTGGCGTGAGCTTGCAGCTTGCAGCTTGCAGCTTGCAGCTTGCGACCATCCGTGGCGTAAGTTTCTAGCTTGCGAACCTAAAATCAAAGGCCTACCGAAGCTCGTACTCTCGCAGTTTTCGGTACAAGTTACGTTCGCTGATGCCAAGGATCCGAGCCGTTTCCTCGCGGTTATGATTGCCGAGGGTGAGCGTGTGTTCAATCGCCCACTTCTCGATCTCTTTCAACGACTTGCCTATTAATGTCGATGACATAGGATCGGCAGACTCGGCTTGGAGTGAATCATTTGTGGCCGTCCCGTCGGAACCACCTGAAGACACGTCATTAGCTACCGCAGAGATGGCAACGGGGCCTTGATAAAGATCAGGAGACAGATCATCTAGATCTAGCACCTCATCGATGTCCATCACGACGAGGCTCTCGATCACGTTCTTTAGCTGCCGAACGTTACCCTTCCATTGGAAATCCAACATCCACCGACGAAGTTCAGTCGAAAACCCCTTGATAGATCGCCCGTTCTTTTTGCTGGCCTGTTTGCGAAAGAAATCGGCCAACGGCAAAATGTCGTCTCGTCGCTGCGAAAGCGGATCGAGATGCACGGTGACAATCTTCAACCGAAAATACAGGTCGCTGCGAAAACGTCCCGCTTCGATTTCTGCCTCGAGGTCTTTGTTGGTCGCTGCGAGGACTCGGACATTGACGGGAATCGATTTGTTGTCGCCAACACGTGTGATCTCACGTTCCTCCAAAACTCGCAGCAATTTGATCTGCGTTGGCATCGGCATGTCGCCGACCTCGTCCAGAAACAGCGTCCCACCATCGGCGTATTCAAATTTTCCTTGCCGATCGCTGATCGCATCGGTGAAAGCGCCTTTGACGTGCCCAAACAATTCGCTTTCCACCAAATGCTCAGCCACCGCAGCAGTATTAATGGCCACAAAGGGCTTTTTCTTGCGAGGACTGTTTTGGTGGATGGCCTGCGCGACGACGTCTTTGCCCGATCCAGTTTCTCCTGTGATCAGAACCCCCGCGTCCGTTGGGGCAATACGTTTGAGCCTTTCGACGACAGACTTCATACTGTCGCTGGCGTAAATCAGATTCTCAAAACCAAATCGCTCATCCAAACGGCTTTGAAGTTGAGCGTTCTGCTTCCGCAACCGCACCGCTTCACAGGCTTTTGAAACGACGGCCTGAAGACGCTTGGGCGTGATCGGTTTTTCCAGAAAGTTAATTGCACCCTCGCGCATGGCCTCGACCGCGCGCGGGACTGTAGCGTGACCGGTGACCAGAATCACCTCGCAGTGGGGCTGCGTGTCTTTGGTGTGTTTGAGGATGCCCATGCCGTCGACGTCGTTCATCATCAGGTCAGTGACGACAATGTCATAGGTGTCCTTGCTGAGCATTTTGACGCCTTCGGGACCGGAAGTCGCGAAACTACACTCCAAGCCAATGCGTTCGAGACTTTCGGTCATCGCGCTGGCGTGATCTTTTTCGTTGTCCACCAACAACACCCGGATGGGGATCGGCGACGATTTTTGCTTCTCTTTGCTCATTGCATTATGATACCGCTTGAAGCGTTTGCGCAAAACCGGCAAAACCACGTTTCGCGCGATTTGGAAAGCGGCCCATAGCGACCACACGATGACCAAGCAAAAATCTAAACCTTTCTCTGGGTGGTTTCCATTGGTAGGACTGTATGTCGCCCAAGTCGCATTGGGTGCGATGCAGTGTTTTTCTTTGAACGGAGCATGGTACTGGATTGTGTCATTGCTGATGGCGTCAACGGCCGCGATGTGGGTAGCGTTTGACGCGCGACATCGAGGCGCACCCCTAATTAATATCGTCCAACTGATGGTGATGGGCCTGTGGCCAATTGCGGTTCCGATTTATCTGATCGCAACGCGCGGAGTGCGCGGGCTTGGTTGGACAATTTTGAACTTCGTGGGCCTCGTGATTGCCAGCTGCTTCGGTTTCTACACAACGATTCTTGCCGTTTGGGGGCCCGCATCGCTCTGGCCGCCAGCTTAAGCGACATTGCTGAAGTTATCTTCGCAGCCGCATGTCGGTAAGCCGTTTGTAAACCTAACTTCAATGAGAAACTCATGAGTAAACACTACGTTATTATTGGTGGTAGCAGAGGAATCGGATTGGGAATCGTCCAGCGACTGGCCGCGGCTGGCCACACGGTTTCTGTCTACAGCCGGACTGTGGGTGAATTGGAATCGATTGCCAATGTGAACCACACCGTGTTGGATGTTCTGAGCGACGATATCGCAGCGGACATGTTTCCCGATGTGATCGACGGATTCGCTTACTGTCCGGGATCCTTTAACGCGAAATCGATCCGCGGTCTGAGCGTCGATTTGTTGCGGGAAGATTTTGAGGTCAACGTCGTTGGTGCTGTGAAAACGATCAAAGCTTGTTTAGGTGGATTGAAGAAATCACCGTCTGGATCAGCGCTGTTCTTTAGCACGGTCGCAGTCGCGCGCGGCATGAATGCTCACGCCTCCATCGCAGCCAGCAAAGGCGCTATCGAAGGACTGACCAAGACACTTGCCGCCGAACTTTCTCCGAAAGTGCGCGTTAACTGCATCGCTCCAGCGTTGACGCAGACTTCGCTCATGGAAAAGTTCTTCACCGATCCGGAAAAGATTGAGGCCCTCGGTTCAAAGTACCCGCTCAAGCGCACTGGAACCGTAGACGACCTCGCCGCAGCAGCTTGTTTTTTGCTGGGTGACGAAAGCCGGTGGGTGACGGGCCAAACAATGGCTGTCGATGGTGGAATGTCGACGGTGCAAAGTTAGGATTGAACAATTTTGGATTCGTTGGTCGCGCGGCGACTTGGTTTTTGGTATGATTTCAACGCAGTTCTGGCGTCACCTCACAAACTCGGTTGTCCACCAACAAGGTCTTTCAAAATGATTTGTTTCAAGCTCTCGGTCACAATACTTGCTGTCTTGTTTTCGTTATTGATCAGTGACACAACAGGCGCTCAAGAAAACACCCAACCGGTCAAACCCGTTCGAATGGGCGGTGGCATCATGACTTTTGAAACAGTTCCCGGCTGGGGACTGCGGCCCGATGGCAAATCGCCATTGGGTTCGACTCACGGAACAGTCGTGATTGATGATGCCGGGCACATCTACACCAGCGCCAAAAAGGGAGTCTTTATTTTCACCCCCGATGGCAACCCCGTTAAGTCATATTTGGGACCAGAGTATTCCAGCATCCACGACATGGAAATTCGCACCGAAGGCGGCGAGGAATTCATCTACGGCGCCCGCAACGAGAGTGCAGAGGCGATCAAATTTAAAGCCAAGGACGGGGAAATCGTGTTGAAGATTCCCTTCCCGACCGAATCGGGCTTGGATGGTTCCGACTATAAACCAACGGCAATCACCATTAGCCAATCGGGCGAAATCTATGTTGCCGACGGTTACAGCAGCAACCTGATTTTCAAATTCGACTCCAGCGGAAAGTACATCAGCCACTTCGGTGAAAAGGGCCACGGGCTGAAACAGTTCAACGTCTGCCACGGCATGACAATCGATACACGTTACAAGCCCAATCGGCTGTTGATCTGCGACCGCAACCACAAACCCAAAGGGCGTTTGCTGCATTACTCTCTGGATGGAGAGTTCATGGGAGTTGTTTTTACCGATCTTGGAATGCCAACGGCGGTCGCGATCCAAGGCGAGTACGTTTCGGTGCCGGATCTTTATGGCCGTTTAGTAATTTTGGACAAGAGCAATACGATCATCTCAGTGCTCGGATACAACTCGGATCGAAAAACGCGCAATAGTTTCAAGGTTCCGCAAAAAGACTGGGTCGAAGGCATCTTCAGCGGCTCGCACGGTTCCTACTGGGACAAAGACGGCAACCTCTACGTCCAAGACTGGAACATCTCCGGCCGACTGATGAAGCTTGTACGCGTGAAGTAGTAGATTGAAGAATCTTCACTTTGCATTTTTCTTCTGGTTGTGAGCCTCAATCTGTTTCCGCACTTGGGCCGCAAAAGAAGCGCTATAGAAACGTTCCACTATTTCGAAAATGCGATTGTAAAATGACTCCTTAACGACGCCCGACACCGTCCACGTTTGGGCCAGTGATGCCAACAATTGGTCCTCATAATCGCGGTGGCGGCCAGTGACCTGAAATGCCCCGATGTTTTGATTCTCGAACTGCGACTTTCTCTTCGGTTCGGGAAACGCTTCGAATACGCGCAGCGGTCCCGTTTGCGAAGCAAACTTTGGAATCTCTTGGAGTGCGATATCGTGAACCGAGATCCAAGCTTCCGGATTGACAAACGGCAGCACCAACATCGTGTCGAGTGTTGCCCAAGGGTGGCCGTGATGAGCGTCAATGAAAACGAAATCAAATTTCTCCTCAGCCGCAAACTTCTCAGCGTCGGCCGACCAATGGTTGAAGTGCAACCCAAATTGGCAACCTAGCCGAGGGATCGCTGCGTCAACGATATAGCCAACTTGCTTGGAGCGATCGGCGTAGTATTGCCTGCTGATGTCGACCGACACCAGTTCTGTATCCGGCCCCAACTTTGCTAGTGCCTTCAAGAGAAACGTCGTTGACATCCCCGAAGCCACGCCCACTTCGAAGCACTTGGCCGGTTGGCTTTCCTGGATCAAATCGCAGAGGAATTTTGCGTCATAGCGGCTTACGGCCCCCATACCATCGAAGTAATGCTGCTGAAAAACGACTTCTATTTCTTCTAGGCTGAGCATCGTGTTGGGGCCTGTTCATCACTCGAGTTCTGGGAAATCGCAGCCAGGTTGGTCGAGCCACTTTCCGCTGGAGGTTTTTTAACCACAGAGGGAAAGTACGAGCACCTCCTCTGTGCTACTCAGTGTTCTCTGTGGTTCATTTTATTTCGCGCAACGCCGAAAAAGTAGCGGCACTTACTTTACAGCAATTTCTCATTTAATCCACGAAGGACAAAAGGAAGTCAACCGTCTCTGAGCGCGTTCCAGCGCCATTGGAGATCCCGTTCTATCCCCACCACAGTGTGATAAGATTGGCTTTCAGTTAGGCGCCCCGTAATGGCAAGCCCGTTTGTAAATGATTTTTGTGTAGTGACAATGGCCCAAAGTCCTCCTGAAACTTCCCCACTGCAGTCTCGCAAGGTATTGAGAGAAAAATACCGTGCAGTAGTTGCGATTCCCTGCTGCAACGAATTTGACACGCTGCCGGAGACGTTGAACAGCCTAGAGACGGCGGGGGAAGCAGGATCGATCGGTGATGACGTTCTGATTGTGGTCAACGTGAATCAGCGCGCTTCGATGGACAATAAAAACAATTTGGCGACGCTAAAATGGCTTGAAGAATTTGAAACGCCGTTGCAGCTGGCGTGGCTAGATCATGTAAGCGAGGGCAGGGCGTACCCTGAAAAATTTGGCGTCGGCCTTGCAAGGCATCAGGCTTGTACGGTCGGGATGTCGTTTGTCGCTGAAGCCGCCCCGATTATCAGCCTTGATGCCGACAGCCCGGTCGACCCCAATTATTTCTCCGCCATTTTTGAATTTTTAGAGCAGCGTCCGGACTTTCGGGCCGGTCATGTCAATTTCAAGCACCGGCATTGCGGCACCGCGGAAGAAAAACTGGCCATTGCGATCTACGAGCGGCATCTGAAGCGGCACCGCCAAAAACTTGAAGATGCCAACTCGCCACACGCTTGGTATGCGATCGGTTCGACTATTGTCTGTACGAAAGAGGCGTACGCCAAAGCGGGCGGGTACCATGTGCGTCGCATGGCTGGCGAGGATTTTTATCTTCTACAACAGCTCAGCAAGACAGGCTGCAGAATCGAGATGATCGAGGACGCACTCGTATTCCCTTCCGACCGAGTTTCGGATCGAGTTCCATTTGGCACTGGCAAAGCAGTAGGTGACATTGTCCAAACCGGGCGCTGGATGACCTATCACGATCATTGTTATCGAGATCTTGGGCTGTTATTGGAAGTGGTTGGGCGGCGAGTTTCCGATTCGGCCGCTGACATTTTGAAAGACGTTCCCGAGAGTTGTGCGGGCTGGTTGGTCGGTAGGAAATTTGAAAGCGTGTGGCCAAAACTGCGGGCCAACTCGCGCGATAACGAAATGCTGATTCAAAAATTCCACGAATGGCTGGACGCATTTCAAACTTTGAAACTGATCCACTTCTTGTCCGACAATTCCTATGCCCGTGTGCCGATGGAAGTCGGCGATCAGTAGGTCCCTCTCTCCGAGAGGGACACGCTTCTCGGAGAGAAGCGGCTACTAGTAGAAGGATACCATCGCTCCAAACACAAATTTAGAAGTTCATCCCAAAAGCTCCATGCCCAACCTTTGCGACAACCGACTGACGATCTGGTGCGATGATTTGGCGACGCGAGAGAAGATCAGCGCTGCGGCCGCACCACCATCGATTTCCCTGTTAGACAAACTGGCGAGTAAATTTGAACGAACAAGTGAAACAGAACTATGCGCTGAATTTGCAACTCACTACTCGCCGCCCGTTGGTGCCCTGCAACACGCAGCGGCACAGTACGGCTTTCGATTTCGGTTGCTCTACTGCGAAACTGGAGCAGGCTTCTACGGCGTCGCCACCGAAGCTGAAAACAACGAGTTCGAAATCACACTCGACCGCCCGCCAGCCGATTAAGGAATTCCGAAAGAGCTGATTGAGACATTCGCACTGCACGAGGCCTACTTGGAAGTCGCCGCCGATGAGGTGTAGCTCACGTTGCAATGTGCGACTTCAAATGCCTATTTGTTTTCTGGGTGCGTCGATCTTGTATGCAACATTTCACCCGGTTGAATTTGCCGGACATCTTCGGCATTGACAGTGATTAACGAAATTGTGCTTCCGCCGCCGTCAACAAATTCAACTTCAAATGCCCTGCCGTTTTTGTAAACATGAACGATGGTTCCAACATCCCCACGCGCAAGTTTGGAGTCTTGGGGGGCAACATCAAGCACCACGAGTGAATGTTCAGTTAGCATCATTAAATATCCGGATAAGATGTAATGAGTCGTGGGTGAAGTCCATCTTCCACAATCCAAACGGTGAGAACCGTACCAGCGGTATGGCCGGAGCGTCCGACACTTCCTGCCGCAATATATTTTACGCCGTAATCGTTTGTTTCCGTGTCGTAATCGACGCAATTTCTTGCGATATCAAGTAAGTCGTTGGCCAAAATCTGCCAATTGTCACGTGAATAACCACGATTGTGAAACCAAACGGCCTTCGCACCACCATCTGGATGCTCACGATTGAGCAAATAGTCGCGCACCTTGCTTCGATCGGCAATGGCGTTCTGCGAGTCAGGGATTGGCATTTATGTCGTCTTCCTCTGCGAGCCTAAATTCACCTGACAATTCAGGTCTGTCGAAAATTGCATCGTAGTAATCGATCGCATGCCTTAGGTCGAGGACAGAACATCTTTATTCTCCATTGATGCGACGCCGCATCTCTGACTCACTGATTGCGATTGAGGGATCGGCCTCCAATTAGTTAATCGATCTCCGCCTTCACGCTCTCTGAAAGCAAGATTGGTGCATCGGTAGCCGCAATTTTGTCCCTCAGCTGGCAAACGATATCGATCTTCTGCTGAGCTGGCAAATTCTGAAGAGTCCGTACCTTCATTATAGCAAAGCGTTGGGACGGGTAAACGCAACAAAACCGACACTTCTCGGTGTTTGGTCACTAGGAAAGTCTTGAAATGACTACTGTTCAACCCACCCGGAAAGGTCCGCCGAGCATTCTCCTTCCACCAACAAGTAGGCTTCTGTAATCTCTCCATTGCGTCGCTTGCTTTCCACAATCGTAGTTTTTGCCTTCTTCAACTGTTCCAAGAAATGCATGGAGAGAGCATCGTCAACATCACTTTGCGCACATGCGTTTTTAAGTGTCTCGAATTTTTTAAGCAAGTCGTCCGTTGAGACTCCTTCTCTAGGTACCGCCACAAATCGCAATTGACAGGTCTCATAGTCGTGAGATAGATCCACTCCCCAAGCTGCAATCTCAGTCGCAATCGTCATTTGAATATTTGCTTGCTCTATCGCGTCCGTCTCTTGAAAATCTTCAGGAAGTTCCGCCGGTGGAATGTCATAGACAATAGTCACCGCACCACCGGAAACGGTCTCCCATACCTCTCTTTTGGTTTCCGAAGGTGTTTTCCAGATCACGTTGTACAATTGCGTCCAGAGGCTATCGGTTGCAAATAAGTTTGAACGACTCTTTGTTGCAGAATCTAGCCAGTGGTCGCGACTCTTTTCCAAATTGGAAAGTGGAAATTCAGGATCTTCACCAAAGAATAGCCTTCGCGATTTTTCTAGGTCGAACGCTCTGATTACTTTTGGCCAGTCGACGGGGTTGGCTGCTGTAATTTCGATGTTTGCGACACCAAAGCCGATAGAAGCGCACGGGCCATCTGGCCAAAAGAGATCAAATCCTCCTTGAATCTGAGTGATATCATCCAAGGTAAAACCAAGCTGCTTGATCGATGGCGATGCATTGCGTTCCATACTTAAGACCGATTCGAGAGCTTCCGTTATCATTCGCTGGTAAGGTCTCTTAAAATCGGGATGATTAAGAATTCTAGCAAATTGCACCTTGGCATAGCCTGACTGATTTCCAATCACCTCCCAAGGGGCCGTTGTTGGCTGTGAGAACATTCTTCCCGGCACCATGTGCGAGGCAGGTACCACTTTTGAATCGTCATGTTTTTCTTGAGCCGAGGTTTGCCCTGTAACTGACCAGCATCCAATCCAAGTACAGATAATAAGGGCAGATAGCGTGATGCAGCGATTTACGAATCGGCTGCAAGGTAAGACGATAGAAACTAATTTCTCTGAGCATTGTGATCCTCCTGATCAAACTTGAAGAAACGGAAACGCCAATTGCAGACGAGTGTCGGCATTGAACATCAAAACGAAGTGCCAGTCGAGAAAGACCTCGGCAATAGTCAGTTGAATTTTCGGTTGCTTGAGCAGCCACTTGATCGGCGGCCAGTTCTTGCGCCAATACAGTTTGACGATGAAGTAGCCAAGCCAATGGATGAAGCCAAGTCAAACAGAATGTCAGCTGTGTAATGATTCGGCAGTAATTATCTCGTCGCCGTAGGTGTCCAATCTCGTGAGCCAAGCTGACCGATTGTTCTGAAGCTGACCAATTCAAAAATGACTGAGGAACGAAGATCGTGTTTCCTGTCAGCCAGCTAACAAAAGGACTGCCATGTCCTTTGAATTGGCAAACGGGGATGTCTTGATGTCGGTTCGCAATGGGAATCAGAGCCAAGATACGCCTCACTTCGGCGCGCACTTGGACGTCATGAACTGGAGAACTTCGGCTAGTCAAACGAAAAATGGCCGTTGATGAGTGGACGACACGGAAGACACCTACCAAGCCTCCCAAAAAAGATAACAACAGCATCGCTCTGAGTACACGAACTGGGGCAATCAACTGCCATGTGCTTTCAGCCGCCGAGCCATAGCTTGACGATGCAACCGTCCAATTAATCATCGCCGCAAGTTTGCCAGACCAAGATGGAACGCTAAACTCTGACTCGACCGTTGAATGTGAAGCCCCCACCGACGGATGATCTGATGCTAAATCCGTCGCTGTCCTTACGGCCTCAATACTGCTGCCAGTCAGTTCAAACGGTCTCTCAACGCCAGTCCATGTCAGCACGATCAATCCAGCACTCATCGCCAATCCGACGACACCGATCGAAGCTGAGACATCGGGAAACCTACGAAGCACGATTCGACCAACACTCCAGCTGATCGACAACAAAACCGTGATCTGTAGAAGGCAGAAAAGCCATTGCGATTCATTGATCGTCGTTAAAGTCGCATCCATACCTATTTCCCCTCCGATTCGTCGAGGATCTGCTCCAACATCTTACGTTCGGCTCGGTTGAGTTTGCGGTAGTTCAACAGCTGCACCAACATTGCCTGCCTAGATCCTTGAAACAAGCGTCCCATAAAATCGCCCATTAGTTTTTTTGAAACATCATCAAAGCTACGGACGGCGGTGTAGCGGTAAGGTCGCTGCATATGTGTTTGCTTCAAGAATCCTTTTTCCAGAAGACCACGAACGACATTCGCGATCGTGACATAAGCAACTTCTTCACCAGTTTTCAATAACGCCTGCCGAGCCTGCTCGGCAGTTGCTTCGTCGGTTTTCCAAAAGACTTGCATTACCGCAAGCTCTCGGTCGGTTAATTCAGGGTTCTTGGGGCGGGCCATTTGAGACTCCATTTACAAACTTTGATTATTCAAATTTGAATATCCAAACATTAGTGAGGACCGCAGGGAACCGCAAGTGCAAATTTGATTAATCAAATTTGCTAGCCAGCGTTTGGATTCCCGCCCCGCAAAAGCTGCGTCAGGTAGTTCGCCTCATGTAATCTCGCTTATTCTTTATATGTGTAGCCCTGCACTAGAAACATCTGCTAGTTTTTCTGTTAAATGCCTCCTCAAAATACAGTCCGGCGCGGATGCCCAAACATCTCCCACATAATTTGCTCGAACGAACACGCTTTTTCGATCCCCGGTTGGTTTCCCAAACCCATGATCGGCAGTTCGTTCTCTACTGGATGAGCACCGCCGTTCGCGCTGAAGAAAATCCGGCGTTGGATGTGGCTCGTTGGATTGCTGATCAGCAAGACGTGCCGCTGCTGGTGTATCACGCGCTTTCACAGCGTTATCAATATGCATCCGATCGGCACCATACGTTTATCCTGCAAGGGGCGCGGGACGTGCAAAAGCAGCTGACCGCCCAAGGCATCAGCTACGCGTTTCATCTGGCGACACGTGGCGATCACCAGCCGCATCTGCTAACGTTGGCCGATAGGGCAAGTGTCGTGGTGACCGAGGACATGCCGGTCGATTCGCCGCGCCGTTTCCTGAAAGGTCTCCGGCGTTCA
>CALHPU010000168.1 GCA_938036435.1 uncultured Pirellulaceae bacterium | reverse complement strand
GTCGCTGCGGTCGTCGTGACTGCGACATTGAACTCGCGGTTGTAACCTTTTCGATTCATTTCTGGGATCATGAAACCGCCGACGGATGACACTGCGGCGGCAGCAGAACCAGAGATCGATCCGAACAGCATGCAGGTAAGCGTATTGACGTAGCTCAATCCGCCCGGCAATCGTCCGACCAGCGTGGCAGCGAAGTCAATCAGCCGACGCGCAAGTCCCCCTTTGCCCATCAAGTGCCCCGACAAAATAAAGAATGGAATCGCCAGCAGCGCGAAGCTGTTAACGCCGCTGACCATTTTGGAGGCCAGTACGACATTGGGGTCAGAGCCTTCGGCAATGATGGCAACGAAACTAGCCAATGTAATTGCAACGGCGATTGGAACATCTAAAACGACCAAGATCGTGAAGGTCACGATCAATATTAATGCGACCGTACCCATTAACTGCCCTCCGTAGATTCGCTGTTACTCTCGGTACTACGCAGCTCCAGCAGGTTCGCAATCGTAAACAACACCATAAAGACACCGGCGATCGGTATCGCGAGATAGACGTGTCCCATTTTCCATCCCAGTGCCGGCGTGGTTTGATCAAGTGCCAAAGCGTTGTACACCACCTGACTACCGCCAATGACAAAAATAGAAACGGCAAAGAACAACACGATGAGGTAGCTGAATATCTTTAGGCTGTCACGAATACTGTCGTCAAATTTCGTGACAAAATAGTCCACGCCTAAATGACATTTTTGTTCAAACGCAGCCGCTCCCCCAAGCAAAGAGACCCAGATAAGTAAATACCGGGCGAGTTCCTCGGTCCAGCTGGCTTGTTCTCCGCCAACGTAGCGAGTGAGAACTCCCCAGACAACGTCCAGCACCAGTAGCGCTACCGCAGCGATCAACAGCCACTGTAAAATTGTCGTTAACACGTCTGCGATCTTAGACACCGCTTGTTGCATTTTACTTCACCTGTCCAATTTGCTCGCGCAAGGTCTGAATCGCTTCGTTTTCGATGCCGTCGAGCATAGGTTGCACTTTTTCCGCGAACGCCTGTGTGTCGACATCGTAAATGGTCACGCCTTCGTCTTTGGCTTTCTGAATTGCCACGTCGGTTTCTTTTTTCCAAAGGGCGCGTTGGAAGCTAGAGGACTTGTTCGCCGCCTGTTGCAACCATTGCTGTTGTTGGCCGGACAGGCCGTTCCACACCGGCAAGCTCATCAAGAGCATGTCGGGGATACGTGAGTGGCCATCGAGGGAGAAGTGTTTGCAGACTTCAAAGTGTTTATTTGTCGAAAAACTGGGAGCATTATTCTCCGCCCCATCTACTGTGCCTTGCGCTAAAGCAGAGTATAGTTCTCCCCACGAGATGGGCGTCGGAGCGCCGCCCATTGCCTTCACCATTTCGATCGCGGTGGCACTATTCATCACGCGGATTTTCATGCCCTTAAGATCTTCAGGCGTGCGGATCGGCGTCGATTTCGTGTAGAAGTTGCGACTGCCGGCGTCGTAGTAACACAACCCGCGCAGGAACTTGTCCTCGCCTTTGCTCAACAACTCTTGGCCGACAGGGCCTTCGAGTACGTTCCAGAGGTGCTCTTGGTCGCGAAAGATGTAGGGCAGACTAAAGATTGCCATTGAGGGGATGAAGTTTTCCAAAGCCGCGGCAGACGTCTTCGTCATGGCCAACGAACCATTTTGCAATTGCTCGATGCATTCTTTTTCCGAACCCAGCACTGCACTGGGGTATATGTCAACGGTCATGCTGCCGGAGGAAAGCTTCTCCAGTTCGGTCTTCATTGACTCCATCGCCAAGTGGACGGGGTGGCTGGTATCCAAGCCATGTGCGAGTTTTAGCACCGTCTGACCGGTTCGGTCTCCACCGCTAGAATTTTGATTGCGGAGAAAACCGGCGAATCCAACCGTTGCAACAAGTATCCCGATCAGCAGACCTGCCACAAAAATAGACAATGATCGATTCATTATTCAACTTACACACATTGCAACAATGGGAAACGAAAGTATCGAACAGATTAGAGGACGTTTCAAATCTAGAAGTACTTAACCGCACATTATGTGGTACGACTCTCCGAGTCGTTATTCACAGTGCCGTTACGACTCGGAGAGTCGTGCCACGATTGTTTTGAAATACACTCTAGATTCGGCACGGTCGAGAACTGACCCTTTAGTGGTCAATGTCCTTAAGATCCGCGTCCTCGATTCGATAAATCTCAGACGCTCAGTCTATACGCTTGCACGGCAAAAGTCATCAGTAAGTTGTTCTTTCTTCTTCTGTTTAACCGACGTCGCTGATCGAAAGCGCCCGTCCGTATCTGGCGAAAACAAGTTGTCTCAAACGCGAGTAGGTTTCGTCCTTGAGGTCCGGGTCGGCCTCGATCAGTTTCAACGCGTCTTCTCTCGCGCGAACCAATACTTCTTCGTCCCTGACTAGATCGGCAATCATCAACGGCGGAAAACCGCTTTGCTGAGTGCTGAACAGATTGCCGGGGCCTCGGATTTGCAAATCGATCTCTGCCAATTCAAACCCGCTGTCGGTTTCTGAAAAAGCCTTGAGCCTCTCATTAGATTCGGGATCATCACTTGAAGCGAACACGCACACGAAACCCGGATGCTGTCCACGACACACACGCCCCCGCAATTGATGCAGTTGGGAGAGTCCAAAACGTTCGGCAGATTCGATGGTCATGACCGTCGCGTTACCGACATCGATACCAACCTCCACCACGGTCGTCGAAACAAGAACTTGTGTTTTGCCCGAGGCAAAATCGGCCATTGCCGTTTCTTTCTGTTCGGCCGTCTGTCGCCCGTGCAATACGTCGATGCGAAAATCACTGAACGGCCCATTGGCCAGCGACTCAAACATGCGCTCGGCACTACTGAGTTTTTCGTCGTCATCGCCGGCGACCAATGGCGCGATCACAAACGCTTGCCGTCCCTCGCGCAGTTTCTTTCTGACAAACTCCCACCACTTGTCACGACTTTCTTCCTTGCCAAGATACGTGTTCACTTTCTGGCCGATCCCACTGGTGCGTTTGAGCGTGGAGACATCTAAATCACCAAACAAGGTCATGGAGATGGTCCTCGGGATCGGAGTTGCCGTCATCACCAGATAGTGAGGATCAAAGCCCGATTGCTTTAACGTCGCCCGTTGTTTGACCCCGAATTTATGCTGCTCGTCAATCACAACGAGCCCCAACTGCTTGAACGGAACCTTCGAGGCGACAACCGCTTGCGTGCCGATGACAATATCGACTTCGCCGTCTGCGATCCGCTGAGCCGTTTCTTCTCGAGCTTTTCCTTTGACGGCGCCGGTCCATAACGCAAATCGCACGCGCGTGTTACCCAGCAGTTTCTGGATGGTGTCGAAGTGTTGGTTGGCCAGCACGGCCGTTGGTGCCATCAGGGTGGCTTGATGGCCATCGGCGACCGCCAGTAGCATTGCGGCTACGGCCACCGCCGTTTTGCCACTACCGACCTCGCCATGCAGCAACCGGTTCATCGGCCAAGGCTGATTCATATCGGCGGCGATTTCGGTTAACGCCTGCGCTTGTGTCTCGGTCAATTCGAACGGCAGCCGACCAAGAATTCGAGCACGGATTTTTGGTGTCATCTCGATTTCGGGCGCTTTATTTTCTGAGCGAATCCGATGTCGGCGGATTGCTAATGCCAACTGAAGGATAAACAGTTCCTGATAGACCAGACGAGCTCGCGCCGATTCGACCTGCTCTTGATTCTTTGGCATGTGGATCTGGCGGATTGCCTCGGAGATACCGCAGACCTCCAGTCGCTTACGTAGTTCATCGGGGAAGGCCTCGGTGACAATGTCGGCGCACTGTTCAACGACGGCACCAACAATCTTACGCATTTGTTTTTGATTGATGCCATCGGTCAATTTGTAGACGGGTTTTAAGCATTGCTGTTGTTCGGCGGACTCTTCGTTGTCCAGCCACGTGACCTTAGGGTGGTTCATCTGGAACCGGCCACCCTGCCATTTGGCTTTACCTTGAAACATCACTTTCTGCCCGGGCCAGAATTTCCGCATGAGGAATTGCTGGTTGAACCAGACGGCGCGCAGGTATTTTTCTTCTTGCTTGATCAAGACGTAGCAAATATGAACGCCCGATTGCCCGATGTGTTGATCAACGTCGTCGATGACACCAACGACGTTGGCCAGTTGTTCGTTGGCCAAATCGTCAATGACGTGCAGTTCGGTGAAGTCTTGGTAGCTCCGGGGGAAAAAGAAGAGAACGTCAGCCGCGTTTCGCAGGTGAAGTTTCTCCAGCATCTCGGCCCGCGCTGGCCCAACGCCTTTGAGAAATTGGATAGGCTGCGTTAGCAACTCTATCGGCGAGCGCTGGTCAGCATCTTTTGCTGGCGCGGGAGGATCGATGTTCGGTTTGGAAGACGCGTCGGACATATCCAGATTCTAGGCGAACGCGTGACTCGAAGAAATCGGTAGGTAATGACTCGGAGAGTCGTTTTACGTGGTGCGACTCTCCGAGTCGTCACTGGAAACATCATGTTTCCAAAACACATACTCACCCTTGCTCAACTTTGCTTTGCTGGGGTTGTCGTAAATGTACTGTTGCAAATAACGGAATTGATTAAGACTCCGAACGATATGATCGAAGGGCTCGCTTTGCCAGAATCGACCTGTTTTCCCTATCAGAGCATTAATCGCCCGACCGCTGAAACGCATGATCCCGCTGAACTCCTTTCGCAACGTATATCCTGCACGCATTTGCACCAGAACGTGGGCATGATTGGGCATCACCACGAATCTTTCCAGATCGTATCGCACCTTGTTGAAGTGCAACAATGACTTAGCAACTTCCTTTGCCAGCTTTGGACGACGTAGCGGACATTCCCCGTGACAATCGTCAAGATGCCCGTGCCATCTACGTCGCTTGAAGCGTTTTAAATCTTCCCTAGTTTTTGAATTGACCGTAGGATCCGCTAAAATTTCCTCGATCTTTCGACCTGAAAAACCATGCTCAGCAAGCCTGAGTTCAATTTCGTCATGCCACTTCGTGACAATCTCTTTTGGCATCGAATCAGCCAAACGCATTGTGACGAAAGTTAACGCTCCAGTTTGATCCCAATGTGGCAAGTTACGCGCGGACCTGAGTACATCGGTATCTGGATCAAAAATGTTCCAAATAGTACTCATGTTGCGTCCCGTTTCAGGGAGGATTGAGTGAACGACTCGGAGAGTCGTGTTACGTAGAACGACTCTCCGAGTCGTTTCCACCTCTAATCATTAATTGCTGCCAGCATCTCTTTGGCAAAAGATGTGACGTTATCGATGACTTCTTGTTGGTCTTTACCCTCCTCTTCAATGGCTGCGATTCGTCGCACGATTGCTGAACCGACAATCATTCCATCGGCGACTTCTTTGAGCGCGATGGCGTGTTTGGGTTGGCTGATGCCAAAACCCACGCAGATCGGTAGGTCGGTTTGCGTTTTGAGC
>CALHPU010000167.1 GCA_938036435.1 uncultured Pirellulaceae bacterium | reverse complement strand
ATGCCCAAATGGAAACCCATCGCTGCGACGGCCGTGATTGCTGGGATCATTCTGTCAGTCTTTCTTTCCAGCAAGGGTATTGGCTTCACCCTCGATCTCGGTGGATTACATTTGAGTCGTGAGATCGTCTATCTCATCTTTTGGTCTATTGTTTGCTGTGGTCTATTCGAGTCATTCCGCCACGCGTACCTGACGTTGCTGTTGATCGTCATTGTGATCGGAGGAATTTTAGGCGGAATCTTTACAGCCACCGAAGCGGCCGCGATTGCAGTGGTCTACTCGTTTGTGCTCTCGGTGCTGATTTACCGTGAGATCAAATTCACTCAACTGCCGTCGATTCTATTGGAAGCAGGCATCACGACCGCCGTTGTGATGTTGTTGATTGGAGCCAGCTCCGGCATGAGCTGGATCATGACCATGGCCAACATTCCTCAATCGGTCAGTGCGACGCTGTTGGGCATGTCGGACAATCCATTGGTCATCCTACTGATGATCAATCTCCTGCTGATCATGGTAGGCACGTTCATGGACATGACTCCTGCTGTTTTGATTTTCACGCCGATTTTTCTGCCGGTCGTTTCCGAGCTTGGAATGCATCCAGTTCACTTTGGCATCATGATGATCGCCAATCTTTGCATTGGACTGTGCACGCCACCGGTAGGCACATGTTTGTTTATCGGATGCGGGGTAGGTAAAACAACGATCGCGAAAGCGACGCCCAAGATGCTGCCGTTTTTTGCCGCCATGATCGTAGCGCTAATGGTGATCACCTATGTGCCTTCGGTTTCCCTTTGGCTTCCTGTTCAAACAGAACAACTAAAGGCAACCGAAGTCGAGAAGTCATTTTTCATGAACGGATCTCCTCAGAGTGTCAGTGCACTTCGGAAAAACATTACTGCTCCTCAACCACTTGGCCACCAAATCGACCTTAACTGATTTACGGTGGCAGTAAACATCGATATGATTCGATAGCAGCCGGTTGCTCAAGTTTGCCAGTTCAAATCAACCACTCCCTTCGGCAAGGTTTCACGCGTGTCAGAGTCCTCCAACATCGAAGTTCATCTTTACACTGACGGCGGTTGCAGCGGCAATCCGGGGCCCGGCGGTTGGGCGTATCTGATGCGTCATTTACCATCGGGCAAAGAAGCCGAAAAATCTGGCGGCATGGAAAACACCACCAACAACCAGATGGAATTAATGGCTGTCATCGAAGGACTTGCTGCGCTTAAACGTCCCTGCCACGTGGAACTGTTTACCGACAGTGTCTACGTTGGCAAAGGCATGACCGAGTGGATGATTAAGTGGAAACAAAACGGCTGGCAGCGAAAAGAAAAAGGGAAATTCGTTCCAGTAAAAAACTGCGATCTTTGGAAGCGCCTAGACGAGCAAATCGGTCGTCACAAGGTAAAATACACGCGTGTTGCCGGCCATAGCGGCCACAAAGAAAACGATCGCGTCGATGAACTGGCGGTAGCCGCTTATCAAAAGTATCTGTAGGCATTGAGACGTTGCTCTCAAGGTCCAGATTACAGTGGCCGGCTTCTTTTTGTGTGGCACGCCTCTCCGAGGCGTGAAGAATCGACTCGGATAATCGAGCTACGTAACTAACAATCCTAGCTCTTGGCTGGCTCGCCGCACTGGTACATCATCCAAATTTAGAAATTTGGGTATCGAATATGCAAGCGACAGGGCGCAAGGCCTCCGGTATCCAACCACAGTCAATGGAAATTCATACCGGACGGCTTCGCTACGCTTCGACGGCAACATGGTAACCCCACAATTAAATCTGAACGAAGCACCAATAGCTCGCTCAAGCCAAAACGACCAGTTGTGAGTGGTGGATTTCTCCTGAGATCCTTGGCCGGTCAGGAATTCTGGCGAATCCCACTACATGTCAACTCAGCTCTGAAAGAGCTCTAGGCTGTTGCCGTAATCGATGCTGCCGGCATGTTATGCCAGCTATGTCATTGGCTTCATGGCATGGATTGAGCGATCCTCACAGCCAAGCCAACTGTCCAACGCACAATCAGATTACCCACGCGACAAAGTCACGCGTTTCGAAAATTCCTTTGAATTTCCCATGGCAACCATACAGCTTTGTCAAGCAAGGAAAACTGTAGGCCCGCAAAAACTGACAAAGCTCTCCAAAGATAAAAAACGGCTTTGCGTAGTTGTGACCGTTGATTTTCTGGCCCGCTGGTACAGTGAAGTATAAAATGAGTTCTGGCAACGATACCATTTTAAAAACTCGTTACTGAATCAGAAATGTCAAACGCTCCCTTGTTCTTTAGATTCAATTTGCGGTGGCAACTAGCCCTATTGGTCGTGGTTTCCATCGAGCCAATTTATGTAAGTGCGACCGCCAATGCTGCGCCGCTTCTGCGCCCTCAAACTCAAGTTCCAGTCCAAGAGAACCAGAGTAACGCGGCCGCCGAAAAAATTGCAACCAGTGCCAGTAACGCGCAGAACAACGATGATTTCAAATTCGCTCAGAAGCAATGGGAGAAACTGGTCGCTGATCACCCCGGCTGGTCAAAAATTGCGACGGCCAAATTGAACCTTGGTATCTGCCTGTTCCAGCAAAAAAAATACTCAGAGGCGATCGCACCGATCAGATCGGCCGTGGAAGCAGGTGACCCGTCGCTAAACATTCCGAAGTCGCTACTGTTTTTGGGATTTGCTCAAATGAAACATGGCGACCAACTGGCGCTATCCGAAGCAGTCAAGCAACAAACACAAGGCGGAATGTTTCTCACGACCGCGACGCAAACACTTGGCAAAATTGTCAAAGAATATCCGGACTACACTGATGCCGATCAGGCACTCTATTTTCAGGGCCAAGCCTTTTACAAACTGGGGCGTTACGATGAAGCGATCGCTGCGTTTGAAGGATTGGACGCATTTGAAGATGCCAAATTTAAGGATGCTGCTCAATACGATCTTGCCAGCGCTTACCAGCAAACCGGCAAACTCGACCGGGCTCTATCCACTTTCGAGAAGTACCTGAAATCAGTACCGACCGAGGACACCGAAGCCGTCGATGACATCAATCTGCAGATCGCTAAACTCAACACACGCCTAGCAACCTCAGCGCAACGCCGTCAGGAATCGGTAGAAGCCGTCGAACTTTTAAAACAAGCTGAGAAGCGCCTAAGTCGAATCTCAAGAAACCCAAAATCTGCGTTTTATGCAGACGCTAGTTTTCACCAAGCAATGGTCGCGGGTGAACTAGGCAATTTTACTCGCGCGGCCAAACTATTTGAGCAAGCGGCCTCTGACCAGGACTCTCCCAACGCCGGTCAGGCGATGGTGATGGCTGGGCGTGAATGGATTCGGGCCAAACAATATCCTGTCGCAATCAAAATTCTCCAACCACTAGCCAACCCAGATTCGCGCTTCGGTCTTGAAGCGGTCATCTTGCTTTCCAATGCCTACCGCAACAGCGGCGCAGCAGAAAAAGCGACCGCGCTGACCGATTCGTGGATTGAACGCTCTGCCGATGCTCCGCTGTATGTTGCACTGCTGATGGAGAATGCGGAAGCAGCCTACGCCACGCCCAAAATGAAGCCTAAGGCGGCCCAACGATTTCTCGAAATCGCCGACAAGTTCCCCGAAGATCGAGCCGCCCCTGAAGCGTTATTCAACGCGACCGCTGCATGGTGGGAATCCTATGAAACAGACAAGGCGATTGAAACGGCCAAGCGATTTTTGAAAAACCATTCCAACCATCGGTTGGCATTGGACGTTCAGGAAATGTTAGGGGACGCCCAACTGGTCAAAGAAAACTACGCCGCCGGAGAACAAACGTTTCGAACGCTGGCCAAGCAATTTCCCGACAGCAAGCAACAAGCACATTGGGCATTGCGAACTGGATGGGCGCTCTATCTCCAAAAGAAATACCCAGAAACCGAAGCTTGGCTAACGCAACGAATGGATTCCTTTACGCTTCCCAAACTTGCCTCCGAAGCGTGGCACTGGATCGGTGCCAGCCAATACCAGCAAAAAGATTATGCCAACGCATTGGCTTCGTTAAGTAAGTCGCTTGATTCCGTTCAGCAGTGGGAACGCGCAGACGAAACTTTGTTAGCACGGCTTCGTTGTCATCTGGCGACCGGCAAGGTGGACGAAGCCCGATTAACAGCGGCTAAAATCGAAAATCAATTTCCAAAATCGTCAGCAATTGAAGAATCAGTTTTTCGAATTGGTGAGGCGCTGTACGACAATAACAAACTCGAAGATGCGCTCATCCAGTATCAAACATTGCTGAAGCAGTTTCCTGATTCTGAATTCGTTCCAGCGTCGCTGTTGGGCCAAGGGTGGGCCCTCTTGAGAACTGACAGAGCAGAGGAAGCGGAGAAAATTTTCAACGATCTGATCGAGCGGTTTCCAGAAACTCAAATTGCTCAACAAGCCCGGATGGCTCGTAGTGTCGCACATCGAAAACAAGGAAAGTCCGATGAGGCGATCGAAGCACTAAAGCAGTTCATTGCCACTGCTCCCCAAAGCGATGCCAAAAACAGCAGCCGTTTTGAACTAGGCTTAGCTTACGTCGAAAATAGAAACTGGCAGCAGGCGGAAGAAGTCTTTCGAGGCCTACTCAAGCTCCCTAATGAAAGCCGTCTGGCTGACCGGACGCGTTATGAATTGGCTTGGACACTGGAATCACTAAATCGGCTCGATGAGGCAACGGATCAGTTTCGAGATTTGGCCGAGAAGTTTCCACAAAGTCCTTTGGCGGCTGAGGCGAACTTCAAAGTCGCCACAGCGCTTTACGATCAGCAAAAATACGATGATGCGTCCGCATACTACAGCCAAGTCATTGACGGCACGAAAGTATCGGACGAGTTGATGGAAAAAGCACTCTACAAACTTGCTTGGTCCAACTTCAAGCAAGACCGTTTTGAACAGGCGGCCAAACGTTTTACTGAACAAATCTCAAAATTCTCTCAAGGCGAACTTGCCGCCGATGGCCAGTTCATGCTGGCCCAGTCTTGGTTCGAGAATGAGGACTACGCCAAAGCTCTAGAGGCTTATTTGGTTGCCAAACCTATCGTTCTAGATTCCAAAAGCACGCCCAAGCGATTGAAATGGCTGACCTTGATCAACGGTGCCAAAAGTGCAAATCAACAAAAGCAATGGCAAGCAGCGATTGATTTCGCGATGCCTCTGACCACAAGCGACGCCGGCCAAGAAACACAGAACGAAGCGTGGTTTGAAATCGGCCAAGCACGTATGGGACTGAAACAAGAAGACGGTGCGATCGATGCTTGGCAAAGAGCTTCTTCCAGCACCGGAAAAATCGGCGCCCAAGCGCGTGTGATGAAGGGCGATATGTTGTTCAAACAAAAACGATTCGACGAAGCCATCGATGAGTTCAAACTGGTGTTCTACGGATATGGCGGAACTGAGTCGCCGCCGGAGATTCGTTCCTTACAGGCTTATGCCGTTTACGAGTCTGCCAGATGCAGTTACGTCCGCATCTCAGAGGCATCAGATCGAATGAAGCCAAAACTGGTCAAAGACTCCATCGATCGTTTCACCTATTTAGTTGAAAACTACCCTGATCAAACATTGGCCAAAGATGCAATCAAACAATTGGAAACCCTCAAGGCAATCAAGGACAACCCAAAAAACACTCTTCGATAACTAGCATTTGTATCTAAACCACAACAGTCGTCTTTTACTAGACAAAAAGCGACTTAAGCGACAAAGCCACGAACTTTCCTTCTCTTTACAATTCGACAGTCGGACAATGCGCAGCATAATTCGAAATTCTTTACTTCCCAAACGAAGGGCTGCACTGCCGGCAATCTTATTGGCATTGGTAGTTGCCTTACTGCTGACGGTCATCTGCCTGCCTGTCGATGTCAGTGCTGCTGCGCCCACCGACAATCAGTGGCTGCCAACTTCAACCGCAAGCCTCAACGCGACCGCCTTGCAAGAGCTAGGCGAGAGTTCAAACCAAATACGCGTCGAAACTCCTGCTCGACGCAAGGGCATCAACTTCCTAACTTTGCTGACACGCGGGGGTTGGTTCATGATACCGCTGTTGGTGTTGTCGATTCTCGTCGTCACCCTCGGTGTAGAACGCTTTTTAGCATTGCGTCGAGAGAAAGTCTTTCCGCCTGAACTAATCGAGGAGATCTCTCTACTGGGCGGTGAAGATGGCGAGCTTGAACCAAGCCGTCTCTATCATCTGTGTCAGGTCTATCCTTCTTCGGCGACGTACGTTCTCAGCACGATGCTGATGAAAGTTGGCCGGCCTCAATCAGAAATCGAAAGCCTAGTTTCCGAATCTGCGCAACGCGAGGCCACTCGATTGTCCAACGTGACATCATGGTTAGCTTTGGCAGCCGCAATCGCACCACTGATCGGCCTTTTGGGAACGGTATGGGGTATCACGCAAGCATTTTACGATACAACGCAACTGGTGGTCGGCCAAAATCGAGCTGAAGCATTGGCTCAAGGAATCTACACCGCACTGGTCACGACGATGGCAGGTCTATTGATTGCAATTCCCGCGGCCATACTTTCGCATTACTACGAGACTCGAATCGTGCGGTTGATCAACGAGATCGAAGAAATGGCGTATCACCTGCTTCCTCTATTTGAAAAATACGAAGGACAAGTCCGATTCACTGCTGAAGGACTGCAGCCCCGAGAAACTGTGACGCAGAAGCCTGTGCAAGCTAACGTGGCAGAACCAACAAAAACCTATTCGCAATCACTGAAGCCTCCCGTTCCAGAAACTTTTGCTAACCCAACAAAGTCTAAATGAGATATGGCTGTTCAATTAAAACGTTCTTCTGCCATTGGATCGCTAAGCGTTACGCCGCTGATCGATGTTGTGTTTTTGTTGCTGATCTTTTTCTTGGTGTCGTCTCGTTTTTCCGAAGAAGAGCGGGAGTTGGATTTGAATTTGCCCAGTGTAAGCGAGGCGCTGCCTGCAACACTCGAGCCTACCGAACTGGTGATCAACATCGATGCCGAAGGACGCTTTTTTGTTGATGGAGCGTTTCGCACAACCGATGAGGTGGAACAGATACTTCGCCGCAGCCAAGCCAACAATCCGCTAACGCAATCTGTTGTGATTCGCGGCGACCGAAAATCAAATTGGGAAGCGGTCGCGACAGCGATGAGCATTTGCAAGAAGGTTGGTATTTTCCAATACACCGCCACGATGGACGATCCGTAAATTTTTGATTACGACGTATGAGATTCCCACGCAACATCAAAGAATTTGAATATTACGATGACCGGCCGTTTGAAGAACAGGTTTGGCCGGTGATGGTTGCGCTAACCGTTCTATGTTTCTTGGCTGGCGGAGCAATTGCGACGCTGTTGGACGGCACTTGGATGTGGACGATGCTATTGCTTCTGCCAGTGCTTGCCGCAATGGCTCACTTTGCGCTTCTGCATCTAGAGGACTCTAAACTCAAGACATCTCTGCAATTGGCAGCGCTAACCTCGCTGTCCCTTCACTTGTTGATTCTGATCGCCACTTCGACCATTAGTATTTTCAAAGGTCCCGAGCCGCTGCCGATCCAAAAGGTCGTTCAGCGGCGCAGTCGATCGATCGAAGTTACTCGTCGCTCCAATCCTTTTCCGTGGCAAAAAGTAGTTTCCCAACCGATTCCCGAACCCGATATCAAGGTGACGAAGAAAGAGACAACGCAAACCGATGTGAAACCCCAAGTACTTCCCACGGTAGACTCTAGGCATGCCCGCAAGCCACAATTGGTAAGGCAAGACCGCACACGAGAGTCAGTACCTCGGTTCTTCGAGTCCATGTCTGAGCTAAAACAATCGATCATCAGTGCGACTTCGCAGAACAATCCTGTGCGAACAAATCGACAGAACAAGTCGGTTGCCATTAGCGAGGCTGTTCAGGGCAATCACCATGAATCAACTGCGTTGATCGAAGCGTCCGGCGTCACGGCCCGACAAGCGCCGAAGAATAAAGCACCGTCGGATCAGCAAGTCCAAGCGTCTCCCTTACCGACGGCGATTGCCAAACAGACAGATCTGGCTGCTGCCGCGCGGCGCCCAACAGCGATCAAAAAACGTCTGCGTGATATCGTACCTCTGCCAACGAGCGCTAAACGATTGACGACTTCACAAACTGCCAAACAACCAAACGCTCGTCAATCGGAACTCTCTGCGGCAGCCGAAAAAATCACCCGGCGACCGCAACAATCGGATATCACCAGCATTGCACCGATCGATTCCGTAGAACGAAAACGCAGCTCCACCTCCGAATTGGCGCGATCTGTCCGCAGAGAGACGAAAGTTTTGACGCCTACTATTTCCAGGCCAGATGCTACCTCCGTAAATCCCAAACGATCCACCAGCCCAAGCTTAATCGACGTAACAGTCAGGGCAATGGATTCTCCTTCCCGACGCCCCGGATCAAGATCAAAAGCCAAAACGCTCAACCCGAAACCTACTGCACTCTCCCGCAGCATCAAAGGCACTTCTGGAATAGGCACATCCAATAACGTTTCCGATGCAACCGGCGGCGTTGCAACACCACTGTCGCGCGCTTCTGATTCAGCAAAAAGAGAGCGCGAGTTCAACTTGCCTAATCTAGAACAGTTAACGGCGACCAGCCAGAGAACCAATCAAGCCCGCACCGTCGCGCGTTCGGTGCAACCCACCAGCAGCCTTCGCGCTGACACGACCAAATGGACCTTGCTCTCTGGGGCGCGAAAACCGAACGAACAATCGCTGGAAGCGGCCGCCGCGCGAGTCGATTCGGCATTGGCAATCAACCGCGATAAAATTGCTGCAGCAAAAGGCGAGGCTTCGGCGGACCTCGGGAAGACCAAAGTTACGATTGACCAAGCTTCCAAACGACGATCTGGAGGCGGCATGCCAGATTTCGGACCAATAAAAACCGAATTGACCAAACGATCTTCGGAAACTGCAGACGTCCTTCCGTCACTGATGGCCTCGGTAACGATTGAAACCGCTTCAACAGCCGCGAGCGATTCTCAACCCACTCGTTCGGACGAACTGCGTCCCGATGAACTGGCAAAAATGGAAACACATCGTGGAGGAGAAGCATCGGACACGATGGATTTTGTTTCCACCATCATCAACGGTGCGAAATCCGATAGCGGTGAAAACCCATTCGCCAGACTCTTAAGCGATCAACGCAGCGACCGGACGCTTGCCGGTGATCCGATCTCGCGATTGATAGAAAAACTACTAGAGGATGAATTGGAGAAACTGGCGACAGGAAATCGCAGGACCAGCATCGCGCAAGCGTCTCTCTCCGATAGCCGAGCCGAACCCGTTTTTACTGATTCCCAAAAGAATCAACCTGCTCTTGATGAGACGGATACTGGCAACGCCAAAGCGCTATCTGACTCGTTGATGGGAAAGATCGCCAGAAGGACCAATGCACCTTCGTCCGCGTTTGGGACCGCCACAACAAAATTGATGATGACCGCCACCGCTGCTCTGCCATTGATTCAACCAAGTTTGTCCACGTCAAAGGACCGGGTCAAGCCAAAAGAAAACGATTATCTGGCAGATCTAATCCAAGCGACTCCACAACGTGACGAATCGACTTTAAAGGTCACGCCAGACATCAGCAGTCTGTCTAATATGGCCTCTTCGGCGGCTGACGCCGCAACTGAATCGTTCGCAGAAGAATCGGCCGACGCTTTGGCCAAAGAAATCGCATTACTTGAAAACGTGCGGACTGACCATCTTGTCCAACCAGCCGATTTCAGACTGGAAGTAGAAGCCGATGCGGGCCGGGCGGGGTTGGGCATACGTCCAGATCTACGGACTGGATCGGATTCAACTCTGGCCTCCCAAACCAGTCTGCAGGTTCAGCCCGTGGTTGAACAACATTTCGAGCGGCGCGACTTTGGCGGTATGTTGGCCGTCTCTCCAGACGTCGTGCTGGCCAAAGATGCCTTTCGTCAACGCAGTCCTTCGGCTATCAGAGACATCGTCGAACCATCAACGGAGGCTGCCATACATTTAGGGCTCGAGTTTCTTGCCCGAAACCAAAAACCCGATGGCAGTTGGGCTCTCGGGGGCTACGATCCGGGCCACCCGCTGTCGAAACGACAGCTCAATAGTGATACCGCCGCGACAGGACTAGTGCTGCTGGCGCTTCAAGGTGGCGGGTACAACCATCGCCAATATCGATACGCCAGTCAGATGAAGCAGGCGATCGATTGGCTAGTGAAACACCAAGCACCCGATGGTGGATTGTATTTGGAGAGCGACCAACGGTCTGATCAGGCCTGCCGCATGTACAGTCATGGCATCGCCACGCTGGCTCTAACCGAAGCGTACGGGATGACGCAGGATCCAGCACTTAAAGGTCCAGCACAAAAAGCAATCGACTATCTGGCGAAGACCCAGCATTCGTCAAAAGGCGGCTGGCGATATTTCCCCTCGGCGAAAAAACAGTCCACCGATACTTCGGTCTCCGGTTGGATGATGATGGCCGTTCAAAGTGCGCAATTAGCGGACTTACGGGTTGATGCGGCAATGAAGCGGCGGCTGACGCAATGGCTGGATATCGCTGCCGATCCCAACAACCCTTCAACGTTTCGATACAATCCCTATGCCATTAACTCGCGCGGCGTCTCGCGTGTACAGGGGGTCAAGTCATCGCCATCGATGACTTCGGTAGGGCTGTTAATGCGTATTTATAGTGGTTGGGACCGAAATGATCCGCGTCTTTTCGAAGGGACCAACTATCTTTTGATGCAGCAGCTACCAAATATGACCACGCGCAAAACACGTGACACCTATTATTGGTACTACGCGACTCAGGTGCTAAAACATGTCGGTGGTGAACAATGGACTCGCTGGAACAACACCCTCCGGCCAATGCTGATCAACACCCAAGAGCGAAAAGGAGATCAAGCGGGCAGCTGGCACCCGTATGAACCTGTCCCTGATCGCTGGGGAGCCTACGGTGGCCGTTTGTACGTGACGACGATGAACTTGATGTCTTTAGAGGTACGACACCGTCTGCTGCCTTTGTATCGAAAAACCAATCATTAAGAAACACCTTTGTCCAAACCTCGCATCGCAATCACGATGGGCGACCCTGCTGGCGTCGGCCCTGAACTGTGTCTTCGACTTCTCGCCAAAGCAGAGATCCAATCGACTTGTACGCCGATTGTCTTTGGTGATCGAGATCTTTTAGCGCGAGTTGGCGCGGCAACCGGACTGGCCACTGATTTCCAAATGATCGAAACGGGTGCGATCGACCAATTGTCTTTGGAGGAGCTTGAAGAAGTCAACCGACCGGCGGTCGCACATGTCCGTTCTCTCGATGCGGAATCGGTCCAGCCGGGGCAAATGGACGCCAACACAGGGCAGGGCAGTTTCGATTTCATTGAAGCCGCCATTGCAGCGGCGCAGGCCGGCCATGTCGATGCTGTCGTTACCGGTCCAATCAACAAAGAGGCTTGGGACGCCGCTGGCATTTCGTTTCCGGGGCATACTGAACTGTTTGCCGATCGCTGCCAGTGCGAGCGCTTTTGCATGATGATGTACGCGCCCGATTTCAGTTGCTCACTAGTGACGACTCATGTTGGCTATACTTCGGTGCCTGATGAATTAACGCAAGCACGAATCGTCGAAGTCATCGAACTGTCGCACGATGCCATTAGACGTATCGAGCAACGTACTCCTGAAATCGCCGTGCTAGGGCTTAACCCTCACGCTGGGGAACACGGGCTGTTCGGCAATCAGGAAGAGGAAAAACTCATTGTTCCCGCGATGCAGGCCGCCCGCGAACGTGGAATTGCCACCACCGGACCGTTGCCACCGGATACGGGATTCCTTCCCAAAAAACGCGCTGCCACTGACGTCTACATTTGCATGTACCATGATCAGGGTTTGATTCCTTTCAAAGCGTTTAACTTCGACAGTGGCGTCAACGTAACGTTGGGCCTGCCGATGGTCCGGACTAGTGTTGATCATGGCACCGCCAACGACATCGCTTGGCAGGGTATCGCTGATCCGGCCAGTCTTTTTTCGGCCGTCCGCTTGGCCGTCGCGTTGAGCGAAAAATAGGTAGGTTCGGTCCTCTACCGCAAACTGACATGCACGCGCAGCAGTAGCGCTCCACAACAATCGTCACGACCTGCTTCAATCGCACAATCTGTACAACATGCACCCCTTTACAGATTGTTGTTTACGAATCGGAGCAATCTGAGGCCTCCTTCAACATCGCAATCTACTCTTTCGAGTCCTTTGCGTCAGCCAGATTACGGCAGCTAGGGCACTCATTCCCCCCTGTTGAAGACTCCTCCGTTTCACCATGAATAAATCACCAGCTCAAGTACGTCCCACTGTAGATTTTTCAATGACTTTGCTCAAACTGGCCGATGCGATCGCAATCGCCATGGGGCTGTTGTTAATTGTCAATCAATTGCCTGAATTCAACAGTAAGTCGACTATTGTCGTCGCGCTGTTGGCGATTGGTACGTTTAATATTTTGGCCGAATTGTTTGGTGTGTATCGAAAATGGAACGGCATCGCGTTCACTCGTGAATTGTTTACGTTGCTGATGTCTTGGGGAACGACCCTTGTATTGCTCAAAGCGCTGGGATTGTTCACGGTTTATTCAACCGAACTCTCCACCCCCGCGTTAAGCATTTGGTTGTTCATAACGCCTATTTTTGCACTCTCGGTACGGGTGCTTTATCGCTGGTACTCACGGATGATGATTGAGAAGGGGTACAACGTACGTTCGTTTGCAATCGTTGGCTGCAATGATTTGGGGATTCAGCTTGCCCGCAACGTTAAAAAAACACCGTCGTTGGGCTTGAAACTACTGGGCTACTATGATGATCGCCCCGAAGAAAGAACCACAGAGTTACCGGACGATGTTGAAAAGCAGTTGGGCAAGATCGAAGACCTCGTCGTGGCCGCTAAAGCAGGTGAGGTTCAAGTCGTTTTCATCACACTGCCGATGCGAGCCGAAGCGCGAATTCGATCGGTCATCCAAGAGTTGGCGGACACGACCGCGTCGGTTTACATTGTTCCCGATTTATTCGTATTCCAGTTGCTCAATTCACGTTGGTCAGACATCGAAGGCGTGCCCGTCGTCAGTGTTTTTGAGAATCCGTTGTTTGGTGTCGATGGCATCGTGAAGCGCATTCTAGATCTCGGCATTGCGACCGCTGCTTTGTTGGTAACCGCAATTCCCATGGCGATGATCGCCCTTGGCGTCAAACTAACCTCTAAGGGCCCGATACTATTCAAGCAAAAACGTTACGGACTTGATGGACGTGAAATCGACGTTTGGAAGTTCCGCAGCATGAAAGTTTGCGAGAACGGAGCGAAGGTGACACAAGCAAAAAAGAACGACAGTCGATTGACTCCGATTGGGGGATTTCTACGAAAGAGTTCTTTGGACGAACTGCCTCAGATCTTTAATGTACTGGCTGGAAGAATGTCACTGGTCGGCCCACGACCTCACGCCAACGCCCACAACGAGTTCTATCGAACGCAGATCGATGGTTACATGTTGCGTCACAAGGTGAAACCCGGCATGACAGGCTTGGCTCAAGTCAACGGTTGCCGCGGCGAGACCGAAACGCTGGACAAAATGGAGAAGCGTGTCTTCTTCGATCACCAGTACATTCGCGAATGGTCGATTTGGCTGGACATCAAAATCATCCTGAAGACCTTTACCGTGGTTTTCTCTCGGCAAAACGCCTACTAAAGGTAAAGCTGGGAAGGGCGGCCTGAAAAAAGCCGCCTTCAGTTTTTGTCGCGAACCGTTAGAATCTTGTCGTTGTCATAGGTTGGAAGCAGACCTGTCTGCTCCACGCTTCAACAACATCCGCCCCCGTAGCTCAGCTGGATAGAGCAACTGACTTCTAATCAGTAGGTCGCAGGTTCGAATCTTGCCGGGGGTGCCTAACGTCTTGGTTACGCAACTTTTTAGATTTGCGTTTTTCCAAGCAAATTTGCAGAGGTTTGGCGTTTCGGCCCCAAGCCTCTATCTTTATTTCGCCTTCCTTTTCCTTCTTCTTGAAGGTCAGCGTAATCTCCTTCAGTAGCAAACGAAGTGCGTACTGGCGTTCGTCAAACTCCAGTTCTTCCCAAAGTCCAGAGAAGTCTTTGTAGGCGGCTTCCACCTCCTCCGTTGAGATATCCAAGTCTCTCCGATCACGGATCTGCAAAGTCAAATCAGTGATTTTTGACTTGAGATTTTGCTGTTCACTTTCGAGCTTTGTCAGCCGTGTCTTTATCGCTGAGATTCCGCTCATCGCAGGATCCGCTAGCCTCATTGAGTCTTTTTCCAGCTTCGTGAGTTCCTTAGACAACTTAGCTCAATCTTTTTCAAGCTCACTCACACCGACACGCGTTGCCTCGGCGGATGCTTCAATCACCGCTCTTAGTAACTTCGGCTTCTTCGCCAATTCTTGAATGAACTCAACAACGGCCTCGTCAATCATTTCTGATTTCAAGTCAGCTCCGCAACACCCTTTTGCACCAGTCCGAGATTTGGTTGTGC
>CALHPU010000166.1 GCA_938036435.1 uncultured Pirellulaceae bacterium | reverse complement strand
TGCTGTACTCCATCGATCGTGAAGAAGCCGCTGTTGTCGAAACTTCCTGTGTCGAAGAAACCGACCGTTCGAATCGCGTCGCCACCAGCATCGCTGACAGTGAACATCGACCGAAAATCGATGATAGTTCCAACTCGCGCGTTAATGTTTCTTGGGACCACCACTGGAGCTTCTGCGTTGCGAACAGTCGTGATGTTAAACGTAGAAACGGGACTAAATTGTTCTCCATCGAACGCTGAGATTCGAATTGGCTCGGTGAAGGGGCCAAAAGTTCCGCCACGGTATTGAAGTCGCTCAAATTGGGCTGCGGTGACTTCAAACGCGGTTGATTGTGGAAAACGATTGCCATCAAGTTCAAACTGGCCGGTGTTGCCCGCCGCGAACACGTCTTCAATTCGATAGCGGACTGCCGGGCCACCATCGGGGTCAGAGAAATTGACCAGCGGCGCCACATCAATAAATGCGAACGGACGAACGGTACCGGTCGTCCCGGTGACCGAAGGGGGACTGGTAGAACCAACAGTAATATTCGTCACATCGCTTTTGTCGGCACCATCGATGACTTGAATACCAATTTGCTCGGTTTGCGAAGTGTTCGATGAACGATAGACAAGCCCATCGAGTTGATCGGCCGTGATTCGGAAAAACCGCCCCGGAGTCTGTTGGACGCCATTGAGAAAGAAGCTGCCGCCGTCGGCATTGGTGTTGCGGTCAACAAAGAAGTAAACTTGCGGTGCATCTCCGTCGGCATCGGTAACATTAAATAACTCAGATGCTTGAACGGACGTGCCCACAGGAACGCTTGTGTTTGCCGGTGTAACCACTGGTTTGGCGCTAGTGACAACTTGAAAAACTTCAGGCTCGCTGAAAGTGAATCCGTCGAAGACTTGCACGCGCACACTATCTGTTGCGCGTCCCGCGTCGGCACCTACGAAGAACAGCGTGTTGAGGTCTGCCCCTTCCACTCGAAAGACTTGGTCTGCAGGTTGGCGAACTCCATTCAATTCCCAGAAGCCACTGCCGGGCGTAGCATTTTGGTCAGCGACAAAATAACGAACTCCAGGGTCTCCGTCGGCGTCTGCAATTTGGAAAAGTGAGCTCGCAGCGATCCTTTGATTTGCTGGAACTCGAAGAGAGCCTACCGTGGCGATCGTAGGTCGGCTGTTGCCGGTGGCGACCGATTGGGTCGTCCGGCCGCTGCTGAAAACGCCGTCGCTGGCTTGGATGGTAAACGTTTCAACGCCTTGAACAGTTCCGCCCACGTATCGGAATCGACTTAATTCGTCTCCACGGACTTCATGGAAAACGTTGGGGGCCAGACGAACTCCGTCCAGTTGGAAGAACCCGCTGACGTCTGTGCCGTTGACAATGTTTCGGCCATTGTCGCGCACTTGAAAGGTCTGGATTTCTGTCTCGATGTCCTCACCGGTGAACATCGTCTCAAACAAGATCGGAGCCCCGATACCCGTGGTAGAGGGAACCGCATTGATGTTTGGCGGCGTGTTACCGGTAGAGACAAAGTTCGTAGACGGTAAGCTAAAGACGTCGCCATCAGAGGCGGAGATAGTAAATGTTTCAGACGCCGTAAATGTGGCCGCCTGATATGAAAAGCTGCCTAGCTCGTCGGCTGTGATCTCGATCGTGAGCCCGTTCTGAAGATCATCCACAAGTCCGAGCAAGCGCGTGTTGGCCGGACCGGTGATCACGAACTGTCCAGCAAGCGGACCTTGTTCGGAAAGTCGATATGCTGTGATCTCGTCGTTGTTGTCCGGATCAAAGACAGTAAACATGTCGGCCAACGGAAATAATTGGCCTTCAGCAAGATTAGTTTTTAACGCTTCAACTTGAGGAGGTCTGTTCATAGGATCTTGAATAGTCGGGACCAGAATTAGGTGAAAGCAATCATCTGCCGATGTTCCGCGGTTGCGCGGCCCTCCAGCAGACGACTAGCCCGATTATATTCCAACATCCTCAAAGTGCGCTAGAAATTTGGCGATTTGGCTGAATCTGTAGCCGCAACATCCCCTTTAGACTTGTCGCCTTTTTGCTTCACCAGTCCAGCATCGACCAATTGTTTGACAAGATTCTCCATTGCGCTGAAGCTGCGAAGGAATCCATCGGGCGACATGACAACGCGCATACGAGGTTCAAATTTGGGCGCCTCGCCTTCTTTTGACTTCCCACCAGCCAGAGAAACCAGTTCAATCCTTACCATTCCACCGGATAAAGTGATTTCGCCCATGGTGTCCGCGTAAACTTCCTGAGGAGCCGACATTTGTTGTTCCTTAAATTTGCTGTTCGATTGGGTGTTAAACTGGGGGGTTCCAGTCTGAGAAAACTTCGCATCATGTTATCAGTGTTCGCGCCGCGACGGAAGCTTGAGTGCGCGACGAGTTGCAAAAGTTTTTTAGCTACAGGGTAACGATTGTGAGGGAATTTACGAACATTATGTGTGCTGTTCGAGCGGCCCCTTTCTGATGAAGCATGGGAGGCGGTCCAAAAGTCATGACAGCAACTCAACGAAATGCCAAACCTCCATCGACAGCACTTTGCCCATCTTCTAAAAGCACCTATGGCGACTTAATGCTCAGGACGAGTCTTGCGTATTCTAGCGAGGCGCGAAGTGAGTTCCGCTTCATTGAGTTAGCCTCATTGAGTCAGTTGCCGACCCGAACATTTATCGGGCCTCAGACATCAACCCGAACAGATGACTAAACCTTGTTTAACAACAATCAAAACAGAAACGGCTTGTTGCGGCGGGCTTTCCAACCGCTCAACTCCCCGAGCAGCATCGCGTTGGCGATCATGATGGGGATTCTCGTCGGCGTAATTCCAAAATTCTCGTTGCTGCCGTGGGTGATTGGCATAATCGCCATGCTGTTGCCGTTGAACCTAGTGGCGTTGGCTGTCACCATCGTTATTTTCAGTTTCGCGGGACCGCTGCTGGATCCATGGTTCCATCAGGTCGGTTACTCCGTTTTGATTGATCCCGCGCTTCAAGAGTTCTGGCAATCGATGGCACAATCAGAAACTTTCATTTGGTTGCAATTGGACAATACGGTTGTAACGGGAAGTGTGGTTGCGTGGCTGATCGCTTCGCTGCCCGGCTACTTTATTTGCAAGGCGTTCGTTTTGACGCTCCGGCCAACTTGGAACCGCATATTTGGAGTTTCTGCTGGGGTTGCGAACCATCCAACGGTGATGAGTTCCTAAACAATGATTTTCCGTAAGCAATTTGTTCACTAGATTTTAAGCTGATGTACCGTTTGGCCTATTTGATTCCGAGACTCATTCTATTGGGGCTGGCATTTATTGCCGCATCGATCGCCGGTGATACGATTGCCGAGCGCCTTGTGACGGCTCACCTTGAGAGTTCAACCGGAATGGATGTTGAAATTGGGCGATTTCGCACACGCGCGTCCAATGGGAAAGTGTTTGTGAACGATCTGGCGTTGGTCGATCCTGCGCGCCCTCTGACGAATGTTTTTCAAGCCGATTTAGCGTTTTTTGAAATTGATCTTTCCGCCGTATCCAACCGGCAGCTGGTGATCGAGAATGCTCGCGCAAACCAGGTGCGATTGGGAGTGCCACGCACTTCAGCGATTAACAACTTCGCTTATGGTCAGCAGCCTTCGGCGGAGGCTGACACTGACGCGATTGCATCTATCGCTTTGCCGACCGGAAGGTTTTCGGCCAACCCCGAAGAAATCCGGATGGCATGGCTTGATCAGTTCAAGAACGCCATCTCGCCTGTGGTCGCTGAACCCGAAAAACTGGAAACCAATCATTTGTACCGCCTCGCGTCGGATACCAACAAAAAATGGAATAGAGATTTCCAGCAACAAAATGGTCAGCTGAAAGTTGTCTCTTCGTCGTTTGCGAAACTGACAGGGGGATTGCCATCGGAAGAAGAAATTCAACGCAACGGCATTGGCGGACCGCCCAATCCGCTGCGCGGGCATACTGACAACGAGCCTCAAGAAAGCGAGTTGGACAAAATAATCGAGACGCTCGAGTTGTTGCAGCGTCAGCAGGAACTTCTTGAGCGTCAAGCGGTCGCCGACATCGCCCGCCTTGAGGCGGTCTATCAAAGCGAATCTGAACACCAAGACCAGCCGCAGTCCAATGAGCTAAAGGTCTCCTCGGAAACCCTCTCTCAACTATTGCTAGTGGACCTTCATCAGAGAATTGCGAATGAGGCCATGAGCTGGTTTGTTGGAGTGCGCTCTAACATCCCCGTCTGTTCGCAAGGCATGCCAAGTGTCGGCGAAACGGAATCCGGCGACTCGCGCGTTCGTGGTGAGTTGGTGGAGATTCCCGGCGCCCCACGCAACCGACCAACATTAATCAAGAAACTCACGTTCGATGGTGCTGGACGGTTCAATCAACGACACGTCAATTTTGCTGGAGAGGCTTTCGACATTACCGATCAGCCGGAAACAAGTGACCGGCCCACGACATTTAAGTTGCGTGCTCAAGGTGACCACCATTTTGTCCTACAGGGAAGTATCGACCGAAGAGCTGGTGTCTGTTCCGATTCGGTGACGATTGATTTTCCTGCGTTTCCTCTTGGCCCGCAGAGCTTGGGAACAGAAAGTGAAATGTTGGTCACGACCGGGGCACGGACTACCACCCATGGTGCGATTCATCTGAAGATTGATGGTCAATCAGTGTCGGGGAACATGCGGTTGGATTTTTCAGACGTCGCGCTGGTTGTCGAACGACTGCATGACGTCGCAGGAGGAAGAGAAGTGGCTCTGCGATTGAATCAATCACTTTCGACGCTGCGACAGTTCGAATCCAATGCTGTCTTTGGAGGCACTTTGGATCAACCACACTTAAAGTTTGAAAGCAATCTTGGCGAGGCATTTGCTAACGCAATGGCACAGATTAACCAAGGAAGAGTCAACGAGGGTCAAGTCGCGACTAGAGACGAGGTCGACCAATTCTATAAGAATCAGGTTCAACCGCTTCAGACAAATATCAAAATGGAGCTTGATTCTATCTCTCATTCGATTGATTCTCAGATCGAACTTGCCCAAAAAATGCGATCATCACTCAGGGCAGCCAAATCACATTGGCCAGAAATTCGCTAAAAGCCCCCCCGTGCGACGTGGTGGTTTCAGGGATCCTCAAACTCTACTCTTGTTCTAAAACTGACGTTTGATCAACACTGCCGACGCCTTAACTTTCGTTCTTTGTTATCCGAATTGATTTGTTCAACGGACAAGCTTAACGCTCAAGCAAAAACTGTTTGACGGCAGAGGTGTCGGTATTCTGCCGATAAAGGTTGGATCAAAGTTTCAGCTGTGGCGATCGGTTTCTTTTCAATGCAGTTATCGAGATCTGCGTTTCGCGCGTCCGAGCCCTTCGGCTTTACTCGGTCGGGTAAGTCTGATCGGCCAAATTAAGAATGAAATTTAACATGCCCAAGATCCTTGCCTCGCCGATAAATCGCATATCTTTGGAGTACGTTGTTGTTTGGGCAGTTGTCAGGCAATGCTTGCGGTTTTTACGTCGCTGGAGATTTTCCTCCAAGGCCTTCAAGCATCGACGCGGAGAGCACAATCGAACTTCAGCTTCGTTGTGATTATGACTGACGATCAGCCAAGCAAGCCAAAGCAATTCAAGAAGTGAAACTTGCTGTTGCGAGGGATTCGATGCAACTTAAGCGGTTGAGCGCGAGGAAGGCTCAGATTGCTTTTGAAACAATTCATCAACCACAATCTGATCAATTAATTTCAGAACGCCCGCTACCTGTTGGCAAGAATTGACCGCAACCTGACGTTCGTAAAACGAGCAAACAGTTCCCATGATCGTAACGCGGCCACTCTCAGCTTCGATGCTGAGTTTTTTGAACGAAGGAAAGTGCTGACGTTCTAAATAAAGCGATACCCTGTTTTGTAGATCCAAATCCTGATGATCCTCAGGGCGGATTTGTTTCAGCTGGCCCATGGTTGACTCCAGTTCAAGCGTTCTTGAGGTGGCTGTTGTGAAAAAGACGGTTGCCTAGCAGGGCTGCAGATCTTGATGAAGAGTTTTTTTGAGTTTCCTTTAAGTGCTTTTTACTTACTTAAGTGAATTTCTATTGGCCGCAAGTAGTGAATCAATTTTCATATTCTTCAATGAGTTTGGCGAGCCTGAGATTTTAATGCAGTGTCGTTCAGTTTTCTATAGAGAATCGATGCATCCATTTGATTTAACTCTGCCGTGCAAGCACGTGCTGGCCCGTTCCGAAAGAGCCTCGGCCGTTGCTGTCATCCAACGCTTGCAGCATTGGTGGCGACAAGAGCACTGGTTCTTAAATGTCGGCAGCCGAGACATTTAGCATTGAGGCACCACTATTGTATTTGCATCGGTTTAAGATCTGCCGTCAAGCGATTTTTAAGATCGCTTGAACGAACATTGCGGGCCAGATCTCTTGGTGGTGGGGACTTGGCGTTGTAGAGAGGCTTCAACACTACCTTCATTTTTCCTTTCGTAAGTAGAAAGTGTAGCGTGTTGCCAGATCGTCTATCTTTCCCACAAGAGAACTCGAAGTCTTGCTTATCGATTCTCGGAGAATAGCCAGTCGGTATCTTTGGCTAAGTCACTGTTCAAAGAGAGGGTTAGAGCGTTTGATGAAAATTTGCGATAAGCAAGATTGATTTCGGGACACCTTTGAGGCGACCGGTGTAAGAGGGTACTTGCGTGCATCTATCGTGCCACTTTGTCGCGCTTCTACAGGCGAAAAACGTCCGCTCCAAAATTGGAAAAATGTTGAAATCAAAATTTGTCGAGACTCATGTTTACACGCATTGCAAATAGGGTGATACTGAATCCTAAGGTTGCGTGGGAATTACTCGTGGACGTGATGATTCGCGTATAATTCAGTAGCAACTCACACATAGAAAACAGCCAGATTGCGTCCGGGAGAGATTATGCTGAGGGATATTGCGGTCAACGAGTTCTCAACTCTTCGCTGGAATTTTCAAGAGGACGTCGTCAAGTACGCTGCCCATGGCATTAATAAAATCGGCATCAGCCGTGACAAGGTCAGTGACTTGGGAATCGATGCGGCCGTAGATTTGCTGTTTGAAATGAAGATGAGCGTTTCAAGTGTTAACTGGGCCGGTGGGTTCACCGGTAGCGACGGGCGATCATTTATTGATTCCGTTGAGGACGCAAAAGAAGCGATTGAGCTTGCCGGCGCAGTGAGCGCGGACTGTTTAGTTCTCCATTCTGGCGGCAAAAATGGCCACACTGACCGACATGCGTCTCGAATTTTCGAACACGCCATCGATTCGCTGTTGCCGATCGCTGAAGATTACGGAGTGCGACTGGCGTTAGAGCCCATGTCGAACGTTGATAGTCAGCCTTGGTCAATCTTCAACCAGATCACACCGTCTCTAGATTTGGTGAGAGCCTACGATTCGCCCAATCTTGGATTGGTAGTTGACCTTTTCCATTGCGGATTTAGCCTACCGTTGGTGCCGAAGATTCAGGCAGCCGCTGACAAAGTTTTTCTGATCCAGATTGCCGATCGGATGAGTCAGACGTGTACGCACCGCCGTCTGCCTGGATTTGGCAATGTGGATCTCTCGATTTGGCTGGAGGCACTTGGGACCGCCGGGGCGAACTGTTCGGTAGAATTTGAGACCTTTGGATCGATCAACCATTGTATCGACTACCTTCAACGTCTAGCTGCGTTCAAGCGATTCGCCAGCCTACGTCATCTCTCACCGCCTCGTCGGAGAGAATCTTCAATCGCAACGGATTCACGAATCTATAAGAACTAGCGCTTCATCCCGATTCAATTTTCGGGTTGCCTGTTCGCTCTTCAAGCGTAACGGCGCAAGCCGTCCGGTTAAAATAGCAATTGATTAAAATAGCAATTGATTAACGGTGGGACGGTGGGGATCCGAGGGCTCGGGCCCTTTCGTTTTCATCCAAATCCTAATTCCAAATCTGGACGAAGGACTAGTTGGGCGTTGGGGCAGCCGAATCTAAGCCCCTTGGTTGCGTTGATCGAATTCGTCACGTAACTTAGCCGCTTCTTCGTAGTTTTCGTCTTCGATGGCTTTGTCGATGCGCTCTTGAAGCGTCATTCCAACACCATAATTTTCTCGGATGCTCTCTCGAAACTCGTTCAGTCTTATGACCAGTTCGTCTTGCTCGAACTGTTCTTCGGCTTCGTGTTCGACAAATAGGTCCCGCATCTTTTCCAAGCCACGGCTGATTTGCTCAATTGCTTTTTCTGGATCAGCGGTTGGATCGACAGCACCTTCTTCGTCCGGTAGATAGGCCAATGCAGAGGCCTGAGTACGGTGGTACAACACAAACGGACGATAACGCTCGTGCGAAAAAGTCCACTCCTCGTCTGGAGAGTGCTGTTTGCAAAAGTCCATCAGCCCCAAGGTATGGTCTGCGTCTGCTACAGCTTTATTGAACTCCTTTAATTGCAACCAACACACCCTCCGGTGGTAAAACTGAACGAACTCTCGATCAATTTCCAAACAGTGCTCTTCATCTAATTCGAACTCTTCTTCACCGAGTTTGGATGATTGCTTCTTCAGAAACTCGTAGTAGGTGTCAGCACCGTAAGGGTTGTATCCGTCGGGACGACCCTCCGTTTCCATCTGCAGGATACCCATGTCGATCCGCATTTGCAGGATGGTACGTTGCCGAAGTTTCAACATGCGGACGTTGACATTCATTGGGTCAAACGGCCACTGATTGAGAATCTCGTCGATATTCTGTGGTTTTTCAGGCTTCATAATCAAAAACGATATAGGTCTGGCGTAAGTTGGCAAGGGGCCAAAATTTTAAATCGGCAACATCCGGGCGTTTCCTTACAAGCCAATCATGCAGAAGTGATTTAGGCGAAAATCCATCGGCGTAAAATCCGGCTAAAGCGGCGTTTCCCTTTCAAACTTGCCCTCAGGCTCGCCATCTTTAAAGGCTATCACTATTGGCCCGGTTTTTTCGGTTAGGACACTTTCGCTGGATCAATCATCTCGCACCGCCCGCCGGTTTTGCTTGCGCTGCGAGTTTTGTTTTTTTCGCTCCAGTCGCCGCCTGTTAGAGCCCGCCGAGGGCTTGGTTGGCTTGCGTTTCTTAGGCACGATAGTCGCCACTCGAATCATCTCACGGATTTTATTCAGGCAGTCGGCATAGTTTCGAGGCTGATCTCGATAGCGGTGGCTGTGGATGATGACGTGTCCCGATTTAGTCACGCGCGAGGCCCACTGAACGAGGAAGCGTTTGCGCACGTGCTCAGGCAAGTGCTTAGTTGTTGTGACATCCCAACGCAGAATGACTTTCGAGTTCACCTTATTGACGTTCTGCCCACCGGGCCCCGGCGATCGCGCGTAGCTGATGTCAAAGTCGCTCATCGGTATACTGATTGTCGAGTTAATCACTAACATGGCGTGTCTTGAGGGTTGTTTGAAAAACGAGTGTTGCGTAAGGCCCATTCAACGACTCGGAGAGTCGTTTTACGTAGCACGACTCTCCGAGTCGTGAACTATTGGCGTAGCGATAGGCATCGCGATGCCGTCTAGTGCGCGAGCAATTCAGAAGTGTTTCTAATCGGTGGATGGAATGAAAAAAGCGAATGCGTTTCTGGCGGCTGTCCTACTTCAGATGCTTTGTCTTGGCATTTTGACAACGCCTGTGTTGGGCTATGTCTTCCCGCAAGGTCCCACAGCATCCAAAGACGACTCTTCGATCGTATCGGAAAAAAGGGACACCGTGAATGAGTGGCCCCGTTTCCTTGGCAGCCAAATCAACGGAATTTCGCAATCCCCTGCCCTGCCCCAAAAGATCCGCAGGGATTGGAGTGAAGACGGGCTGCCGCTTTTGTGGCAAGCCGACGTGGGAGAGGGCTATGCGATCGGCGTTGTATCGGGCCAGCGATACTACCACTTTGACAAATCTGAGAATGCGGCGCGGCTGAGGAGCTTCGACGCCCAAACGGGTGCGTTGGTTTGGAAATATGAATATCCGTCGTCCTATCGCGATCTCTACGGCTACGACTCGGGACCTCGTGCAAGTCCACTGGTCGATAGAGACCACATTTATCTCTTCGGCGTGGAAGGGGAATTGACGTGCCTTACCACAGACGACGGTGATGTGAAGTGGAGCGTGAATACGGCCAAAAGGTTCGGGGTGATTCAAAACTTTTTTGGCGTCGCCAGTAATCCCGTCATTCATGACGACAAAATCATCGTTATGGTCGGTGGTAGCCACGAAGAATCAGCCCAAGTGCCGCCGGGGCAACTGGATCGAATCAAACCCAACGGGTCTGCAATCGTGGCGTTTGATAAATTAACCGGCGAGGTCGAATATAAAACCGGCAACGACTTGGCCAGTTACTCATCGCTGACGTGGCTTAAAACGAATCCAGACAAAACTCTGCTGGCATGGTGCCGTGGAGCAGCACTTGGGATCGATCCGGATGATGGACGCGTGAAATTCAGATTCCCATGGCGAGCCAAAAAATTGGAGAGCGTCAATGCGATGACTCCAGTGGTTAGTGGCAATCGATTTTTATTGTCGGAGTGTTATGAACTTGGATCGGTATTGGTGGAAGTTCAAGACGATCAATGCAACGTCGTTTGGTCTGATCGGGGGCGGCGGAAGAAATCTCTTGCCGCCCACTGGGGCACACCGGTTCTACACAAGGGTTATTTATACGGATGCAGCGGTCGTCACTCATCCGGCGCCGACCTGCGATGCGTGGAACTGGCGACAGGCGAGGTTAAATGGATACAGCGAGGATTCGGAAGATGCTCGGTAACGCTCTCTGGCGACGATTTGATCGTACTGGGAGAGCGCGGACGGGTAGCACTGGTTGCAGCCACGCCCGAAGAATTTCGCTTAATCACAGAGCGCACTGCGACGAAGGAGTTTTCCTTGGAACCGAATTGTTGGGCAGCGCCGATTATCGCCGACGGTAGGTTGTATGTGCGCGGCGGTAAGAAAGTCGGTTGCTTTGAGCTGACTGAGGTACCGTAAAAGCAAGTCGGGTGTCCGAGACCGTTTCGTTTTTGGCGTCCGACCAAATCTAAGCCGTTGCTGGACAAGAACCTTGGGGGAATTCAATCCGCCCCGGTCGATGTGCCCGGTGGGTCAACGAACAAAAGTGACTGGGTGCCATGCTTCACGCCCTATAGAGAAAGTGCAACCTTTGAGTGCAGGCATGCTTACGCGATAGATGTGGTAGCGGTTAACGTTGCGTGAGCATGTTTCCATTGGCAGGCTTGAAACAACCATTGTGGCTCGCGTAAACATGGCACCCGGGCTGTGGCGTTCGGCAGCGATTCACTCCTAAGGGTGCCATGCTTCACGCCCTATAGAGAAAGTGTAACCTTTGAGTGCAGGCATGCTTACGCGATAGATGTGGTAGTGGTTAAAGTTGCGTGAGCATGTTTCGGGTGGCAGGCTTAAAACAAGCATTTTGGATTGCGTAAACATGGCACCCCGACTTGCCTGAGCGTGTCCGTAGGCTGAAAATGAGAGCATGCCTGACACTTACCGAAAAAAACGCAGGATTTATGACTCACCCGGTGATTCGCATTTCCTGACTTTTTCGACTTTCAAGCGATTGCCGCTTTTGACCAAAGATCGCAGTTGTAAAAGGGTCGTAGACGCAATATCGCTGTCGCGTGAAAGAAATCCATTTGATCTTTGGGCATGGGTCATCATGCCCGAGCATGTTCATTTGGTTTTGCATCCCCGAGAAGGCACGAGGATCGCTTCAATCCTGAAGACACTGAAGCAGTCATCCTCGAAACGAGCGATCAATTGGTTGAAACGCAACGCTGCTGAGTATTTGTCAACGATTGAAGACATTCAACCCAACGGAAAGCGCGCATATCGCATCTGGCAAAGAGGAGGTGGATATGACAGAAACCTGAGGTCCGTGCGAGATATTCACGAGAAGATTGCTTATACTCACCAGAACCCTGTCAGTCGCGGTCTTGTACCACGCCCGATCGACTTTCATTGGTCTAGTGCGAACTCGTGGGAATCGGGTGTTGATGTGCCTCTGTCGATTGATCGAGATTCCGTTCCATCGTTAACGATTCAAGATGACCGTTTGGACTCGAAATTGATGTAACAGGGCATGCCCATGTTGCACATTAGCATGACCCTGAGCAATTCTTCGACATGACCGAGTGAGAAACAAACGCAAGTGGGTGCCATGCCTCACGCTTTTAAGAGAAAACGCAACTACTGAGTGCAGACATGCTTACGCGATAGATGTGGCAGTGGTTAACGTTGCGTGAGCATGTTATCGGTGGCAAGTTTGAAGCAACGTTTGCAGCTCGCGTAAGCATGGCACCCAGGCTTGATTTGTTTAGAATGGTGCACTGAAAGCCTCCTTGCCCTTGATGAATCTGTTGACAAGAAACATCTAGGCGAGTGAGGCCTTTTTCGCTATCTCATTTCTACAAAACTAAGTGCCATTCGTCCGACACATCGAGGCGGTCACACGAAAGAATAATGGGGTAGAAGCCTAACTGCTCGGGAGGGGCAATCCGCGGAAATGGGTTTCGTCTGGCCAGCTGCCAATATCGCTCTGGTTCATTTTCCTGAAGAGGAATTTTGGCCCATCAAGAAGTCGCAAACGTCTTCGATCCAATCGCGCAGCTCACAGATTCAATTCTTTGGCGACAGCCGACAAGAGGGCCACGCGGTCGTTGTCGTTGGCCGAGAAGATGGTGGATGGCTGATTGCGGACCCCGCATCCGGACTTGATCACTGGTTCAATGAAAGCCTAGGTTTGCGTTTTACTGGCGACGCCATTTACCTATACGATTAGCGCTGAACTTCCCAATATTGGTCTGCGCAGGTGCGCTCCGTTGGGCATCGCAGTTGCGGCACGTTAGCTTTGTCGCAATGCGTTGGTGATTTGCATGCGGATGGCTCGGATCGCTGGAAAGAATCCGCCGATCAAGCCCATTGCCAATGCCAGTCCCATACCTTGCAAAAGCACCTTGGGACCAAAGCGGAATGAGAAAGTGATTTCACTGAACGTCGCCGCATTCTGAGTACCGCCGGAGAGTCCGTTTAGCGGCAACGTCGCCAAGCATCCGAGGATGCCGCCGATCAAACAGATCACCAGCGACTCCAACATAAAGGAAACAAGGATTGTTGATCGCGCGAAGCCTAACGCTCGCAACGTACCAATCTCGCGAGCGCGACTGGAGACGGCGGCGTACATCGTGTTGGCAGCAGCAAACATCGCGCCGAACGTCAGAAACGCAGCAATGATGTAGGCAATCACTTTGATCGCCAGCGATGATGATTTCTGGTCTTCAAAATAGTCTGACTCAACTACCGCACTGAGTTTGAATTGATCATTTTCGCGCACACGATCAATGATGGCTTGGCGATCGGCCTCTTCAGGAACGCGCATGTTGACGACAGAAACAGCACCGTTGTAACGCTGCGCGGATGTGAGGTCTCGCAGGTCCGCCCAAACTTCTGATTCCGCAGCGCTGCCGCCTGCCTCAAACAGGCCGACCACTCTGAAATTGACGTTGTTGATCTCGATCGATCCGTCAAGTCCGAGGTTTTCGAAACGAGTGGAGATGCTTTTACTAACGATCAATTCGTTAACGCCGGCCTCTAAATCGCGGCCTTCGACAATGGTGAAATTCGGCCGCAGCTCTCGGCCGACTTTGTCCAATCCTCGGACGATGACATTGGCCGTGCCACCGGCGTTGCGTCGCGGTTGGATCAGAACCGTGATAAATTCACGTGACGCTAACGGCTGGCCTTGGGCGTCTTTGGCAATCCCATCAAGATTTATCAAATCACGCGCTGCCGTTGGCGCGATCGTGCTGGAAAGTTCGTTGTTGGATCCCTTCCGCATGATGATCAGATCGGTCGCGTCTCCTGAAGAGGTCAGCGCGTGTTCGATGCCTTCGATCATGCCGAAAGTCAGCACCGAGGCACACACAACGATACCGATCGCGAGGCAGGTCAATAATGTCGTCACCCACCGCACGCTCAGGCTGCGAAGATTGTATTTTAGTGGAATCATGCAAAACTCATTTCACTGTGAGTACTCAATTAGGCGGACGTCTTTCACTCCTGTGAGCGCCCTGTCGCTCACAAAAAATCGGACGGTCAAACCACTTGTCTCAGACCGTCAACGACTGACTGTTGTGCCGCTAGGACCGCTGGTGTGATGCCGCTGACCAATCCGATGGCTGCGGCCACTGCAACGAGCCCCCACAACCAAGAGCCAGCCAATTCGATGACGGGGATCGGAAACAAACTGGCGGCCATGGGTACGCTGGAGAGCAGGTGCAGACCGCCCAATCCCATCACAATCCCGACCAATCCGCCGAGGATGGCAATCATGGTTGATTCGCCCAATACGAGAGCTAAAACGCGTTGTTTCGAAAAACCGATTGCTTTGAGAACGGCGATTTCGGTAATTCGTTCACGCATGGACATCGCCATGGCGGTTGCCGACACCAATGTCAGTGCAAATACGACCGCCATCGAAATGTAGCGAATGTACGACTGCACATCTCCCAAAAATGATGCGAACAATTGCTGAAACGCAGCCTCGCTGCGGGTTCGGGTTGCGTAGTCTGAATTGGCAAACATCGCATCAATCTCGTCGCTCATCAACGCCACCGCTTTGGCAGAAGTGCATTTGGCTTGGACAGATCCCGCGTTGCCCGAATTGCCCGCTCCACTGTTTTTCAATTCTTCGTCAAGGTAATTCCAGTTGAACCATAGTGATCCTGTGTTGCCGGGGGCTTCGAAAGTTCCCACCAGTTTCAAATCGAGATCTTGTTGATAGATGGTGCCTTCGAGTGGAATGCGATCTCCAATCTTCCACTTCATGGCCTCCGCTAGGCTTTTATCCGCCACACAGCCTTGGCGCTGCTTCTTAAAAGCGGCCAATTGGTCGTCGGGAATATCAAACTCCGAATAGACGTCGAAAACCTTTTGGGGATCAACAGAGAATTGAGCAAACGGTGATCGCTGGCCTTTGTAGTTCCCTCCAAACCAAGAGTATGGCGTTGCGCAAGTGATGCCGTCGAGTTTCTCGATCTTTCCGATGTGAGCTATCGGCAGAGGAGCGGCAAAGCCAAGTTTATTTAGGACAACAATACGATCGTGCTTGGTGGCCTCTCGTTGTGAATACGCCTGCATCGCTAGATAGCCATAAAGGATGGTCATCAGCGCTAGAGAGAATGCAACCGAGAGCATGGTCAATCCCGACCGTAGTTTGTTCCGGCGTACGTTGCGCCAGATATAGGTGAGTAATTTCATGCGGTCGTCCCTGTCGCTGTCGAGTTCTGTATGTCGCTGACCAATCGACCGTCGGCCATGGTCAGCGTTCGTTTGGCTCGTGCCGCGGCGCTCGGGTCATGAGTGACCATAATAATGGTCTTGTGGAACTCTTCGTTGAGCCTGTGCATCAGTTCGAGAATTTCGTTGCCTGATTTAGCATCGAGGTCGCCGGTTGGTTCGTCTGCTACGATCAAGGTAGGGTCCGTTGCGATAGCTCGGGCGATCGAGACACGTTGCTCTTGACCACCAGACAGCTGACGCGGGTAGTGATCCATGCGGTCGCCCAACCCTACAATCTCAAGCGCCGTTTTGACCTGTTCGACACGTTGCTTTCGGCTTAGTGGCGTCAGCGTCAGAGGAAGTTCCACATTTTCATAAGCGGTTAGGACCGGGATCAGGTTGTACATCTGGAAGATAAAACCGACATGACGTGATCGCCATTTCGCCAACGCGCTCTGCGAGGTTTTACCGAGGTCTTGTCCGCAAACGATAACGCTGCCCGACGTTGGTTTGTCTAAGCCGGCGATCAAGTTGAGCAGAGTCGACTTACCAGATCCCGATGGCCCCATCATCGCCAGATAGTCGCCGGGCAAGAGTTCAAGGTCCATGCCTGCGAGTACTGGAATTACCGTCTCTCCTTTGCGAAATTCCTTGTAGACGTCGCGTACCAACACAACAGGATCGGTATTCGATGGTGTACTCATAGCATTCCTAATTTGTCCTAGTTATTCGGATACTTGCACTGGCGTGCCATCGGAAAGGCCGTCTGGGAAAATCACAACCCTTTCACTGCCGTTGAGGCCTTCGGTGATTTCAGTTCGGTCGTCGCGCGTGTCACCCGTTTTAACCGCGATACTTTTGGCTCGTTTCTCCGAATCGACGATCCAAACAAAAGAATTTCCGGTGTCATCGGTGGTAACAGAGGTGTCTGGACAGAACATGCGTGGGGAATCATCGACCGTTAGTTCCTTTTCCGTTGGCAGGAAGTAGACGGTGCCGGCCATTTCCGGAAACAGCAAGTCGTCGGCGTCGGTGATGGTGACTTTAACTTTGATCGTCGCCCGAGCTCTGTCGCCCATTGGGATAATCTTGCGAACGATACCGTGGTACTTTTTGTCGGGGACCGCATCGACTGCAATGTCGGCTTCTTGGCCGTCGGAGACGCGCGAGATAAAATCTTCCTGAACGTCGCATTCGATTTCTAGATTGTCCAGATCCGCTACCGTTGCCACGCTACCGCGGCCAGATCCGCCACCCATACCGCCAGGTAAAATCGACTCGCCGACTTCTGCATCTTTAGAAATTACGGTTCCGTCAAAAGGAGCTCGGATGAACATGTTTTCCTTCATCTGCTCGGCTTGGGTTTTTTGAGCTGAAGCCAGATTTAATTCTGCCCTGAGCGAATTCCTTCGCGCCACCGTGCTGCGATAGCTGTACTTCGCCTGATCGTATTCGGACTTGGAAAAGCTGCGGGCTTTCCAGAGTCGTTCGGCCCTTGAGAAATCTACTTTGGCCTGCTCGATCAGAATTGTTTGTTCCGCTAACGCCGCTTGAGCACGCGACACGGATGCTACCGAGGCGGCCAGCGACGCTTCAAGATCTTTATGTTCAAGTTCCGCCAAAAGTTCGCCTTTTTTGACGCGGTTGCCTTCCTCGAAATTAAGGCGTGCGATCCGACCGGCAGCGCGAGCCCCAATGCGGGCCTGTCGGCGGGAGCCCAGATATCCGGTGGCTACAACCACAGCATCGGCCGAGCGCCCTTTCTGTATGTAGATGGACTTAAGTTGAACTTCAATCCGTTTCTTGAGCACGTCTTGCACCCAGTTGGTGCGATCAGCGAGATCGTCACGCTGTTGATAAGCTTGATAGCCGAACCAGCCTGCCACGCCCAAGAGCAAAAGCAAGAACAACCATTTCCAGATGCCGCCTGATGTGGATTCAGCTTCAGGAGAGCGATTGATTTTTAATGAGGCAAGCGCGTCGCGCGATGAATCAGGATTAGTGGAAGGTTGTGACGACATTGACAATCTGAGGCGTGGGAAGGCGACTCGTAGAGCTTAAAGCGTGAGCGGAGCGACACTTAAGTCTACATCAAATTCTCTTTAGTCGCCACGGAAATTCTTGTTGGTCGCTCTGTATCTAAACGGCATGGTGCAGTAGAAAACCGAGGACTTCGTCATCGCAAATCAATACGACTGACCTTTAATGAGCACTGTTAAATGATTGGCTTACCGCGCAGGGTTTGTTTAGTCCATCAGAAAGGTGGAGCGCGCTTGCTCCTAGATCCTCCGGATAGGGTTTAGTCGTTTGCCAAGACCTGTGCGGCGATGGGTACCGACTATCAAGAGAACCATAAGCGATAAAGACGCCGAGGCGCTGAGGACGCAGAGTTGTTTTCGCGAACCTTCCTCTGTGGTTTACAATGCTCAAATTCTTTTAAGTTCTTGCAATCAAAAGCGGAGGTGCTACGCGCCCTTGATTGTCTTCGGGAGCCACTTAGTTTTCCTGAAGAATAGTTCAGCTACGTTTATCAGTAACGGGATAAGTATCAAAACCAATGTTCGATTTTCCGCTAGCGTTTCCCTGACCAATGGGCAGGTACGTGACATTCTTGGCACAGCCTACTTTGTCTCGACTTAAATCAATCTGTATCGATATGAACTTTTTTCACGATGTTGTACTTTTGACTTGGTGCTGGCAATGAGGATTTGCTTGCATCCTTAAACACCGGGACCACCCAGAGTATTGGTTTTGGGTTCGTTCTGGATGATTATCTAGAAAACTTGAAGGTTGACCCGTTTGGGCATCGCAGTTGCTACAGGTGGTGTTGTCGACGATTAGTCGGCCGTTTACCACACCGCTAAAAGGAGTTAGTTATGCTAGTGCTATCACGAAAAGTTGACCAAGAAATTGTTATCGATGGGAATATTAGAATCCGTGTACTCAAAATCAAAGGCAACACGATTCGGCTTGGCATCGAAGCTCCCCAAGATGTACATATCAAACGCGGCGAGTTAGAGAAACGCGATTCGCGGCAAGCAAAGAATCTGCCGGAAGCGAACGACATTAGCGCCAATTTCTCTGTCGTCTTTGATACCAACGCTGCTGCTCAAGATGAGGAGCCTATGTTGCTTCCGTTTGACGAAGCTGCCGAGATCAACCGCATGTCAGCGGCCGATTTGGAAAAGAAAACATCAGCTGGGGCCGAAGGTTCGGTGGAGTTTAAGGGTAGACTGCCAGAGACGTTCCATCGCAATCGACTGCAAGAGATCGTAAATCGCATGACCAATAATAATTAGCCGGGTGGTGCGACCAAGCATGGCGTAACGTAAGCCCTTGATAATGAATCGAAAATCCGTAGTCTGCGGTGACGAACCTTTTCATTGTCCAGGCCTCCAACTGCCATGAATAAAAAGCAACTAATTAATCTTGGTGTGCCCAAGGACTGCATTGCTACAGCAATTGCGGCAGTTCAAGCGGCCGCCCGTCAAGCCGAAAAACCTAAACAAACCGTCCCAAAAGTCGTCGCCAAACCGGACGTATATCTTGCAGACGATTTTTACGGCGAACTTGCCGCCGCGCTGATCGAGTCTGCTGCTTCCGCCGAATCTGTTGCCGCGCTTGAACCTATTAACTATCAGAAATGGGGCAGCGATTTTGATGCGGCGTCACTTCAACAAATTCAAAATGCGTGTCGATTGCCAGTCGCGCGTGCCGCTGCGCTGATGCCAGACGCTCATAGTGGCTACGGTTTGCCAATCGGTGGTGTTTTGGCTTGCGAGAACGCTGTGATCCCCTACGGCGTTGGTGTCGATATTGCTTGTCGTATGAAGCTGACCATCACGGATCTTCCTGTGAACGTTCTACAGGCAAACGATCCGGTGAAGTGCCGGTCATTCGATGAGAGTTTGCAAAAAGGTACGCTCTTTGGAACGGGGAAGAAGTTCAAGCGCCCGCATGACCATGAAGTGCTGGACGAGGATTGGAACGTGACTGCCGTTACGCGACAGATGAAAGACAAGGCCGTTGGGCAGTTGGGAACCAGCGGAAGCGGAAACCATTTCGTTGAATGGGGAGTCGTTACCCTACCTGTGGACGAATTTGGTCTCAAAGCCGGCCAATATTCGGCCTTGCTATCTCACAGCGGAAGTCGTGGCCCGGGCGCGATGACCTGTCGGCGCTATACTGATATCGCTCGCCAGCAGGCTCCGGCATACATCAAAGACGATCCGCAGCTTCGCCATCTATGTTGGTTGGACATGAATTCAGAGGCGGGCCAAGAGTACTGGCTGGCGATGAATTTGATGGGACGTTTCGCGTCTGCTAACCATGAGGTGATCCATCGCAAGGTAACGAAGCTCGCGGGAGCCAAATCTCTTGCCACGATCGAAAACCATCATAATTTCGCGTGGTTGGAAAACCATGGTGGCAAAGATGTCTACGTACATCGCAAAGGAGCAACGCCTGCGGGAGAGGGTGAGCTTGGTGTGATTCCCGGCAATATGGCGGACGCTGCGTTCATTGTGCGCGGTAAGGGAAATGCGGCGAGTCTTAATTCGGCGTCTCACGGAGCCGGGCGAAAGATGTCACGAACTCAGGCCAAGAAGAACTTCAATTGGGGATCGTGGAATGAACATCTGAAAAGGAAGAACGTGCGTTTGCTGGCCGGTGGAATCGACGAGGTTCCCGGCGCGTACAAGAACATCCATGACGTAATGGCGGCGCAGAGCGATCTGGTGGAAACCGTTGGCCAGTTCATGCCCAAGATCGTCATGATGTGCGGTGACGGTAGTAGGCCAGAGGATTGATTGGCATTTGAAGTTCGGAATGCCTTTTCCTAGTCCCGTTTTCTCCGCATCATCACGATCGTTCCCAATGCAAGCAAGACCCCGGCTGACGAAGGCTCAGGTACTGCCGTAGCGGTGGCGAAGAATGTTAGAACATTTATCGTCTCGAATCTTTCATTGCCATTGAGAAAATCGCCAGTGACTCCGTAAGCAAAGGTGTCGCCATCTGAAAGCCCGGTTGTGTCAAAAAAGATTTCGGCGACGAGCGGATTACCTGTGAGCGTAGTGCTGTTGGGGATCGAGAGCAATGCATTTGCATCGCCGCCTTGGCTTGCGGGCGTAAAAACGGTTGTAGCTCCACTGAAAATGCCAAGACCAGAAATGCTTTGCACGGGAGCAGGATTCAAAATGTTGTTCCCCCCCACGTCAGATGCAAGGACGCCAACCGATAAATCCAGCGAGTCAACGGCGGGTAAGTTGGCCGTTGCGAATAATAGAATGGAAGAGTTCGGGCCAATTCCAATCGATGTAGTATTTGAGCCGTTTTCATGCGAGAGAAAGGGGGACTGGCAGTAAGCACTTGCTGAGCAGGCTAGTGCTGCGAGTAACGCCAAACTATATATTCTAATTTGTTTCCCGAACATTGCGCTGGATCTCGGAGTTAAGAGAAGAGAAGGGTTCATTGACGACAGTTGGCACGTTGATTTAGAGAAGCAACCAGCCAGCAATGACAGCCTACCATTGCAAAGAACACTGTCAACAAAAACCTATGTTTTTTGATAAACTACGGAACAATGACTTTCACTTCTTTATCTTCTTCGCCCAACACAATGTCTTTGGTCCATCGATAATTCGCGTGGCTGATCGTCACGGTTTGAATGCCCTGAAAAGCCCGGATGGTGCGTTTACCTTGTGCGTCGGTGAGAGCGGTTTCTTGAGTCCACCATTTATCAAAAACTAAATCGTTATAGGCTTTGCTGCCTGGTGTTTCTCGCCAGTCCTTGGTGAGAAAATGGCCGGCAGGCTTCCACATCTCGCCTTCCCAAAATCCCCATTGCACGATGCCTTTGACTTTTGGGTGGCTAAAACAAACGGTGTAAAAGTCGCGGACGAAATCTCCTTGAGCCTTTTTGTCGTGGTTGCTCATGTCAAATTCAGTGATCATGATGTCGCGATCGAGTTTGCCAATGCGATCGAGTATTTTCAACATGCGGGTGGGAGAAGTAAATTCGTCCCCGAAGTGTCCCTGCAGGCCAATGCCATCGATAGGAGCGCCTTCATCGACCAAAAGCTTCAATTGATCTTCAAGCACTTTTTGCTCGGTTTCCGTATCGCCTCGGTTGGGGAGAATTATTGTTTCATTTAGGTACAACTTGCCATGAGGGTTGTGTGCGCGAGCCATCTTGAACCATTGAGCCGCCACCTTCACACCGCCGATTTCCTCCATGAATTGGCGGTTAAACCGCAGCTCATTGCCCACATCCCATTCCGTTACGCCACGAGCCGCAAATGCCGCTGTAGCTTCAGGGATGTGAGCCGCCAATTTTTCTTTCAACTCTTGTTTCTCAATCGTGAACCACTCTTCGGGCGTCGCGGTCCAGCCGGGGTAGACCAGGAGATGGCCGCGCGCCGGGAGCCCGTTTTTTTGAGCCCAGTCGGCCAACTGAAAATAACTGGTTCGGACGTTGTCATCGCGCCAACCCCAGTTTGCCAAATAGGCAGGAAGGGTAACAAAATTGTAGCGCCGAAGAATTTCTTTCTCATAGCGTTGGCCATCAGGAGAATCGTCCAGTAATTTACCTGATACAAAAGTTCCAAATCGCCATTGATGTCGCTTCTGCTCAACATTGACATTGGCATCGGGAACCGGTTGGCCTTTGGAGTCAACCACGCTGATCTCTAAATTTCGTTTGCGGAGTCTGTCGATTCGGGCGTCAGCTTCGACGCGCCAAGCTGCAACCTCTTCTTTGCCAGCCCATGCGATGGCGTCAATGTTTAATTCTTCTTCTGGAGTGTCTTCAGGGAAGGCTTCTAAAGCGGCCCAGCTGATTTCAACGGTTTGCGAGGCGGCGGCGAGGTGAATACTTAACCGCGCTTCGCCTACGTCGAAATCTTCATCGCAAATCGCTGCTCGGCGATACGTACGAAGCTCGGTTGTTGGATGAAGGCGACTTCCGCAATGAAATCTCTTTTTCTCGGTGGCCGATTCGAAATAAATGCCGACATTTCCTTCATTCGTTCGGTCTCCAGTGATTCGCATACGGATCGAAAACGCAAGGCGATCTCCCTTTTTTATGGGATGCGAATTGGTTGCAGAGAGGCTCATGGTTGACCAGTGATTCTCTCCCCTCTGTGCGACGTCAATTCGCAACGCTGGTTTGCCATCAACACCTTCAATGACTTTTTGAGTATCGCCTTCAGCCAGATAGACCAACATTTTATCTGGCTCAACTGGGGCGATCACAGAAAGGCCTTGAGCAAGCAGTGCTTGCGATGCCACCGCGAGAAAAAATAGCGACAGGAAGAATGGCTGAGCTTTTCTTCTGAGAGAATGAGTAACCGGCGTCATTTTGTTAGCTTGTAACTGTAGTGAAAGTCATAGGGATACACTTCGAATGAGGATCACGAGTTGTATCATAGTCGCTTCTTGGGCGTTTGGATATTTATCGACCACGCGGACCTTTCAGTAGGCGTGTGGCAGACGAAATATTTAACAGGAAATCGAAACGCTTGCGTACCCGAGTGTCCAATGAATCGCACCAATCCTAGCAACTGTCATGGGCCGCAAAAACTTCCCACTCAGATCGAGATTTGGAATTGGGATGTTTCGATTCTACCATCCCACCGCCTTTTGCTGGTGGGCTATCTTGTGGCTGGTCGATATAGCACTTTGACGTTATTAACAGGCCTTGTCTGCTGACCTCAAGCGATGTTCAACTTCTCTCAACTTGAGTTTTTCGCTAACTTGAATCTTGGCGAGGAAGAACAATCGCTTGATCGCCGCACGATGCTCAAGGCGAGCGTTCCGTTTGCACTTTTGCCATCAGGTATATTCGGACGTCGTCAGTCAAAAGAGAAAAAACTGGAGATTCCAGATGATCCTGTCGGCATTGTCCGAGAGAAGCGCCTGCCAACGCTGATCGCGATGGTGAACGCTCAAGTCGATGTGCTATGGTGTGGCAGCAACCACCAGCCCGACAACGCTTGCGAAATCGCCGAAGACATTTTGGTCTACCTGTCGCATCTGCCCAAGAGAATACAGCAAGGCAGCAACATGGCGTTGCTGTGGTTGGACGTGTACTCGGTTAAGCACACTGGACGTCGACTTCATAAACTCCCCGCCGCACGTGTCAGGCAACTTCTTAACCAAGGCGAAGCACCGGCGCGTGCAAGGTTTTCTCCCCCCAAAATCCTCTGGGAGAAAGATCACCTGCTGCACTTGGCCGCCAGCGGCGTTTTTATTCTTGGCCGGATGGTCATCTTTTCCCGCGACCCGGCGAGGAAACTGATTGGGTTCGGTTGGTCTAAGCCCTGTGAGAATCCAAATAATCTGGTGGGCGTCTCTGCGCCGCCGTTGGCTGACCTGTGCGAAAGATACGACGTCTGCATTCTTGGCAGCGGCGCAGGAGGTGCAACCGCCGCTCAACGGCTGGCTGCGGCAGGCAAGCGCGTTTTAATCGTTGATGCTGGCGACTTCGTAAGTCCCGACTCGCTGATCAGGAAAATTCGACAACCCGACGGCAGTGTGAAACTTAGCCCGCCGCGCAGCGACGAAGTCCTTTACCGACTTTACAAGGATGCTGGTGCCCAGGTCTCTGGAGGGCTGAGCAATGTCAAATCGAAGCTTGATCTGGCGTTGCCCAACCGCAGGAAAAAAATTGAGCCCAAGCAATCGGTGAACGTTGTGCAGGCGCGTGTCTTTGGTGGCGGCCCCTACGTCAACAATGCGATTCACCTTCCTATCTCCGAGGCGGTTTACAACGAGAAATGGGGACTGCGGCAACCGGCGGCGATGCCCTACAAATCCTTCGCGCAACTCATGAACTCGATCCAGCAGGAGTTGGGCGTCAACACAAAAGTTACCCAAACCAAAATTAGTGATCGGAGCCTGCGTTTCCGCGCGGGCGCCGAAAATTTAGGTCAAACCGTCCATCCGCTTCCCGTCGCGATTCGAGAATCCAGTGAAGGCTGCGGCAGTGACAACTCAGTCGATAGTTTCGGTGACCACGTTGGCGGCATCCATCCCTACGATGAGAATGGCAGCAACAGTTTTTTGGTGCAGGCCATGCACGCTCCCGTACCCGCAGCGGTGTCCTATCGAACGACCGCAAACAAAATTCACATCAACCGAGATGCAACTGGAAGCATTAAAGTTACAGGAGTCGAAGTTCAGCGCATCGAAGCTGATGGGCAAAGCATCACAACAACCGTTTGTGCCGACCAATACGTCGTCGCGACTGGCGTTGGCCAGACCACGCGTTTGGTCGGTCAAGGGCTTCATTCAGGCGGGTTCAGCAACCGTCACGTCGGGCAACGGCTTACGGCGAATGTAGGATCAGTCGTCTACGCGATGTATGACAAACCCATCTGGCCGTCGTACAGCGGTAACCCTGAACCGGGCGTTACGCAGTGCTACTTGGTTGATGAACGTTGGGTTGAAAGAGACGGTAAAGTGGTCAAGGAACCTGCGTTGGAGAACTGGTTTCACTTTCCCGGAACGGTGGCCGTTGCGCTATGTGGTTGGTTCGAGGAATTTGCCTGTGCGATGAAGAAATTCAACCATCTTTCCATGGCCGGTATCGTTGTGCCCACGCAAGTTCGCTGTAGCAATTTCGTCGATTTAGAAGGGAAGATCCACCTTCAGGTTGATGATCAAGAGTTCGAACTACTGTTGCAGGGGATGCGCCGCGTCGCCGAAATATTTCTGGCGGCCCAAAAACCTGATGACTCGGTCAGTCTCTATCTGCCAACGAAGTCGGTGCTGCTGAGGGATGGTCGGCCGTTTCGTGTGCGAAGCATGGACGACTTCCAGTGGGCGATGAACGAAATTAGAAAACGGGGGCCAGCGTTTGTTAATTTGCTTTCGACGCACCCACAGGGTGGTGTCAGCCTTGGCGACGTCGTTGATCCTCAAACGTTTCAAGTGAAAACGGACTGCGACCAACGGGTTGAGAATCTGACGGTGGCCGATGCGACGCTGTTTCCTGCGGGCTGTGAAATTAATCCGCAGTTGACTGTGAAAGCATTGGCAGCGCTCGCGGCCAATCAAGTTATCGGCCGCACCTCCGACCGATTTGCGACGACTTCTCCAGCAAGCTCCACCGAGCTACCTAATTCCTCTTAAGGCTGGAAGTTAAGCGTTAGAATGCGAGCGCGGCACCAATGGGCTTCGCCCGATGTATCCCACTAGTGCAGCGTGACAGCTGAAATTTAGGGTTGCAAGTTACGTAGCTCGACTCTCCGAGTCGATTTTTCACGCCTCGGAGAGGCGTGCCACTTTCGAAGCAATCCTAAAACCAAGTCGAAACACTGTACTAGAGAGTGCTTCAAAACGCAAATTTATAGAATGTGCGTAGTGGGATTCGCCAGAATTTCTTTTGCCCTTGAGATGAAAAAGGACTTCCTGCGAAGTCCCCTATCAGATCTTGAGCTGCCCTCTAGTAGCTTTCGCTGGTGGCAACAGGAAGCTGCGGGATGGTGCGAGGTCGAATTCGATTTTGCTCAACGAGGTGCTGGAGGAGAACCCGCCTCACTTCAAGGATGCTTTGTGGGTGGAAGTGAACGCTGGAGTGTTCGGCAGGCACAACCGTAATGCTCTGAGCGTGTTTAAATTGAGCATTTTCTACCGACACGACGCCGTCGCTGCCTTGGCTGCGATTCTCACGAGAAAATGGTGAGAAGTTCTTTTTTTCGATTTTTCCAATGATGTTATGGAAGGTCGTCTGTGGTTGAGGTGCGATGGAATCCATCGCTTGGATCACCGGTGATGTTGGCGCCAGTGAATCAACGCTGGTGCCGGTCAGAACCCTTGGATTGACCAGGACGTTTTTGTTGCCGAGTGAGAGCGATTGAAAATCCTGAGCCAGCAGTTCGGGCAAGGAAATAATTTTCTCACTCAACCAGCGCGTGGTTGCGTTGGAGGTTTGGCTGCCGTGGTGCGGGGTGGCAATCGTAACGATTCGTTTGATTGCAGGATTGGCCTCGAAATAGACAGTGTCTCGAAGTCGTTCAATCGCTTCTGGCGTTCCATTTAGACTTTCGAACTGCCCGTTTCCAATCAGTTTCCAGAATTCATCGCCGCTATCGATTACTTGTAAGCGTGAAATCAATCCTCCCATGCTGTGACCGACCAAGACCATTTGATCAAGTGCTTGAGAGTCGTTGCCTGAATCAAGCTCGCGCCGAATGTTGTTTAAATCTTTTCGCATCTCGCCAGCGGAAACGACAAAGGGTTGTCCGCTCGCATAGGAATAAAACCAGAACTGGTAGTTAGAATGGATTTCAGGGATCGCACGGAGGTCGTTGAACATCTGCGCCCAAGTCACAGGGCTTGACCAGAGTCCGTGAACCATGACAACCGGAATTTTTGTTGGATCAAAAGGCTCCAGCATGTAGAGACCGTGAATTTTGTCGGCCAATGAAGAATCAAGAATGGTGGCGGTCGATAACACACGTCCATTCAACAGCGGATCTTTTAGGTGATACGCTAAAGGCGTCGTGATGTCGCTTTCTAAAGGAACCCGTCGCCCGCGCGATTGGGCAGTTGTTTTTTCTAGAGGATCGTAGAGCCGCAGTATGGCTGTTCGGCGTGTAGAGACATTTGAAGAATACGGTACAGAAGTATCGACGGCTTGAATCTCGCAGAACGCCGTTAGCGGTAGCGTAAGCGACGGCGGATAGTACTTTTCGATTTTCTGTGGAGACTCACTTTTGTGAACCACAGCGATCAAAGGAGCGCCAAGACCGTAGGTGTGAAAGTGATTTTCAATTCCTTCGGTGTGATAGTCGCTGACAAGCTCGAACCGTTCGAATTCTTGGTCTCGCCAGCGTCCGTCGAACTGGATCTGCATGTCAAAGCCTATTTCGCCATCACCGATCGAGATGACTTTTCCATTGACGATGGCACCGTCTGCAGCAAGTCGGCGGGTGATCGATTCGAGTGAAGCGTTGTAAATGTCACAGATATGGCGGAACTGTGGATCGTACGCGTTGCGTTGAATGTCGAGGTCAGTGTCGAATAGAAATCGATGGGCGTGAAGCAGCGCAGTTGCGTTGAGCTTCATCGCTTCGTGGGAGTTGCCGTTGGTCTCTTGCCAATCCGCCTCCCGTTTTGCGATTTCGGCAAGCGCATTGACTTCCTCCATTCGAGGCGATTGTTTAACCAGCTCTTGGAACCATTGGATCACGGCATTTGGCGTCGTCGAAAGACGCTCGGTCAGATTGTAACTGCGCACCACCTGCTGCGTTCGAGGGCTCAAGGGGGGGCGCGATGAAAACAGTTTGGTCACTTTGCTAAATGCATTGGTCCGACGAACCGGCTTGACTTGCACCATCGAAGGAGCACCGTAGCTGAAGATCTCTGCAGCGCGGCGGGCCTTTTGGAGCTGCGTCATGTTCTGTTGATGGAGAGCGCGACATCCCGTTAACCCGATCAATATCAGCACCGCCAAAATCACCATATTGACGTTGGCGTTGGCAACGCATCGGGCGCTAACCGACACGAAAAAGGCGAATTTTGGGTTATCGCTAGGGCCAGCCATGAGCGTCAATGCGGGGCATAATCTAAAAGTTCGGCGATGCAGCTTCCGAGGTACGACCGATGCGCAGAGGTTCCCCGAGAAATGCCGTAGATAGCTACACAAATTCGCGTGCTAGCGTCAAGTTCAAAGATGGATTATGGCGAATCATTTAATCGCGGAGAGCTTGTAATTTATTGATCACCCGATGCGTAAGTTTTGAAGCTGCACATTTGAAAGCGAACTTCACATTCTGTTCGACAAAACGCACGTTGATCTGAAATCGCAAAGCGTTTCAATACAAGCCCGACGCGCCAGCGAGGAATCCAATACAAGCCCGACGCGCCAGCGAGGAATCC
>CALHPU010000165.1 GCA_938036435.1 uncultured Pirellulaceae bacterium | reverse complement strand
CGAGGACGACTCAGAAAAAGGTAGTGACACACTCGAATTCGATTGGATTACCGGCAAACACAGGAATGAAGGTAAAGCCAAGGGCGAGATTCTAACAACGAAATACCTAGAAACAGAATACGATTTAAAGCAATGGTGGTTGTCGCGTAATTCCCCTAAAGGTGATCGTGTTAAGACTGGTAGGATGGAAGCTCATTCTTGGAACGCAGTCAAAGATCATGCAAACGTCAGAGCTGCACTCGAAAAAAAGAAGCAAGAAAAAACCTGCGATTCACATGGCTAAACCAAAAAAAAGTTGCATAGTTTGCATACTTCCAAGTATGCAAACTATACACCGAACATTTCCGTAAGATTCAAGCGTCGAGTTCAACGGCAGCGAGTGTTGCAGCTATTTCCGTTGGGCAGTGAGACGCAACCAAACGATTCATAACCAGAGCAACAACAAAACCCCCTTTTCTTTCCGACTTGGTTGCCGGAAATGCGAAGGGGGTTTTTTGGTTTCTAGATTTGATGATTCGAGCAGTGCTTGGCGGCAATACGAATCATGCACACGGAGAACGCGTAATGCTACAAAAAACATCCGGGCAGGGCCAGTTGCCATTTGTCCACAAGACAGCAGAAACCAGCAAACAAGCCCTCGAATCCGTTATTAAAAAACGGTCGGCTCGCATGCTCGCTGTAGAGAATCATCTACTCATGGCGGGCGCTGCGGGGCTCACCCGGCATGAGCTGGCAGCCAAGATGAACATTCCGCTATCGTCGGTTTGCAGTCTTGTCAGCAAAATGCTTTTCTCAAATACGGTCGCAGAATCTGGCGACACCCGACCAAGCCCCCACGGTCGCGCTGCAAACGTCGTTCGCCTTGCCAGATTCGCCGAAACCCAAAGGGGGCATAGTGATGGCTGACCTTTTCCAAGTCGCCAACATGCGACGTGGTGACCGGCGAAACATGATCGCGTTGGCGCTTCAAAAGGTGCAATGCGACTTGTACTTGAAGGTGCTAGTGATGCTCGTGTTCGAGGCAACTTCAGGAGGTTCCGGGGCAATGCAACGCTCTTACCGGGAACTTGGCAGTCGTCCGTATGGTTTGTGTTGCGGCAAGACAAAAACCAGAGGGACTGTCAAAGCGGCGAAGAAGTTTGGCCTGCTTTCTGTCGAACCGATGTTTCTCGACAACGGTGGCCAACGCTCCAATCGCTACTCGATCAACTGGACTGGCGTTAAGTCGCTCATAGACAGCCCCGTAGACCACGAAGGCCACAGAACTAGCAAGGCCGATCGAAAGCGGGGTAAGTGATGTCAGACCAGCACACAATGAGGGGGCAGTGGGCAGAGTCTGAGGCACTGCACCAGATCTATCTTGAGAGATTCGCCGCACTTGAATCAGCCCTCACTGCCTTAGGGTACGCTCCACACGTCGCAGTCTGGCGAGTCGCTACGCTCATCCATCGCATCGCCGGCAGAACCGGTGGGAGACTGGATTGGTCGATTAAGAAAATTGGCTCTGACAGAGACGTCCAGCGATGCTACCGGTCCACTGCCGATGCACTAACCAAGCTGATCGCGGATGGGATAGTTACCGTCGCCGGTAAGTATCGTCAGGCAGGACGGGGGGGAAATCCGATCGCAATCCATCAACTAAACTGGGTGGTGATTTTCAAGCTTGCTGAACCGGCAACTGAACCGGCAACCGAACCAGCAACTGAACCGGCAATCGAACCGGCAATCGAACCGGCAATTTGCGATTCACTATTAAGGTCCCCTATCCCCTATTCCCCTCCTCCCCCTGAGCAGTTGGAGGAGGTGGTGGAGATTTTAGAATCAACAGGTCTATCGATTGGCAACCGCAGAAGACTCGCAACAAAGCTGACCACCACTGAAGCCACCGACATCGTGGCAACATACGAGGCCAATCGCAGCAAGTTCAAAAGCGCAGGGGCGATCGTCCATTACATCGAACAAGGCGAATGGCCAGCGGAAGGAGTTGTGGAAGTCTCGTACGGCAAAACGGTTGAGAGAAGGTACTTTGAATTGCTGACACGAGTTGAAGAAGCGCCGCAACATGCCGAGTCAGACAGGGCAATGAAGCTGGCCGCAGTGGCCGGCGTGATGGATAGAGAATTTGCCGATGGGTGGCAGGATCACATTTGTGATCTTCGGGAGGTTTCGTCATGACCGGTACAACATCCATCACAGAGCTTGCCGCATTGCTGGGTGTTCATCGCTCGACGATCTACAGAATGAATAAGGCAGGAGAGCTGCCCCTCCCGCTTCCAATAAAGCGCCGCAAGGTTCGTTGGAGATCCGATGACATCGAACTCTGGTTGTCGATGGACTGCCCACCCGCCAACGCGTTCAGTGTTCTGAAGCAAACAAAGCAAAGGTTTGCGAAAAGGCGCTGATAGCAAATTTGTTTTTCCAATGTTGAATGGTCCCCAACGCCGATGAATTCATTGAACAAAGCCCTTCGCCGTTTCGGTTTGGTCTGGTGTAGGAACCGGGCCGGCCGTCACGGTGTTTCCTACAGAGGTGAATCATGGCACTGCCGAACGTATTCAAGGTCAAACGAAAACGATACGTCGATGGCGACGGTAAACAATGCAAAAAGGACTCCCCCGGCGCGAAGACAAAAATTGAAACATCGTCACACTGGTATGCGGACATCGCACCGGCTGAATCGGCACTTGAGCGAATTGAACGAAGGAAGGCAGGACTGCCGAATCCAAAACGCCAACGCGTTAAACTTTGCGTAGACAAAGACGCGGCTAAAGAACAGCTTCGGAAGCTAATCGATGCCCAAGATAGGAGAGCGGCCGGTCTGGTTGACTACCACAGTCAAACGAATCAGCCATTGGGGCCAATGATCGACGATTTCCAAAAACACCTAACCGCATCGGGAAGGACAAAGGATTACATCGAAACCATGATTGGCAGGATCGAGAAACCGTTCGACGGCTGTGGCTTTCTTCGATTGGTGGACATCGATTGTGGTGCGGTGGAACAATGGTTGTACCGGCAGAGAACGATTGAGCAAAACACTACTCCTCGAAACATCAAGGGAACCGCCAAGACCTATCAGGAGATTGCTGACCGATTTGGCGTTTCAATAACCACAGTGACGTACTGGCGACGTAAGGGAGCCCCAATCATTCCGCGCCGCAAGAACGATCTGGCTGCAATCGCGAAGTGGCATTCATTGTTCACGAAGCCGACAACCATCGGCAGCACCACCAGCGACCACTACGTGACCGCCTTAAAGCGTTTCGGCAGCTGGCTGGTCAAACCTGCAAAGCGAGCGGCCACAAATCCGTTTAGCGACTTGGACAAGCTGAACGATTCCAGCGACATCAGAAAACATCGCCGTGTTCTCAATGAAGCGGACTTCTCAAAGCTGATCACCGCAACCACCAACAGCGAACGTGCGTTTCGGGGGCTGTCTAACGTCGATCGGGTGATGGTCTACCTGCTGGCTTCGTATACAGGTCTCAGGGCGGGCGAAATTGCCTCTCTCAAAACCAATTCGTTCGACTTCGGCGATTCCCCAACGGTCACCGTCGAAGCGGCCTACACCAAGAACAGCGAACTGGCTGTGATTCCGCTGCGGTCTGACCTTGCTGAACGGTTGAAGGGTTATCTGGATTCGCGGGAGGTCGCTACCTTATCGATCGCACAGGAACCCGAAACGGTCTGGCCGGGGAAGTGGTCGGAAGTTGGGGCCGAAATGATTCGGGGCGATTTGGCAGATGCCGGGATACCGTATACGGATGACACAGGCAAAGACTTTGACTTCCACGCTCTCCGTCACCAGTTCATCACGGGACTGGCTCGCGCTGGCGTATCGTTGAAATCGGCTCAAGAACTTGCCCGACACTCGAAACCGGAACTAACCGCAAACATATATACCCACCTGAGCCTGAAGGACACTGCAGCGGATGTCGAGAAGCTGGGAGCAATTCCTAACGGCGAAGCTCCCGGCAGCGTTCAGGCTACCGGCACTGACACCGTTTTTAGGAAAGCAATAGGAAAGCAAGGTTTGACGAATCAGGCCACTTCGGGCAACAAACTGGCTTTGCCGGCAACGGCTCAGAAAACGAAAAAACCCCGGTTTCACAAAGGAAAAACCGGGGTTAGCTTAAGCGACACTGACGGGACTCGAACCCGCAACCACCGGATCGACAGTCCGGTACTCTAACCAATTGAGCTACAGTGCCATAGCAAGATTGCAAGAAATTATCTTGTCTTGGGCGTCTTGGCAAGACGTAAAGACAATTTCGGAGATTGATTCTCAAAACTGCATTCAATTCGGCATTTTTGACACTTTTTCCGTAACTTAGTTGGACGGTTTCCAGCGGTAATCCGCCCAAAATTTCAGGGAAATCGATCGGGATGAGTGCCCGTTTTCTCCCGCCGGACAGTGGGTGTTTTGAAGTCGCACATTTGAGATCGGATTTCGCGTTCTACCTTATAAAAAACGCTCGTAAACTTGGAATCGCGATGCGTTTCAATAACAGAGCGACGCGCCAGTGAGGAATCTGGAAATTCTCGGAAATATCCGCTCGCTCGCGCTTCGGGCTTGTATTTGTGCAACTTCACAACTCGCGCTTCGGGCTTGTATTTGTGCAACTTCAAAAGCGGGTGGGGCAGCGGGTGCGGCAGTGGGTACACATCACAGTTTTCGAACCACGCCTACCACTACGCCGATGACTTTGGCATCACGCGAGTAGATCGGTTTGAGTTTTTTATTTGCCGGTTGAAGCCGGACCCGGTTTTTCTCAGGAAACCAATATTTGACGGTCGCCTCGCCATCAGATGTGCGGGCGATCACAATATCGCCTTTGTCGGCCGTCCGGCGACGCTTGACCACAATAAAATCCCCGGACGCGATGTGAGCATCGATCATCGAATCGCCCTCGACCTCTAAAACGTAGCTGCCTTGCGCCGTCCAGAATTCGCCAAAATCCACCCGCTCGTTTTGCTCAATCGCCTCGGTCATCATGCCGGCAGCAACACGGCCGGACAATGGCAGCCCTTTGACCTCATCAGAAAATTCTTGCGTAAGTTGAATCGAACGTGACTTCAAACTAGACCGGTTGATTAGGCCCTTACGCTCCAACGCCTTCAAGTGTCCAACGACACCGTTAGGCGATTTCATATTGAATTCGGCGGCGATCTCGCGAATCGTGGGCGGGTTGCTGTGTTCACTGATGTGGGAAAGAATAAACTGAAAGACCAGCTTCTGACGTTCGGTTAATGTTTCCTGAAGCACTCTCGACCTCCGTTGAGTTCTGTGAGCCAATTTAATGGATAACCAAATTGTATACAAACGTTCACATTGCTGGGAAGGGTTTTCTCATCGTGGCAGGAACTTTGAAAAATATCTACGGAAACAAAGGTAACATGCTATCAACCAATCGCGTTGGCTCGGACAGACCTGAAGACGCTCCAAAGAAACGTGACGGAGAACTGATCGAAACGGTGACCTGCCCCAATTGCCAAACTCGAATCCCTGCGCAGAGCCCGGATGCCGCTGGTGAGAATCAGCAAACAATCCTTCCTCGACCAGTTTTGCTGGTGATCGCCGTGATCTGTGGGCTGTATTTGGTGATGCCCACACTAGGTATTTTTGAGCTGATTCCCGACGCGGTACCTCTCATTGGGAGTCTGGATGAGGCAGGTGCGACCGCAGGGTTGTTGCTTGCGGCAAATGGGTTGGGGTGGTTGGATTTTTGGAGGCGAACCTGACGCCCGAACGGATCTGCAATGGCGGCAAGGACAGCCAAAGATTGTAGGGTTTGCGGCGATACAACCGGTACAATCATCAAGGTCTAACAGGCGATCTCACATTTTGCTGAAGCTTGATTGAATTGAGCGACCGGGCTGAAACGAAGTTGTAGCTTTAAGTAACCGGGAAGATCCATCACTTGGACTTCTGTTCCCCCAACACTTTTCAGTTTCGTTTGAGAATCCTATGAATAATATGTTTCCACAACTCTTGTCTCAATTTAATCGAGGATTGAGGCAAGCCTATTTGAAGTTTGACAGCGTCGCCAGCAATATGAACGAAGCTCACTTCGCAATACTGGCCGTTATCATCATCGGTATTGGCGCAATTTTGATGCGTGGCAAGCCTGTCAACGGCAGCTAATTCGTTTCGCCGCAAACATCTCTTTGGTGAGGCTTGGCCGCATTTAAAACAGGTGCGGCCCGGGTCGGCAGTCCAGCGCCTTGATTGCCTTGGCGTCTTCTCGCGCTCCGTCTGCATCACCAGACTTCTCTCGCACCACAAGTCGGTGGTATAGCAATACGGCCTTCTGTTTTCCAATGGACTTCTGCGCGGCCACAGGGTCTTGGACACTGCCCTCGGCGTGATTGTGAATATTCGATTTCAACGAATTTTCAAATACTTCAAACGCAAATATGGATTGGTTTAGATCCCGCAAAGCGTCCTCGAAGCTACCGCTGACACGGATTGATTCGTCCTTGAGTTCGATGGTTGCCGTGTGACTCCCCATCGGCATTAGTCCAATAATGAACCCGCGTGTGTCCAAAAACGCTGACGAGATCTGGATCGTATCAATGCACTCAATTTCTTCGGGAAGCGCTGCGGCGATTCTATCGCTGTTCAAGGACATGCTGCGGACCTCCTCCCGGTCTTGATTGCATAGGTCGTCTAAGCCTAATTGTTGGTAGGCCAGCGCTCTGACGGTTAACAAGGTCGCCATCGTTTCTTCGCTGGCCCGAATCAGGTCTCGAAACTCGTTTTGGCCGTTGGCCTTCTCTTGAGTCGGCGGATACTCTTGGGTGACTAAATCCATGATTTCTCTGTTGAGTTCCGTGTTTGACTCGTGCAACAACCGCCTGAGACTCTCAATCGCGTCAGAGAGATGCGGTATCGCTTGCTGCGTCATGCCGATTTCCATGGCGATGATTCCGCTGGCGGCAAGGCTGCGTTGAGATAGGCCTAGACTCCATGGCAGACTGCCAAACGAAGGCTGGGAGACAAGCGCACACGCCAAGTCTATGTCTTCCTTGGCGTCTTCTAATTGAACTCCTGCCAGAGCTCTAAAATAGGCGCGTTCATTGAGCTTGTCGGGTCTCCTGGAAATTGTCCAGTTCCGCTGACGTGCGCGTAGATTGAACGTATCTAGAGCCAGACGGAAATTTCCTTGCGCTTGCTGGCTGTTGGCTTTGGTGATCAACGCTGGATCGTTGTCAGGGAATCTTTCGAGGATTTCATCGCACAGAGCTTCTGCTTCGTCGCCGCGTCCAGATTCGATAAGTTTTTTGGCGAGGCTGATTTTGAGCGAGGGGTCGCGCGGGCTCCGCTCGACGGCGGTTGTTAACTGGAAGATCGCTTGGTCTATGTCGCCCCTGTCGTAGGCGATGACGGCTTGTGCGGCATCCCATCGGGCCCACTCAGGGCCGCAGCCATACGTGACCAACGGCAGCAGCAACAACGCGGAGAATCCGGCAATGACCAACTGCCGTGCGAGCGGATTGTCATCGGAGGGCGATTGTTCATTGGGCGATTGTGAATCCATGGCGGCTAAACCGTCTCCGTTTTCTCTTCGGGTTCAAGGAATTCCTTGGTGGATTCGTAGATCTTTTGCTCGATCTCTTTCAACCGCTGGGAGTCACGTATCTTGTGGCCGTTTTCATCAGTCACATAGAGAACGTCGATGATCTGATGGGCGTAGGTCGAAATGCAAGCGTATTTGACGTCTAGGTTTAGCTCAAAGACCTTTTTCGAGATTTGATACAATAGGCCCGCCTTGTTGTAGGCAAAAACGTCGATGATGGTCGCCGTGTCGACTTCGGAATTGTTGATGACCACCTGAATCTCAGGCCGAGACATTTGCAGCGCCAGCGTTTCTTCGTTGCCCCATTTTTTTCTGAAACGCGGCGGCCCCATTTCCCGTTTCACCGATTCAATTGCTTTCTCTTGAATCTCCTTCAAACGATGGTCTGGACTTTCCCCATGCTTTTTGAAGTCACCGTCCTCGAACTGAAACCAGAAAAACATTTTCTGACCGTCCAGCTTTTTAATGTCGGCGGACATGATTTCGAGATTCAGACTGCTAAGCATCCCACTGAGTCGGTGGAAGATGCCGGGTTTGTCATCGATCGCCAAGCACAACTCATAAAGATGCACGCCTTCGATACGGTTAACGCAGCAATATACCTCGTCGTTGCTGTTTCTGATTTCAAGCATCTGTTTGGCGACACGCTGCGCCTGATGAAATTTCAGATAGGTCGTTGGTAAAAGGGTCGCGGCATTCTTCAGCCACTGGCGTTCGTCATTGTCAGACGTAAGGGCATCGATCTCCGCGAACACCGGCGAGTACTCAGCCTCGTTGAGGCTCTCTTGGCTGTTGCCGGTTAAGACTTTCTGGGTCCGATTGTACAGCTCGGTCAGCAGACTTAACTTCCAAGGGTTCAGCACTCCCGGACCAACGGCTGCAATGTCGGCACAGGTGAGCACAAACAGCATCGCCAGCCGCTCAGATGAACCTACATCCGAAGCGAATTCGGCGATCGTCTGAGGGTCGTTGGTGTCCCGATGAAACGCCAGATGCGACATCGAGAGATGTTTGTGCACCAGATACATAATGGTGTTGGTGGATTCTTCAGGCAAACCAAAGCGCTTGCCGGTCTCTTGGGCGATGCGGCGGCCGACCTCGCTATGATCTTCAGGGTAACCCTTACCTAAGTCATGCAGTAGCATCGCCAAATGCAAGATGTTTTTCTCGCGAATTTTTCGGTAAGTTTCTCCGACGGTAGTTTTGTTAGCTTCGAAAGAAATCAGATGCGAAACGGCTCGCAGTGAATGTTCGTCAACGGTGTATTTGTGATACTCGTTAAATTGCAGCAAGCCTCGTGCGTGAGAAAAATCTGGCAAGATCTTTTGCAGCACTTGCATCTCGTGAAGACGCCGGAGCAACACATCGAGCCCTTCGGTGTTGGACAGCAAAGCCATAAAACGTCGGGCGGCCTCGAGAGTGAAAGTTACGTCGGGGAATTTCAACATCGCGTGGCGGATCGCAATCCAAGTCTCGTGTTCCAGTTCCTTTTTGTATAGGCAGGCCAGCTGCATCAGACGGAGCACCTGTTCCAAGTCGTTTTGAATTAGATGCCTCGACTCTTTGAGAACGCCGATTTCGGTCGTGCTCATCGTGAAGTGTTCGTCAATCTGGCGATTGACCAGCGGCGACAGCAGGACGGCAGCCGAGGTCTTTCCTTTGGCCGTACTTTTGTTGACGAAGTGGTCGGTGATATAGACGATACGGCTTGTGTATCGAAAATATTCCCGCATAAATCCCTCGACGCCCATCATGGCCTCGGTGTCTTCGTGCCCCAGCCATTTCGCCAGCCGCACTTGTTCGTTGCGGCCAAGGCCATCTTCGGGTTTGTTGGCGTAAAAGTGCATCTCATTACGAATTCGCAGCAGGAACTCTTGAGACTGTTGCAACTGTTTGGAGTCGGTTGTGGAGATGCCACCGCGTTTGAGCAATTCATCAAAATTGGTCGTGCCGAAGCGAATGAATCCCAACCAGCGAATCAGATGAATGTCCCGCAAACCGCCGCGCGAGCGCTTTACATTTGGGCGTAGAAGATAGACTGTTTCGCCGTATTCGGCTCGTTCCAAATCCCGTGCTTCGATAATGGCCTTAATGTTCGCAGCCGATTTTTTCTTTGCGATGCGAACAAAACTTTTTTGGAAAACGGAGAACAATTTCTCGTTTCCGACTAACAAACGGGCTTCGGTCAGAGACGAAAAAATGACGGCGTCTTCGATTGCCATCTTGCACGCGTCATTGGGGGTGCGAATGCTAAAGCCTACATGCATTCCCGAATCGGTCATGTCCGCGTTGATACGACGAGCGAACTCGGAAATTTCGTCGCTCATGGTGCCACCGTAGAGCAGCATCACGTCGAGGTCTGACCACGGGGCGATATCTTGCCGGCCGTTTCCGCCCAATAACACAAGGGAAACCTGTTCAGAAATCTCTGCCGAAAAATCATCGGCGGCGACTCGGAACAGTTTGCTTATGATTTGGTCTTTGAGGTCTGAAAGAGCACGGCATGTCGCAAGGCCGCTCTGACCTTGCTCGTGGGCGGTTTGGATATTTTGCCTGCCCTCGGTCCAAGCTGTTTTTGCTTCAATGACGCTTTCGCGAAAACCTTCACCACTTGCGGATAACGGCATGAGAGTGCCCGAACTATGGAGTCTAAAAGTATGAAACAAAAAACAAACCCGTGGGTGGGCACGGGTTTGAGAATTTCCGGATTAACCGGATAGTCAAATGTTTGCTCTTGTGATTCGGTTGTGGTGATCCGTTTCGCTCAAGCGATTTGAAACATGTGTGGTCAATGGTGGTTGGTTGTCGCAACAACGGATGCACAGTGTGGTCGTTTGCGGCCGTTGTCTGGAAATCGGCAGCGGTGTTATACCGCGTCTTTACCTGTTTCACCCGTTCGGATTCGAACGACTTCTGACAGATCAGAGATGAAGATCTTTCCATCGCCCATCTGGCCTGTTTGAGCCTTTTCCATGATGGTGTCGACAACTTTTTTCATGTTGTCTGCGGTCACGACGACTTCCATCTTAACTTTTGGGACGAAGTCAATTGCGTACTCGTTGCCACGGTACATTTCAGTATGACCTTTCTGACGCCCGTAACCTTTGACTTCAGTAATGGTCATTCCTTCAACACCGACCTCTGTGAGTGCGGTCTTGATTTCATCCAGTTTGAAGTGACGAATAATCGCTTCGATTTTTTTCATAGTAACACTTTCTTGACGTTTGATTTAACGCTTCTGTTTGGCATCTGAACAACCGTCTTGCGGAAAGACTGATTTCCCGACATCCAAGGAGTACAAAGTTTCAAAAAATCTCGTCCCTACTTCTTCCAGTCACCAGCCGATGCAAACCCTGTCACTGACAGAAAATGCGTTCGACTCCATTTTGCAGTGGATTCACACAGGGAAAATCCTGACGATCCAAATACGAAGTTCCGGTAAAAGTGAGAACGGGATTACCTCTCAATTATTGGCGCAAAATGTTGGCCAAAGTATGCTTTTTTGCATTTAATTGCAAAAATAACGCATGTTGGCATCAACCTTTTGGGCCGGTTCAATTGTAGCGGAATCTGGAAAAAAACTAACCCGTCAGTCGGCTCGAGTGACCTGCCACTGAGTTTCGGCGACTCCGGCGTCTTGGTTGACGACACGTGAAAGGACAAATAACAGATCGCTAAGCCGATTCAGATAGATTTGCTCAGTGCGGAAATCTCGCTCAACGCTGCTTTGAGAAAGTTCCACCAACCGCCGTTCTGCACGTCGACACACTGATCGGGCGAGGTGCAGATGGCATCCAGCGACCGAGCCGCTGGGCAGAATAAAGGCCGTCAATCCCGGTAACGTCGGATCGTATCGGTCGATCAAAGATTCTAGCTCGACAGGCTTATTGGACCCAAATTCGGCGACTTTGCAGGAATCACTCAGGCACGCGGCAACTCGGCTGCCAAGGTCGAACAGGTCATTTTGGATCTGCCGCAGCAGCTTCAATAGTTCGGTTTGGAGCTGACTGACTTCTGCGCGGTTGGTTTCAAGGTGGCTGCCGACGACGCCGATCACGCTGTTGAGTTCATCGATGGTGCCACTGGTCTCCACGGCGAGATGAGATTTTGAGACTTTAACGCCACCGAGTAGCCCCGTATTCCCGCCGTCACCTGTTTTGGTATATATTTTCATCGAATTATTTCTGGATGGATGTCGACCGAGCAAAATAGGATTGCTGAAAATGGTGAAAGTCAAGTCGTGCGGTTTTTTGATCTTTCGCAATGATGGTCGTAGCGGCGATAAAGTCAATCGCAGTTTCCTTTTGATGGAACACGCCAACCGCTGGGATTTGCCCAAGGGCCACGTAGATCCCGGAGAAACTAATCGAGAGTGTGCGTTGCGCGAGCTCGAGGAAGAGACCGGAATCAAAGCTGAAGATATTTGTATCGACAAAGATTTCAAATTTAAGTCGAAATACAAAGTCAGCTACAAGAAGAATCCGGGCATCAAGAAGAAGAAAACGCTGATCATTTATCTGGCCGAGTTGACGTCGCCGGTGAAGATTAAGCCCACCGAGCATCAGGGGTATTCTTGGATCCCTTGGACGCCGCCGCACAAAATTCAGGAAAACACCATCGACCCGCTGCTGGAACAAGTGGCCGATCATTGGGGGGAAGCATAGAGGCACCAGCCCTGGGGCCTCAATTGTGGCGAGCAACGCAAGCTTGCCGATTGAATTTGGATAGGCTCTTTGCAATCGCAGGGCTCGCGCTCTAACGTTACAGTTTTCTTGTACACACAGGCCGGCGCAAGATGCCGTAGAGTGCCACGTCTTCAAACGTCCCCCATTTTTTTACGTGTTGCTTCAGCACGCCCTCCTGTGTCATGCCCAACTTCTGCATGACTCGCCCCGAAGCACCGTTTCGTATCATGTGGTAAGCAACGACTCGATTTAGCCCAAGTTGTTCGAAGCCGAAAACGATCACGGCCGCTGCTGCCTCGGTGCAGTAGCCGCTGCCCCAATACTTTTTACCGACCCAGTATCCCATTTCAGCACGCTCGTGAGCTGAGTTGATTTCAAGCCCAACTGCTCCGATGACTGTGCCCTGCTCCGATTGGTTGGGCAGACAAATAGCAAACACGGCTGTCCTACCTTCCTGCCACGTTTTCATCTGAGGTTCAATCCATTGCTTCGCCATCTCGATCGTATACGGAAATGGGATCAGCTGAGTGTTGGCGGCGATTTCTTTGTCGGCCAGTAAGCTGTTGACTGCTGCCGCATCGTCGAGCGCGAAGGCGCGAAGAATCAATCTCTCAGTCTGTAAAATGGGCTGATCAATCGGAGCGTCGGGCGCTTGGTCAGCAGAACGTTTCATCCGGAGGTTCCTTTTTGCGAGGTTTCTGTAGGCAAAAAGCGGGGCGACACGCCTTAAGCGGTCCCGCACTACCCATTTGAGGTCCGGTTATGACGATTGGGCAAGCCTTAATTTCTAAGAATCATAGTCACCAGCGGCACGAACAAGGTTCACTGCTTAACGTAACCTACCTTTTCTGGTCGCACCGAGTACCGGATAGACGTCAATTGATTGGGTCGTAATCAGTCAATTTACGGAGAGCTTGTATTTGGCGCTCAATTTTGAAAAGTGACCAGAGACTACCGCCATGAGCAATTATTTAGATCGATTTTTCCAAGACGCCTTCAAATCTGATCAGAAAGAGAAATCTTCTTTTGACAACAGTTTTGAGCAAGCCTCAGACGAGCAAGTGGCCGCACACCTTGATGTCGATCAGTATGAATCGTTTCAGCTAACGCAAGCGGTGCGTCCTGCTTTGGATCTTAAAGTGAAACCGGTTGAGGGATATCGCCACGATGTTTACGTCGATGACGAATCCGGCGGAAAAGTGCCCGTCGTTATGGCGGCCGTTTCCAAAAACAAGCTGTTTTCAACGTTCATCAAAATGATCCAGCGACTTGGCCCTGTGGTCGACGTCGTGCTTGAGTCGAGCCACGCTGATTCTGATCACGGCCATATCGATCTTTATCGCGAACACATCGATATGCCTGTTCTAGTCAGCATTCTGTACGAATTCGAAGACATTTTGACCAATGATGGCTGCACCGGAATCGCAGTGCTCAATCCAAACACACCCCAAGAAATTCAATTCGAAGAGCACAAGTTGCTGATCGTCTACGGCAGCCCTCTGGAGCAGTTCGAATTCATGCTCGAGCAGAGCGGCGTGACCGAGCGATCGGATATGAAATTCATCACCGAAGCCGAACACATTCACTCTTCAACGGATGCATACGCCAAACGATTCGAAGAACTGCGAACTGAACTGGGACTCGATGGCAACCAACGCCGCGAATCTTTCGGCGACAGTTTTGAAAACGAAAGCCAAGCCGAAGAAAGCTGGGGCGACGAGGGCTGGAACCCAGACGAAGACAATACTCAAGGCGGCCTGCTGTAAGCTGGAGGAGTATTTGAAACACAGAAGCACGATGGCGAGTCAAACTCGCGATCGTGCTTTTTTCGTTGAACGACTTTCCAAGTCGTTTCCTGCATTCTCATGTCTCGGAGAGGTCGTGAATTTATTACTAACCCGACGCGTAAGCGAGGATTAGCGGGGATCATCGAGGCTCCTCGCTTACGCGTCGGGTTACTGTTTGCACGTTCTGTTCAAAGCTTTTGAAAAAATCACAATCTCGAAGAGTCGAGCCACAATGCATTAAGTCGGCAGAGTGAAATCCGACTGTTCGAAACGTCCATTAGCCAGAAAATCTTCCGTCAATTGAATCGCTTGAGGGTACCACGCCAACACGCCGTGATGGCCATTGACACGCGCGTAGTCGCGATAGCCATCGAGCAGAACGCCGCCTTGCGCGATCACGCGATCCTTGGTCGCCTCAACGATGCCAAATTCAATATCGGCTTGGAGTGAATTGGGCAGTTGATTGACGTAGCTATCTTCGGCATCGGACAACTGATTTAGACTTGGCGTCAGCCAGCCAATATACGGCACTAGCTTGCGAGCGGCATGTGAGCCCTGATGCGGTGGGGCAAGCATCACAATGCGTCCAAGATTATCGATAGCGTGATTGGCCAACATGGTCCGGGCAATGATCCCGCCCATGCTGTGCGTGACCAAGTGGATTTTCCCGGCCGCCATGTCGGCGTCGATGGCGGTCAAGTCTTTCGCCAGCCTATCGGCATGAGTTTCGATCCGCTGGCCAAAACTTCGGTAGCCCCAGTTGCGAACAGCGTAACCGCGCCGCTTCAACCGCCTCCCAAGCGGCCACATGTCGAGGCGACTGCCACCAAGCCCGTGAATCAGCACGACGATGTCGTTTTGATGGTCCGTCTGATTCATTCTTTTACGATCCGAATCAAGATCTCATTGCGACGCAGAGGGCCGGGCGTCCATGGCGGATCATAGCCGGCGATTTCGGAATTGCCGTCGGTTGTCAGGCCACGATTTCTAATCCACGCTTCGAGCAGCGCCTGCTGTTTCTGGCGAGTGTCCAAGTTGATCTGGCCGGCAAACCGGATGACAGCGAATGTGCCACCGGGGCGTTCGAGCACTTCGACTTGATCGTTGGTAGGATTGGGAATTGCCGTTTGTGCCACAGCTTTGGGAATCACGAACGCCATCTGGCCTTCGGCTTGCTCTGGATCAGTTTCTATCCCAGACTGAGGCTCCATAAAAACAGGTGTTGTCATCGCAACCTTTTGTTTGCCTTCGTTGCCGCCGCTGATGTACTGAAACAATCGGCCAAAACTCCCGTCATCGCCCTTCAGGCGTGTGCCCATCTTTGTCGTCACCAGCATCAGGTCGGGGTAAGACCTTAACTCAATCGGCCCATCCGATTCCAGCACGGTGTATTCGACCGATTCGTAGGCACTGCGTGATGTCAATTTCCATCCCATGAAAACGACTCCGCAAAGCACGGCTGCAAAAATCAGGTAAACCATTTTCTTAAACATCGAGACTCGACAACGCTATTGAAACAGAAAATTCTGCTGGGGTTCTTCTTTCTCTCCGGTCGAGAGTGTTCCCAGTATTCGTCCGGCGGCGGCCATGCCGCTAAGAAACGCCCCTTCGACGCGCGAGCCGCTGGCCCAATCGCCGCATGCAACGACAACCGCAGAATCGTCAGCGAAACAACGATCTTCCGATGGATCAACCGGAATCGCATACATCCAGCGGTGCGATTGTAGGTGCAGGCAAGGTTGTGGCGTTGCCCCGGTAACTCGCCAGAACTCGGCCAGCATCATTTTGGCGACTTCCGTGGGATCGCGCTGCCAATTTTCAGTAGTCCACTCGGGGCTGGCGTGAATGACCAGATGATCAGCATTGGGCTGCGTGCTGTTACGTCGACCGGGTTTGGTACTGTTTCGCGCCGTCCACGAGAGGAAGCTGCCATGCAGAAAAGCTCCCACCCATTGTTCGGTAACCGGGTTTTCAAATGATACCATCGTTGCCCAACATGGATTCATTTTGATGTTTGAAATTGGTTGGGCCAACGCCGGGAAGTCTACCAGTAATTCAGCCGCTTGCCCGGCAGGAGTTGAGACAATCAGGCGATCAAACTTCCCCAACGAATCGCCCGAGTCACCGAAGAGTTCAACGCCATCTTCATCGAGATTATTGATTTTGGTGACGCGCGTTTGTGTTCGGATCTGCAACCGACCAGCAAGGTGTTTGCAAATCGCGTTCATCGTCGGCACTGCGACGAATCGAGCTTCCGATTTGGATTCCGATTGAGTGATACCATTTTCTAGCACGACAATCCTCTGACCGTTGCCTAGATTAGGATCTGGCCATTGGGCGACGACACCTTGTTCAATCCACGAGTCAACGTACCGCTTAAACCGTGCGTCGCGCGCTGTGAAGTACTGGGCACCGTGGTCGAAGGTGGTTCCACCATCGATTCGGCGCGTCGACATGCGGCCACCGGCGCCGCGACTTTTCTCGAAAACGGTAACGTTCACGCCGTGGTCCCTTAGTGTTCTGGCGGCGATCAATCCCGAGATGCCCGCACCAATCACGGCTACGTGCGGCACAGGATCAAATTGAGGCTCCGTTACTTTGGCTAGATACTTTTGCGAATCCAGCCGATCGGCGTGCTGGGCCGTCGGCCGCGGCCGTACAACACCGATGACGTTTTGCTCGGGTTCGAAAGGACGATCGAACTGGCCGAGGCACCAGAGAATACCGCCGTAAGATGCCGGATCGCGTCCGTCAAGCGCGTAACGATGATTCAAATCGATGATGGTAGCCAATGCCTCTTGAGGCGTGCGCTTCCAGTTGAGAATTGCTTTGCCCCAAGTCATCCGGACGTTGTTGTGTAACTCGCCTTGCATCAATAGTGATTTTTGAGCCGCATTCCAGAATTCGTCGTTTGTCTCGGCTCGCGCTAGTTGCTCCCACGAGTAAATTTGATGACGGGAATCCTGTGAGTGACTTTCTAAAGACGCTCGCGCCCAATCGGGCAGAGCCGACCACCGATCATGATTTTTACGATAGAAGCAAAATACGTAGGCAAGTTCTCGCCAGATAAGCAATTCGTCCAGATACTTTTCCGATCCTGCGGTGTCGATTTGTGCCGCTTCACGGGCAAGGCGAAACGGCGACACCATCCCATAATGTAAATACGCCGACATTCGGCTGACACCATCCAACAGCGCGTTGTTACGTTGCTTGGCATAGCGCGTCAGGTGTTTTTCCTTAAACACATTCCATCGTTTGTATCCAGCCACGCTGCCACCGATCGTGTCTACCACCGGTCCAACGCAATGATCGATTTCACAACGCGCAACCAATGCTGAAATTTCAGCGTTTTGCAGATCGACGGGTTGGAACGGCAGCGTCGAAAGGTCAAACGGTTTTGTCTTCGCTTCCATTTCTGGCCACTGCCGAGTCAACCGCGGGGCATAGATGTTTTCGGTGGCACTGCGGAATTTAAAAGCGCGTGTGTAGGGTTTCTTTAGCAGTTGCATGGGCGCGACACAGGCCGTGTCGACGCAAACGATTGGTGTGGTCGTTGAACGCCGGAGACCTTTCAGGAAACGGCGCGGCGAATCGACCGGCATGTCCTCGGTCACCACGACACTTGCCCTATCGGCCAACGTTAGCAGATGCGGCTGGTGATCGCCACGTGTCGCCAGATGAAACGCGTAGCTGAT
>CALHPU010000164.1 GCA_938036435.1 uncultured Pirellulaceae bacterium | reverse complement strand
AGCAATTTGTCGGTATCAAATTCACCATCACCGATGGTCAAGGTTTGCCACTGGCCGGGAGTGGAGTAAATCTGACCGGTTAGCGTTGTGGTCATCGGACCGTCTCCATCGGGAGATGGCGTGTGCGGCAGAACGACTTTGATCATCAGTCTGATGCCGGCAGTTTCGGATTTGATGCGAACGGCAGGTTTGAGTTCGGGAATCAGGTAGGCCGGAGGAACCTCGTGAGATATATATAGGTGGGTGCCAGGTCCGTTTTGAAAGTTGACGGCCTCCCAAGACATCGGTTTGCCATTGGCGTCGGTGCCGCTGGAGCGTCGCTGTCGCCAAAGCCGTTGGTCAACGCGCGCATCGCCCCGATGGCGTATCCAAGAAGGTGTCTTGTCTTCATGCAGTTGGACGAATTGCCCCGACACATTCCGGTTGAGCGCTAAGGTCACCCAGAACAGTACTACAAATATCGTCTTTAGATTGATTTGAGTCATTGAATCGTGGGCAAACCTTCTCACAATGGCGGGTGCCAGTTGGCGGCTTGCTCAATCCGTTAAGTATGACGTTCGTTAGGAGAGACGTTCGTTAAGAAAGACATTTGTTTCTTCAACCGAGACGTTGCAAAAACGCAACGTTGCTTTTAACAACATCATCGGTGATTCGCCAGATCAACCCTTGATGCATTAACGCAACATGAATCTGTGCATTTCAGATTCAAAATGAGTGACAAAGTGTTTAGCTAAACGAGGCGACGCTTGAAAAGCTAGGTAAAAACCAAAACAGAAGAGGAAGTTTATGGGGTTTGGGAAGAATTTTTTATCGATTGGCATCGCGCGTGCAATCACACTGAGGAACAAGCCATTGCTCAGCAGGTAACTCACCACTGAGCGCACCTGACACCAGCATTGTTGTTAACGATGTCATTTAAAGGACCCACCGTGATGGACATGAAAACCGAAAACGCTAACTATTCTGATCCAGACCAACTTCCAATCGATTTGAACGATTTGATCTCGGCAGTTCAAAGTTTACCTGAGCAGTATCGTAATGAACTGACCCAACCGCTCAACCGCGTCGTAGAATACACCAAACGTCGCCGTCGAATCCTGAATTTGATTCAGGAAGCGCTCAGCCAACTTCGCATGGACATGAAATATCTGATGTTCGATCTTGAAGCGACACGACGAGAGCGCGACGACCTTAAGAACGCATTTGGCAGCGAAGAATAAAAGCCGACGCTGCTTGCCACGTACCTTCCTGCCTCGGCCGGAAATTCAGATCCGGCCAATAGCCCAGCCAATAGCCCAGCCAATAGCCCGGCCAATAGCCCGGCCCTAAAGACCAGCCCAAGTAACCAGCCCCAAAGCGGCTGGTTGTTTTATGTCTGGAAAGAAGCGCTACGTCACCGCAAATCTGTTGTTTGATTCAGAAATAGTAGTAGCGGAAAGCCGCGAGCCTTCCGGTTATTGATTCACCGGACGGCTCGCGCCGTACCGCTTTGAGTGATTCGGAAGTTCGGATTGATCCAATTTGGGGCATTTTTCCGTTGCCGCCGGTTGAAAGTTGTCTGTTTCCAACCGATGGAATAACATAAGCAGACCTTCTGATAACGTGTGATTTATCCTTCGAGGCAGAGGCGTGGGTCATCGGTGCGCTCTTGGAGGTCACAACCGCCACTTCTCTGGCCGCCCCACCCACTTCATATTAAGCACCTACGAGATAGTTTTTCATGAGCGAGATTACTGCCGATCAGCTTGCCCAACGCATCTACGATTGTCGTTTGATGGAAAACAAGAAGCTGCAAAGCATCCTTGCCGATGCACGGGAATCTGGAGAAGAGCATGCCAGTTACGAGAAATTTTCGGATCTGCTACTGCGTCACGAGCACCTTACCAACTGGCAACTACAACGGGTCGTCGAAGGACACCGAATCGGTTACTTCTATGGTAACTGGCGAATTCTATATCTAATCGGTGCCGGAACATTCGCTCGGGTCTACCGCGCTGTGCACACTAAAACCGGCGACGTCAAAGCGGTGAAGGTCCTGCGCAGTCGCTATAGCAGCGACTTGGACATGCAAGAACAGTTTCTGCGTGAGGCGCGTGTGGTGATGAAATTGCGCCACCCCAACATTGTTCCCATTCACGAAGTCGAAACAGAGAAGAGCCGGCTTTATATGGTGATGGATTTTGTCGAGGGACAAAACCTGCGTGACTATGTCCGCGCCCATACAAAATTATCTCCGGTGCGTAGTGTCAAAATCATTTGCGATCTTGCCGCTGGATTGCAATACGCGGCCGAACTGGGAATTGGCCACCGCGACATGAAATTATCCAACGTGTTGCTCTCGTCCAAAGGGCAGGGAAAGCTGGTTGACTTCGGACTGGCCACGCTCGATGGCGAAACCGACGACACCAGCGGTGGGCCTCGCAGTATCGACTACGCTGGTCTGGAACGATGCACTGGCGTCCGCCGTGAGGACCCTCGCAGCGACATCTTTTTTCTTGGATGCATGCTCTACCAGATGGCTTGCGGCGTGGCACCGCTGTTGGAAACGCGTGAACGCATGAAGCGTCTTGCCGCAAATCGTTTTACGGAAATCAAACCGATCACCATGCACGACCCTAACCTACCGCATCGTTTGGTTGTGCTGATTGGGCGCATGATGGAAATTAATCCAGAAGGTAGGCTGCAGACGGCTGCGGCAGTGGTGCGCGAGGCAAATCAAGTTCATCAATTGTTGCTCGCCGGCGACACGGCCAAATACGACGCCAGCCTTACCGAACAGAAGGCCTCAGAATACGCAGCACAAGTTTCTGTTGAAAACGAGGGCGAAGGCAAGACGTTATTGTTGATCGAATCCAATATGAAACTTCAGAACTTGTTGCGTGAGAAACTTAAGAAAATTGGTTATCGCGTGCTGATCACAGGCGACCCCGAACGTGGCCTAGATCGCTTTGACGGTTTCGAACCTCAGGAGGATCCTCCAGTGGACTGTGTAATTTTCGGCACCGCAGGATTGGGACGCACAGGGCTCAAAGCGTTCAGAAAGCACACCAAGGCAGAAAACACCAAAAAGCTAAACTCTATGTTGATCGTCACTGATCAAATGAAGAAGCTGGTCAAAGAAGAGTGGATTGGTGAGACCCATGCCATGTTCACCATGCCACTTAAGTTCAAACGCGTGCAGCAGACTCTGCGAAAGATGCTGGGAATCGAAGTCATCGAAGACTCCAAATAAGCCACCGGCGTACAAAAAAATCTCACCTTAGTGCTTTGTACCGAGTTAATGCTAGGGCTCGACAAACCGAAGAGCTCGCGCCCTGCCGCTAAATCTTGTAGCACAACAGCGCGAGCGGTCCGGTGAATGCCTTTTAGACTTCCCTGATAAATCTCTCGCCGCCGTTTGGCTGAGAGATAAACAGCGAATCAACATCGGTGCTCAGGATCACTCCGTCAAACGCTTCGATGGCATTGTTCTTGGCCGTTGCCGACAGGAATTCAGCTGAAACAAACAGATCGTCTGCAAACACGCTGTCGAAGATATCATCAGCCGAATCCAAGAAAACCTCTCCACGATCAGCCGCTTCGACGCGGCCGAGACTAATGTCGCTTCCCAAGCCAAGCGTGCGAAGGAAGATCCGACTGTTGGCTTGGCCACCGGTTCTTACATCTGCAGCTTGCAGGTTACCGCCGGTATTGGTGATGCCAATGTTTCCGTTGGTCACAAATGTATTCTCCAGCCGCAACGCGTTTCGGTTGAAGATGAACATCGAGGCGTTGGTCTCACTGGTGACTTGGGCACTGATTAAATTGGTGCGAGTCTGAGCAATAATGCCATTGAACGCGTCCTCAAGATTATTGCCAGCGTTCAAGGAGACAGAACTGGCAATGATGAAACGATCGTCTGACGAGTCCACATCTCGGATGTCGTCATCAGCGTTAATCGCGACGCCGCCGGTCGAGAGACGGACACGGACTTCGTTGGTCACCACGTCGGCTCCAATACCGTTGGCCGTTAGTGTAATCGCGTCGCCTGTATTAATGCCTTCAGCCTGTACAAAATCAGAAACAATACTGCCTCCTGCTGTCACATTGACGGTACCGAGACGAGTCTTGGCGTAGTCGAGACGTAGTGCATTGGCTTCATCAATCGTGATCGAACCCGGATTTGGGTTGAGATCTGGTCCGCGTCCAACTTGGAAGTCACCAGAGACGATGTTGGTGTTTAGGGTGATCCCGCTGTTATCGTCAGCAGTATTGTTATCAGCGAGGATGAACAAGTCGTTGCTGGTGATCAGTTGTGTTGCCGCGCCGGGCAGATGATTCACATCGTCGCCAGCAATCAATCGAATGTTGCCCGCGCCACCTGTCGAAAGATTGCCGATAGAGATATCACTGTCATCTCCGACTGCAATTAGCGTTATGGTGTTATTTTCATTTTGAGTTGTGAACCCAACGTCGTCTACCGAAATGGTTCCGATAGCGACCACGTCTACAAAACCATCTCCTGCGGCAATGGTTCCTAGATTAACATCGTTAAGCTCACGAAGAATAATATCTCCGGATTCGGTGCTGTTAACGGTGGCTTCGATCGTATCAACATCTGTTTGCAATAAAATCCCGTTGAATTGCGGATCTTCGTCAACATTGTTGTCTGCAACCAAGGTCAATGCAGTGGCTGTAATTCGGTTGCCGTCCTGAGCATCAGTGTCGCGAATGTCATCAGCGGCTGTTAGCGTGACATTCTCTGGTGTTTGGATCGTTTGAACAACGATGTCACCTGCTTCAGACGTAAGTTCAACATCGAGGAACGCATCGATTGTCTCAGTCACGAACTGACGATCGTTGGTAAAGGATACCGCGTTGGCCGACGGAATGATCAAGCGGTTGATCGAGTTACTTTGGTTCAGTATTACGTCGCCAAAAGGTCTATCTGCGATCTCCTCTCCGGTCGTTGAATCGCTTGTCGGCAAGAACTCTAGGAAACTAGTAACCGTGGAATTCGTTGCTGTCCCAACGGTGTTCCAAGCAAACGCAGTGGTAACATCGTTGGGTCCAAACGCCGGGGAGAATTCTGGATCAGCCAGCGTAGGTAAATCAGTCAAGTCAATTGTGCCATTGATACTGAATTCCTGCGTGCTGCCTTGGATCGCAGTTCGTAATTGGGGGAATTGATCAGCGGCCCAGCCGACGTATGTCGCGTTGCTTTGATTCGTTCCATCTTCAATGTAAAAACCACCGTGAGAAAACCCAACGCGATTTGGCCCGTCCAGTGTGAACGCGCGGAAATCTTCCTGACCGGGAGTACCAGCGGTCGTCAAAAAGTCATCGCCGACGCCTTGAATGTCCTCGTCCAGATAACTGATCACCTGAATGTCGCCCAAGGTTGTGCCATCTTCGGCTTCCAACTCAAGCGATGACAAGAAAGTGGCTACCCCATCCTCAAACCTAGACTGCGCAATCCAAGTGACTAAGCCGTTGGGACCATCAAAACTGCCTCGGCTTTCAACAACGTCATCGGCAATTAGTGCCGCCGCTTGCGTGATGGTTGTGTTTCCTAGGTTTGTCGTTGTATCGCCCACTCGCACATAAGTCTCAAAGTCGAAAACCAAATCCCCTGTGGTTACGGTTCCGTCAATTTCTTCAAACGTTAGTAGACTGTTAAAGACTTCGTTTCCATTACCAACAGTCGCTTGAAAGGCACCTGGGATACTGGGGTCAACGTTGTTATCAATCAGTGTTCCATTATCGACGTTGCCTTCTTCGACACCTCGCTCGCCGGTAGTGGTAATCGTCAGAACGTCCCCCCGCAAGACTGAACCTTGTTCCTGAGTCAACCTCAGCACATTGAACGTAATATCATCATTGCTAGTGACACCTTCTAAAGTGGTGGCGGGATTGAAATTCAAGGTGTCAGAGGTAGGTAGCTCTCCAACATCAATCTGATTGTCCAGCGTTGCCACGTTTGTCGAGATCGAAGACCGCAAAAGGAAATCGCCGTCGGCTCCGTTGGTTGCCGCAGAGATTTCCCCAATTAGGTTATCGGATTGCGAAAGATCCAGCGTGGCTCCAGTAAAGAACAACTGAGGTGTGATAATCGCAGGCGTATCAACGGGCGTCACGGCGGTCAGCGTATCATCAACTTCGATCACCAATTTTGTGACCGCTTCGAGTGTTGACTCAACCGTTAGTGACTGAGCCTGAATGCGAATCTCATCGGCGCGAGACTGGGAAAGAACAATTCCACTATCGCGGAACTCAAACGAACCGATGGTGAGTGCTTGGCTGGTTGCCAAAGCGAGATCGGTGTCAAAACTGACGGTCCCGTCATCTGCAACATCGTCAACAAATTGAAACGCCAACGTTTCTGTGTTCGGGCTGATGATGGCGATGTCGCCACCGCTGTCTCGGGCATCCGGCCCACCAATCAGCAACCGAGGAATATCTAACTCTCCATTGGTCACCACGCCGGTGTCGGCTTGGATGAGCACTTCGTCTGCCGCAAAATCGCCGAGGGTTAGCACACCACCGGCACCCGCGCGACCCACAGAAAGACGGGCAAACTCATAAGCCTCGGTAACATTGGAGATAATGATCGCATCGTCAGCGTCGGTGAACTCGATTCCAACGGCTTGGTTGACAGTCAGTTCACGAACGTCGTTGAGGTCTGTTTCGGCAAGCAGAATCGCCCCACCGTTGAGCGCTGACAGGACGACACTGCCGTCTGGTTCACCGTCTTCGATATCGCCTTCGTCCTCGCCGCCAGTAACGATCAGAGGAGCAGACGCCTGTTGCGTCAGATCGCGACCAGTCTCGGGCGCTTCAAATGATGCCGCATTGCCCGTCGTGCCGTTTGAGATTGTCACATTAAGCGTGCCGGTCTGATTGTTGTTTGTATTGACGACAAATCCGTCTTCAAATTCTGTGGCAAACGCTGATGCTGCGACGTAGTAGCGTCCGGCGGGAAGATTGCCATTGAACAAAAAGGCAGGGTCGATATCGCTCAGATTCAGGACATCAAACTCGTTGTTGGAATCATCATCGTCAACGGCCAACAGATCGCCTGCCTCGCTGAACAGCGCTAGCTCTACATCCAACTCGCCGCGCACTGGTTCGGGATCACGACGCTCAAATGGATCGGACTGGATGCTCAGTTCGCTTGTGCCATCGTAGATAAATTCGATGAAGTAGGCCGGCCGTACCGAACCGTCATAGTTATCATCGCGAAAGACGAGATCGGTGCGTCCGGGCACAGTCCGAAACCGTTCAATTTGCCCAGTCGGGCCAATCTGTTGGGCAGTTGGGCCGCCAGTACGGGGAATCGTTACTACTCCGCCAAAACCGGTGATGATGTCGACGGTTCCATCAATCGAGATACCATCGATCACTGTCGTTTCAGGCGTGATAGCGAAGCTGGTTGCTACGGCATCAATGGGTTGGTTGTCGAGCGATGCGATCTGCAAACTGCCGAGGTCGCGAATGACCAACACGTCTTCGTCATTGTTGCTAATTCCTGCGGTAAACAAATCCGCAAAACCGTCTCCCACACTTGCAATGCGTTGAAAATCATTCGACGCATTGTCGAGTATGGTACGTTTGGCCTCGATAGCCAAATCGTCGATAATCACAATAGCTCCGTCGGCCTGCGCAACATCAGTCACTACGTCGGCAACTAATTTGCGAGAAACAAATGGAACATCGAAATCTAGCCGGTTGCTTTCCACTCGCGCGAACTCATTGGCAAAAGCGGTAGTGTAAACCTCAGGGTTGAACGTATTAAACCCAGGATATTGGCCTGCGACAATGCGTAGTTCCTGCTGTGTTGTCACATCAAAAGAATCAAAAACATTCACCGAAAGATTTTGAAGACTGTCAGCGACAATTTGAAAATTAGCACGGCCTTCTATTTCGGCGTCGCCACCCAAGAATAAATTGTGCGTGTCAATGTCGGCACCGCTGGCATCAAAAACCCCAGGGGCCTGCAACAATAGGTTTTCACTTTCGATCTGACCTGTAATTGTGATACTTCCTACTTCATTACCAACCAGCACAGGAAAGTCTTCACCTGCAAACAAGCTGCGACCTGTGGAAATTCGAACGCGCGACGCGAACGTATCGTTGGCGTCTTGGTCTAGATCCGTTGGAATGAAGTTGGTGTTGATGTTGCCAACTACAATGCTGTCGGAATCACTGAATTCAATTGCGTTGAAATAGACATTGCGAAGAACCTGAGTCTCGGTAAGGAAGCCTACGGGGTCGGGATATATAACGTCAACCGAGCCAAAATCGTTGAAGTCCGACTCGGCAAGTAAAATGCTTTCCGTCTGATCGAATGACTCCAGACGGAAGATTGCGGTTCCAGCGTCGTCATCACTATCGAGAAACGGACTGCTCTCAACTCGATCGAGTTCCGATAGTTGCAGTGGTGCGTCAACTTCTTGGGTCAATGAGGAGAACCTAATATCCCAGTCCAAATTACCATCAATAAACAAACCGGGGATAAAGATGGTTATCCCGCTGGGGGATGTAAATTGTGAGTTGATAATCGTGGTGTCAACGTTGTTCAGGAAGAAATCGGTATCTGTAATAGTGAAGTCTCCGTCCACCTCACCGGAAATTTCTACCGCTCGCAAGTGTTCGATATCGACATTTCCGTCCACATCAAACAAAAACGTGTTAACTTCGATGGCATTATTTTGAATGTCGCGGACCACGTTTCCATCGGCAAGGGCAACTAAGGTCCCCGGAATACTGACGGAGTCAAAAATGATATCTGCGTCTGTGTCCAAGAGAACCGAGCCCCCGTCAATAGTACTGAGGGATCCTGTAGTGATCGTTGCATCTGTTGAATAATCGAAACTGGTGACTTGGTTGAGGTTTAGTTCCCCGATCTCGCTTCGCGGGTCAAAAATTTGTGTCATGCCGCCAGAAATAGTTAATTCTTCGACATCGAAGCCGCTTTGATTGTTCCCACTGCCGTTTGATAAAACCGTAAACTCTGTCGTCGCGGAAATATTCAGATCAGCGTCGCTAAAATCCGCATCGCCGCCAAAAGTAACCACGGATCCGTCGTCCAAGCCTTGAATGGAAAAGTCGTCGAAGCCGCCTTCAACAACCAAAGAATTACCAAAGACTGTTCCGTCATTTTCGTCGCCGAATTGCCCCACCCACGATCCGTTTGCGAGACTCGCGACTAAATCGCCATCACCGTTGCGGTCGATAAACACGCTTTCGCTGTCGGTAAAATTGCTAAACGACAGGAATCCGCCGTTGGCGTCGCTGAAAAAGAAACTTGCATCCAGCGGCAGTTTGGGCTCAAGATTCTCATACTGGAATTCTGCTTTGGCCTTTTGACGACGCGACAGTTTGCGGTTCAGCTGCCGAAGGTTTTTGGCGGTTCGAGAATTGTTTGATGATCGAGAAGTCTTCTTCATCGTTTAGTGATCCTGTGATTAGCTGATTAGCAATTCTTGCTGCGACGTCTCGAGTGATTCTCGAAACGACCCTCATTTATTTATGGCTTGATATTGAGAGCCCATTGGTAAATCCAATGACAAGATTTGGGTAAAAATCAAACACTAATATTAGTTAGAAACGCTTTGAAATTCATCGATAAACTAAAAATTTCGACGGGACCGAGCAACTTCGTTGCTGGCAAATGGAAAGGCGTTAAGCTGAGCACACAAATTTTGCTGCAAGCAACAATCAAATAATCTCGGAAACACAAAAAAACTTGCAATTTTGGTGAGCAAATAGTTCGCCACCAAGTAACATCGGTAAGCTGGAGGATGGCCAGAATTCCCTGCACTGCACCCGTGGCGTTGGGAACCCACTCTTCTTTCTGCGGATGGCAAGCACCCAGCAGATCGGCATTTGTCGTTCGACTTCCAGTTTCGCGGAACACGACATTTTGAATTTTCGACCAGCGTTATCAATAGGATCATCTCCAGATGAAAAAGAATCGCTCCTCTTTTGAAAAACCTCGCAGATCAAAAAGCTCAATGAAACGCTTGCAACGAAAACAACGGAAGGCTCAGTCCTCCAGCGAATTTGTCTACGAAAATCTCGAACCGCGATACGCCTTGGATGCGAGTTTCGGCTTTGATGATGGCAACTTGAACTTGTTCGGATTCTCCAGCAACGTCGTGGTTTCTGGCGCTGGCAACTCTATTACCGCGGTTCTTCCTAACGGTAGTTGGTCAACGGCCGACCCAGACGATCTGCCCGACAACGTCACTTTTGAAGGCAGTAACCTAACAGTCGAAGGCGGTCTTGGATCGATCACGGCAAACCTAGGTGGCAACGAACTCACCTTCGGTGAATCAAACTTCAATCAGCCGTTCGTCATCACCAATGCTGGGCTTATCAACCAAGTAGAACGAGTCGACCTTGCTAGTATCAGCATTAGCGGACCGGGCGATGTTCTTCTCGCAGAAGAATTTTTTGATGATGAGGGGAACATTGTACTAAATCGAATCGACAACGTTGATATTAATGTAGATGGAGAAGCATTAGTTTCGAGTGAAACCTCTATCGACGGCATTGACTTCATCGGTTCCAACGTATCGATCACGTCCTTGGATGATTTGAATCTCGGCGCCGTCGGCGGTCCGAACACTACTTTCGTAGACATTGATGCTGCATCGATTACAGCGACCAGCGTCACAACGATCTTTACGTCTGTTGCCGGTGATATCAACCAACTGGGAGCGGACCCTGTTTCCAGCGTTCGCCTTAGAGCTACTGGTGGTGAGGTATTGACTGGTATTTTGGATGATCAAGGAAACCTGATCAGCGACACCCCAATTGCTCGCGACAACACTGCTGGCGGCATCAGTATCTCTGGCGGAATCGTGTCAGACCAAGTCTTGCTGCAGTCTTCCAATGGCATCAATATCCCTATCGATGGACTTGACACCCTTTACTTGTTTCTCGGAGGTGATTTTGAATCGGAAAGTCGTGGAGAGTACCAGCTAAACGTGCCAAGCCTTCAAGAATTGTCTACCTCTCTTTATGACGGGTTTTCGATCACCAGCCAGCAAGATTTGACGATTGGCAATTTTGAATTCACGGGGCCCAGCCCATTTCTGTTTACCAATGGCTTCAGTGATCTGTACGCCAACATCACCGCCACATCGTTGACCTTTGATGCTCCATTCCAAAGCCAAAAATTGGTCGCCGACATCACGGTCGATATTGCACAAAACCCCGGCGCAGACCTGACGATCGATGATCTTTACGTTTCGGGTGAATCGGTAATCCTTGACAACACCAACAACGATTTTCAACGCATTGCAGCCGTTGGCCAAGGCTTCCTCGCCGATGATCGTCAGAACAACGAAGACATTCTGACCATCCGCGATCAAGGGACACTCGAGATCGCTGTGTTAGACAACCTGCCCGATGATCCATTTCTTGTCAACTTCGCAACCCCCATCTCTAGAGCCACGCTCGAAGGCATCAACGTAGCAGGGCAAGTTGACATTCTAACAGGATTGGGCAGCCCAATTCCAACAGCACCGGTAGGGGCAGTGGAGCCAAGTTTTGAACAACTTGGAAATACACTATTCGGCAACGAGGATTTTCGGATTGAGAGGTTTGAAATCCCTCGTGACCGCTCGGGAACACAAACGGGCGTCTTCCGCGACGACAATTACAACGGTGCTGTGCGCCCGGTTTACTACATCGAATTTATTTATAATGGCACGCAAGATCTCGTCATTCAAACCGATGCATTTGAGCGAGGAAACCCGGAACCGGTTAGAAATTTCATCGATATCGAACTCGGACTTTACAATGAGTTTGGTGAACTTGTTGCGATAGGCCAAGAACTTACTGGACAACTTGACGAAATTGCATTCGGCGCAGGTACGCTTGCCCCCGGGCGCTACTTCGTTGCCGCCTCCGCCTTTAGCAGCGAATTTGAAGATGACTTCGTTGTCCGAACATCAAACGTTCAAACGGGTACGCTCAACGTAACAATTACCGGCAACGACCCGGTAACCCCTGTCTTGAGCCGCGATCTGACCCAAGCCGTTGGCGCTTCGCTGATCGTGCAAGGTGGTGAGGAACCGATTCCCGCTGACCAATTAGCAAGCATTGATCCCAATGCTTTCTCACCCGAAGTTCTCGTTCAACTCGATCCTAATGCACAAGATTTTGTGCCTCCTCCAACCGCGGTAGACGAAATCGGTGATCCGCTGCCAGAGACAGATGGCCGTGCAATACTAGGAGCGTTGAATGGTGGAACTGTTCAACTTGGACAGATTGACACTAACGACATTCGAGAACTAATCATCAGTGAGGCAGGAGCGGTAGAATTCGCCAACGTCGATGACTTAGTGGTTAGCAGCCTTGATGTGTCGGGCGATTCAAGACTGGCCGCAGGACGTGGAGGCGAAGGTCAATTAACCGTGGGCGATGTCGATTCTTCGTCGCTGCTTCTACAGGCCGCCTCAGGCGTGAGCCAAGAGGGTGCGATTACAACTGACCTGCTGCTGCTCGGTGGTAGCACCCCAATCGAAGGCGGTGGAGACTTTGTCATTCTCAGCGACACTCTGGAAAACGCCGCCTTCAGTCTGCCTGCTGGAAACCTTGCTCTGACCACCAGCCAAGAACTTAACCTGTTAGCTGTTCAGTTCGCCGACATTATCGGCGATCCATTCACGCCAACACCTCCGCCATCGCTAACTTCCATTAGCTCTCAGGTAAGTGGAACAGCGCGGATCGAAGCCGCCTCACTGAACGTCAACACATTGCTGCAAGCGGAGACTTTGGTACTGGACGTCGAAAACGCGATTACCCAAACCGTATCCGCCGCTCCTCTAAATGGCACGAATCCTCTGGCGAGCCTATCAATCGGCTCGATCGTTGCTCAGAACCTCTCGGTCTCAGCAACAACGGTTGACCTTGACGGATCAGCAAACCAGTTTTCTCGTCTCGCTGGGGATGTCTCTGGTACGCTAGATCTAGTCAACCTAGATCCCGTCGTTTTTGCCACGATCGACAATACCGTTGAGACAAGCACGCGTCTTCGACCACTTGGCGTTACTCAAACCTTTGAGCCGCTTACAACCATCAGCGGACTGACCGCCGGCACGGCAAACATCACCTCGGGCTCTGATGGAGACCTCGCTTTGGGAGCGATTGGATCAACTGGTAGTTTGACTCAGGAAGCTAACGCCCCATTGAACATCCAATCTGCGAATTTCACGGCGCTAAATGGCGGAGACATTGTACTTTTGGGCCCGGACAATGAGGTTGACTTCGGTTCTTCTGACGCACGAAATTTAAGTGTGCAATTGGTTGATGGCTCGGTTGTTAACGGGCTTTCGGCCGATGGCAACCTATTAATTCAAAGCGATGGTAGTTTGACGATTGGAAACGTAAGCTCCGTTGGTGGAAGTGTTATCGTCAACGCTGGTGGAAGCATCGAAGGCGTTTCTGGCGTGGTCACAGCGGCTGGAACAATCATCCTCAACGCCGGCGATGAAATTGATGGAGTTACTCTTGCCGACCAAAGCATTGTTTCAGCAACCGCGACAACTGGTGATATTTCTCTTGCTGGCGCTGGCGATTTGATACTACAAAGCATCAACACAGAGTCCGGTGGAATCAGCGTCAACACGGCAGGTGATTTGTTAGTAGGTTCAGTCAACTCAGCCGCCACGATCAATATTAACTCATCCGGCAGCATCAATGATTTCCAAGACGATCTGCTTGCTGATTTTACTGCAGAAGGACTCGTAACATTAGTTGCAGTCGATGAAATCGGAGGAGGCACCGCTTCAACGAATGTTGATCCTGTTGGCCAACTAGAATTTTCATCCGGTACGCTAACATTCCAATCGGAGAACGGAGCAATCGCTGTTGGCGGAGATGGACCACTGGTTTTTGGGGATATCACGACCCCTGACAATTTGATACTCAACTCGCCTGATAGCCTGACGATCGGAAACGTGATGGCCCTAGGTGCGGCTCTATCCGCAGTCAACGATGTAACGGTCGGTAGTGTAACGACCGTCAATGAAACAGCAGTTACCGCCGGAGGAGACATTGTAACCGGAGACATCATGGCCAGTTCGACCGCGCTGACTGCCACCGGAAACATTACAGTGACTAACGTAACCGCTGACACCGGGGACGTGACCCTAGACGCGGGCGGCACTTTAACAGGCGATCAGATTATCTCTGAAACGGGTTTGGTAACTCTCAACGCTTTGCAGAGAATCAACGTCACCGAAGCAACCGCGTCGGGAGATGTCACTTACGAAGCGGGCAATGCCGTTAATACGGGTCTAGTCGTTTCTGAAACAGGTGCCGTAGCCATCAACGCCAATGGCAACTTGAGTGCAACGGTGGTCGAAGCCGCGACCAACGCTATCCTCACTACTCCGCGTAGCGACGTTTTCTCAGATTCGGTTACTGCGGGAGAGTCTGCTCAGCTAACGTCTGGAGCTTTCTTGTTTACCCGAAACGTTGATGCCCCAGATGTCGCCTTGGACGCTGGCACCAACCAAACTGCTCTACGTGTCATTGCGGATACGGCAACCATTACTGCGGAGATAGATCTTAGGCTAAACGATATACAAGTTGGACAATTAGAGATCGCGGCGGGAGACGACATCTTCGATGCTGGATTCTTGGATGGCAACCGAGTAACGACTGACGATCTGGTCATTCGCGTCGGTAACAGCAACGACGAAGGAACCTTCGGTGGAGTCGTTCTGGAAACCGATGTCGAGACGCTCACAGTAATCACCGAAGGCGACTCATTTGGAAACATCGTCATTCGCGAATTAGACGACATTGTTCTCGGTGACATTGAAGCCGGCAATGGCGGAATTAACATCGCAGCAGGCGGCACGATCTCCGGCGGCAGCCTTCGTACGGTAACGCAAAGTGACAATAACGACATTCGCTTAATCGCCACGGGCGATGCAAGTGACATTCGCGTTGACAACATTGACGCCGGCAACGTTGGCGATGCTTTCTTGATCGCCGATGATGATGTCGTCATCACTGGTGGCACCAACCAAGTAGCTGCCGATTACATTTTCGTCCTCGCTAGAAATAGATCCGTTGGCCAAACGGATGGTATTACATTGTCTACCAACGTTCAGAGAGCCGACTTAGTCGCTGGCGATATCGCTGACACGAGCCAAAACCGAGGCGACATCTTTATCACAGACGCCAACGCGTTGAATGTCAATTTTGCTCGCACGTTAAATGGGACCATCAACGCAACAGCTAACGGAAATCTAGTCTCCAATAACATTCAATCTACCGGCGTGAATGTATCAGACGCAATCCGTTTGACCGCCAACGGACTTGGATCTGATGTTGTCACCAACCGAGTTGCAGTTTTCCAACAAGCCGGCGGTGTAGTGCTGACAGCAGACGACGATATACGCGACGCCAATACGCGAGACAATCTTTTGGTAATCGCCGACAACTTGACCTTGATTGCCGAAAACAACTTTGACGATGTATTCAATGGCATCAACTCACAAAGCCGCGTTAGATCAATCAATGCAACAGTCGACAGTTCTCTCGTAATCCCTGACGGCAACCTGGAAGGTGTCCGAGAAGCTTCGATCTTGGTCAACAACACCGGACAATTGACCATCAACGAAGCCAATCTGATAAACGGCTTGGTAAGAGTCATTAACAACAATGGCTTCTTAACGATCGCCGATGTGAACCTGACCGGCACCTCTTCGGATAACCGAGTCTTCGTTCAAACCACTGGCAACGCATCGGACATCGCCGTAGGCAGAATCAATGCTGGCTTGCGTGGAGCGGTGATCATTGATTCGGCTGATGACATCTTTGACACTGACCAACTAGATGACCTGTTTGTCGAAGGTAGATTCTTATCCGCGATATCCAGAAACGGATCGGACGACTCGTTTGATGGAATCATCCTCAACGTTGACGTCGACAGTTTCGTCTCCGACGCAAGACTCGATGGTGAGGCATTCGTTCGACAAGTCGGATAAGATAGATCGGCAACTCAACCGTCTCCGCCGCAAATCACGGTGGAGCCTACCGTATCAACAATGCTAAAGCGAATGTGCGCGAGCCCTTAGTTATCAAACCTCAATCGCGAGGACTTATTTGCAAGTTGCGTTGATATCAAGCTTTGACTGGTATTCTTACCGGACGGCTTGCTCCGTTACGCTTCATACTCGCCTTTCGCCCCGCGAAACTAGCGCTACTTTCGCAGAGCGAAAGGCGACTGTAGGGAGAGGTAAACCAAAAACAACTAGAAGGCATTTCAAAACCTGTAGTGGACTTCGCCAGAAGTCCCTTTAACTGGAGGGCAGAAGGAATTCTGGCGAATCCCACTACGAACAGTCCATAAATTTAGGTTTTGAAACACCCTCTAATGGCAAATTAAGCTCTAACGAAGCGCTAGACATCAATCTCACTTGCCTCTTCAGCACGCTCCATGATGAACCGGAAACGCGCTGACGCGTCCTTGCCCATTAGGTCACTGATCACACGATCGGTCTCCAGATGATCGTCGACCTCGACTTTAAGCAGTCGCCGCGTTTCAGGGTTCAGTGTCGTATTCCAAAGCACCTTTGCAGGCATTTCGCCAAGCCCCTTAAAGCGCGTGATCTCAGGGGTGGCGCGACTGGTCGCCGCTGCCAGAATCCGTTCACGATGCTCCTCGTCGGCCGCCCAATGGGTTTCTTTACCTATGTCAATTCGAAACAGCGGTGGAACAGCAATGTATAGCTTGCCGGCTGAAATCAATTGCGGCATGTGACGATAGAACAGCGTAAGCAACAGAGTCGTAATATGGTGACCGTCCGAATCCGCATCAGCCAGCAATACAATTTTCTCATACCGCAGCCCAGAAATATTAAAATTGGTTCCAATCCCGCAACCAATCGCCGCGATCATGTCTTGAATCTCTTTGTTCTCGGTGATCTTTTTCAGCGTCGCGCTTTCGGTGTTGAGTACCTTCCCACGTAGCGGCAGAATGGCTTGATAGTTTCGGTCGCGCCCCTGTTTAGCACTGCCGCCAGCCGAATCGCCTTCGACGATAAACAGCTCGCTGCGATTGCGGCCCGAGGCAAGACAATCACTTAACTTGCCCGGCAGCATATTGCGTTTGCCGCCAGTCTTTCGAGAAATCGAAGCCGAAGCCGCTCGTGACGCCGCGCGGGCGCGAGCGGCGGCAATAATCCGAGCCACGATCCCATCAGCGACCGAACGATTATTATTCATCCACTGCTCAAACGCGGGGCGCAGCGCACTTTCAATCGCAGACGCCACCTCCGGATTGTTCAATCGATCTTTCGTCTGTCCCTGAAACTGCGGTTCGGGAATGAATACCGAAACGATGGCGATCATTCCCTCGCGAATATCTTCATGAGAAATTTTGATGCCGCGCGGCACGAGGCTGTGCAACTCAAAATAGTTGCGGACCGCTTTGGTGATACCGCTGCGGAAGCCGTTTTCGTGAGTACCGCCATTGCCGGTGGTAATGCCGTTGACGTAAGAGCGAATATGCTCATCGGTCGATTCTGTCCAGTGAATGGCAAACTCAAATCGATCGGTGTCGTCTTTGGAAAATGTGTACGGCGGTTCGTGAATCGCGCGAGCATTACGTTCGGTCGTCACCTTCTTCAGGTAGTCAAGAATCCCATTCTCGTGGTGAAACAGCTCTTTGGTTTTCTTAACGTCGTCCTGAAAAGTTACCTTGACCGCTTTGTGCAAAAAGCTGGCAACTTCCAAGCGATTGCGGATCGTTTTTGAATCGAAATCGACTTTGGGGAAAATAGTTGGATCTGGACTAAACGTAATCGCAGTTCCCGTTCCGCGTACGGCCCCTTTCAGTTTTTGCAATTTCGTTTTGGGAATGCCTTTGGCAAACTCCATGCGGTATTGGGCTCCACCGCGCTTGACAACCGCGATCAGCGTTTTGGAAAGCGCGTTGACGACCGAAGCGCCCACACCATGCAGACCACCGGCCGTCTTGTAGTTATCACCGTCAAATTTTCCACCTGCGTGAAGCACGGTCAGTACGGTCTCCAGCGCTGACTTCTTTGTCTTCTTGTGCTTGTCGATCGGAATGCCTCGACCGTTGTCCGAAACCGTCACAGTCCGGCCATCAGAATGCAGTCGCACATTGATTTCGGTCGCATGACCGTTCATGGCCTCGTCGACACAGTTATCGACGATCTCCCAGACCAAGTGATGAAGTCCCGCCATCCCAACGCCACCGATATACATGCCGGGCCGTTTGCGAACGGGATCCAAGCCTTCGAGGACGGTGATATTTTCACTTTTATAGGTCGCAGGGCTCATATTGTCGTTTGGTCAAGTTGTGAATATCTGAGATTGCAGCTGTCAGCATTTTAACGTGACCGCCCACTTTCCAAAACGCCACTCTGCGGGCGACCAATAAGGGATCTTTAATGAGGTTCTTGGGCACACCACGAAAAAGAGCCAGTGACATCCAGCCACTGGCCCCAATTTTTCGGCATGTCCTCGGTCAACAAAAACTACAGGATATAACCTCGTTCGCCATGTTCACCCAAATCCAATCCGCGGGTCTCAACATCGTCATCAACTCGCAACCCCACCAACACCCGTATTACCAACAACAGAATAGCCGAAGCAACAATCGAATAGACCGCGGTAATCGCGGCAGCGGCAAACTGCACGCCAACCTGACTTCCGATAGTCATTCCCTCGGCCAGCCCCATACCGCCCATTGATTTGGCAACAAAAACTCCGCACAGAACGGTGCCCAAAAATCCGCCAACGCCATGAACGCCAAACACATCCAGTGAATCGTCGTAACGTAGAGCCTGCTTCATCGTGGTCGCAAAGAAGAAGCACAAAATGGCAGACGCTGCTCCAATCGCCAAAGCACCCCACGGTCCAACAGAACCAGAGGCTGGCGTGATCGCTGCCAGACCAGCGATCGAACCAGTCGCGGCACCCAGCACGCTTGGTCTACCGAATTTGATCCACTCGATTCCCATCCACACAAGGGTTGCAATCGAAGCAGAAAGGTGAGTGACAACCAACGTCATCACTGCTGCCTCGTTGGCTGCCAATCCGCTTCCTGCGTTGAATCCGAACCAGCCAACCCACAGCATTCCAGTACCGACCACTGTCAGCACGGTGCTGTGTGGTGGTTGTATTTTGTCTGGAAATCCCTTGCGTTGGCCCACCATAATACAAGCGATCAATGCAGAAAAACCGGCCGTCACGTGCACCACGATCCCGCCCGCCAAATCTAGCACACCCCAAGTGGCAAACAATCCTCCACCCCAAGTCATGTGACAGATGGGGAAGTAAACAACGATCAACCAAGCAATAGAAAACAAGAACACCGCGCTGAACTTCATACGTTCAGCAAACGCCCCAACCATGAGTGCTGGCGTGATGACGGCAAACGTCATCTGAAAAGCGGCCACCAATAACTCGGGAATGGTTCCAACAACATTGCCCATCACATTGGCCAAACCAATCTTACCGGTCCCACCAATGAAAGAGCCAAGCGCTATCACGCCTTCTTCGGGGTTGATCGAATCGTCCAAAGAAAAACTGTATCCAAACAACACCCAGATGACCGAGACCGCTGCGGTGATCACCAGACAGTGCATCAAAACAGACAGGACGTTCTCGGCGCGCACGAGGCCACCATAAAAGAGAGCCAGCCCGGGAATTGTCATGAACAAAACTAGTGCGGTGGATGTCAGAATCCAAGCAGTATCTCCACTGTCTATCTGGGGAGCAGAAACTGCCGCAGCGGAGACGGTGGCCGTGTCATCAGCCGCCATCGCAGGGACGCAAAAAGAGAGCAGAAAAACAATCAGCAAGCCGCCCACAATAGAAGGCAAATAGCGCACGCGCGCAGGGTGAGAACATAAATTCATCTTGGTGATCCAATGGTGGTTGTGGTGGTTAACGTGGTCTAACCACCGACTATACAAATCGGACGGTTGCACACAATCACCTTGGCTTCACATTTCCTTCACATTCTCGTTTTTCCTAATTTATTTTTTCAGCTCCGGTAATGGGTCCGGTGAGCTCACAGGCGGCCGCACGATTTTTGCAATCTTGCCATTCTTTTGAATCTCGTTGCCTTTGCCACCGCGCGATGTGGTTCGGTACTTCACCGTCGAAATGGTTTTCTTTGCACCCCGGTTGGTTTCCACCGTCAGTAAATCGCGTTCACCACGCGACGCTTTGAAACCCAATAGCCGATCGGTTTTGGCCAATTTGATCAGCATCACGCCTTTGCCGGGACCGGATAGATAATTCACCTCCTCCGCGGGACAGACCACCGCCCGACACGCTTCGGAGATGGCAAGAATTGTCTCGTCACCATCGATCGCCTCGACACCAACAATGGACGCGCCAGCGCTGCAACGTGCAAATCGCCGTCCACTGCGCGTAGAGGGTTCTGCAAACCCGGCCAAGGTAAACCGAAGGGCGTAACCATTGCTCGAGGCGGCAAAACCGTGGATGTCCGGACAGACTTCGGGATCCTTGGGATCTTCATTCATGTCGCCGATAGTGCGAGGGTCAAACGACATCGCGGTAACGATCTTCTCGCCGTCTTTTAGCTTGAACAATTTCTGAATTGGTTCGCCAAATCCTGTCGAAGCCGGAATATCGATCATGCGACACGTATAACAGAACCCCATCGATGAAAAGAACCCAATTGTTTCGCGTGTTGAACCAGCGATTACGTCCAGCACCGTATCACCACTTCGCAGGCGGCTTTTTGAAGGATCGGAAATTTGCTTTTGACGCTTCACCCAGCCATCAGTTGTGATCAGTACGTGACAGTCTTCGGCAACAATGAAATCCTCAGCAGAAATTTCAACCTCTTCACCAACCGCTTCGATGATCGTCCGACGCTTGCCTTCTGGACCGGCACAGAACTCGGAAACCAAATGCTCAATTTCCTTTCGAACCAAGCCCCAACGACCCGAGTTATTCGTATCAGTGGTATCTTCTTTAAGCAGCTTGCGAATCTCACGCGCGCGTTTGTTCTTGTTCTTTAGCTCATCCTGAATCAGGTTGATTTCCAGACGCGCAAGTCGATACAACTTCAGCTCCAGAATCGCATCGGTCTGCAGTTCATCCAGCCCACCCTTAGACGCAGGGAAGCGTTTCATGATCTTCACCGCAGCGTCCGCTTTTCCATCGGACTTACGAATGATACGGATGATGGTATCTAGAGCATCGAAAACTTTCACGAATCCTTCGAGCAAATGAATCCGTTTTTCCAGCGCTGCTAACTCGTTCTCCAGTCGGCGAGTAATCACATCCAAACGGAAGTGTAGAAAATGCCAGAGAATCTCTTTTAGGCTCAGCCGGTTAGGGGCACCGACTTCAGGATTCTCCGTTGGCACCAGACAGGTCATGTTGACGTTGAAGTTGTTCTGCAGCCGCGTGTTCTTGTACAGATAAGCCAGAACTTTGTTGGGATCGGCGTCCTTCTTCAGTGGTAGATCGATGCGAATGTCTTCGGTAGAAACATCTCGCACGTCCTCGACCAATGGTAATTTACCACTGTAAACAAGATCCGACATGCGCTCGACCAATTCGGCTTTGTTGACCGCGTAGGGCACCGAAATGATTTGGATAACTTTCTTTTTCTTGCTCTCAACGATCTTGTGAGTGGCACGTACTTTAACAGTCCCCTGCCCTGTGGCGTACATCTCACGCAGTTCTTGATTGGTGCTAATGATTTGCCCGCCGGTGGGAAAATCAGGACCTTGAATCGCGTCTTTGGCGACCAGTTGATAATCTTTGATCTCAGGGTCTTTGAGCAATTTCAACAGCGCTCGGCAAACCTCTTTGAGATTGTGCGGCGGCATGTTGGTCGCCATACCGACGGCGATTCCCGTCGCACCGTTGACCAACAGATTGGGCATGCGACTGGGCAGCACAACCGGTTCTTCGCGGCTGCCGTCATAATTCGGTTTAAACGCGACGGTGCGCGTTGCCAGATCGGCCAAGATCTCACCGGCGACGCGCGTCAGGCGACACTCGGTGTATCGCATCGCGGCTGCATTGTCGCCGTCGATCGAACCAAAGTTGCCACTTCCATCAACCAGCGGCATTCGCAGAGAAAACGGTTGGGCTTGGCGGACGAGCGCTTCATAAATCGAACTGTCACCGTGTGGGTGGTAGTTACCCATCACATCACCGACCACTTTGGCACATTTACGATGCTTGGCCGTGTGCGACAACGATTGCTGGTTCATCGTGTACAGAATTCGCCGCTGGACAGGTTTTAGCCCGTCACGAACATCCGGCAACGCGCGGCTGGTGATCACCGACAGCGAATAGTTCAAATACCGGCTTTGCGCCGCCAGCCGCAGCGGCACGCCCATGACTTGAGAATCGTCACCGTCTTCGTCGTCAAACAAAGGATGTTCCTCGACACCGCCGCGTTTTGGTGCCTTTGACGAGACCCCTTTTGCGGACTTTCTAGTTGTTTTTTTGCTCGCTGCCTTGCTTGTGGCCGCTTTTTTAGAAGACTTCTTCGCTGAACGTCGTTTTGCCACGCCCGGTCCCTTGGGATGTAGTTCTGGTGGGTGCTATCAAAGGTTTGTTTTGGGCAGAGTATAGCAGTCAGGCAGGTTCGGTTACAGACGGTATTCCCGGTTGTAGAACGGGACCGTCGAGTTTGCCCGACTCAGATATGAGAATAGGTGCCAGCCGTTTTTCTCTTCGGACGAAGAAAGTTTCGTGCGGATGCTGATGTTCAGGACGAACGGATTTGGCTGCCGCACCAATGTCTGGCAAATTGTTTGCGTTGCCGGACCGCCACAGCGCCCAGAGCATTTGCCATCGGGCCAATCCAAAAGAGACGGAGTTCTTAAATGTTCAACAAATTTCTCGCCGCCGCTGCTCTGATGATCTGTTTTGCACTGGTATCCGATTCGGCTGAAGCTCAAATCGCTCCCGGCAATTATCCTAATCATCTCTTCGCACAATATACCACTCAAGGCCAAGGCGGATTAACTGCCGGGAAATATCTTGCACCTCACCCCGTGCCAGCACATGTCGGTCATAGCTACCGCACGTACGAGCCATTGATGCCGCACGAGATGATGTACGAGCACGACCGTAACTATTTCAATTACTACAACGACAACAGCTTCAAAGGTGGCGGTCCTTCGCTGAACGTTACTTCTGTGCGTTGGCAAAATGGTGATCAAGGCTACCGTCCGGCTCTCCTGACCAATACCTACCTCGCAAAATTACATTACGGATTGGCGAGCCGAGCTTACGGAATGGGTGGTGGCGGAAGCGTTGGTGGCGGTCAATTGGTAGACAAACTAAAAAGCAAATGTGCTGGTGGTCGATGCGGCAGACACGTTCGAGGTGGCGGCTTGGGTTGCTCTACGTGTGAGTAACTGGACCAGAATTGCTCTGCGGCTGGACGCTTGAAAACACCGCAGAAGATTCAACTTTCAGCAACAAGAAACTTCAACAGGACGATTATGATGAAACAGAATATTTTTGCTGCTGCCGCATTGGCGGTCGCTGTAGTTTGCTTAACCGCAAGTTCTGTCCAAGCACAAAACTGCCGGGGATGTGGTGGAAAACTTAGACTTGCCGCAGGTAACGCTTTACACGGCACAGGCAAATTGGCCGCAGTTCTCAATGGGGGCGGCGCGACCTTCGACGCCGACGGACGTGTCCAGCCTCGATCTGGTTTCGTTAACCCAAGAACAACCCTTAAGTTGGCCGCTCAAGATCACTTCAGCCCAAATCCAGTCTACGCCTACAGCAGCGAAGGCGCGCGGGCTGGCAGGACTCACTCATGGAATCAAGGAATGCAAAACCAGTACAGCTGGCACGGTGACCACAACACGTGGCGATACGGCCAGCCGACGGCAGTGGTCGTGCCTCCAACGGCTTCCTACCAATCTACGTACGCTTGGGGCGTAGGGCAGACTCGTTCGACTCCAATCCATCACCAATTCGGACGCGGTGGCGGATCGTCTGGTGGTGGTGCTGGCGGTTTCCAAGACACGCCCTACTTCCCGTCCAATACCAACCAGTTCGGTTACTATCCAGTTCGCGCCAACTGGTAACAGGACGAACCGAGATCAGCCATCTTTTAGGCTGTTGCAAACAGACAAAAACGCCGCTCGATCATTCGAGCGGTTTTTTTCGTGAATGATTACGGCAAAACCGACATTGTAAAAGTGACCTGATCAAGTCCGATTGTTACAACTTTGATCACACTGCCATCAGAGTGACAGCGCGTTAAAGTCGCTGCCAGCAAGCAAAATAACTTTCTTCCCACGAATCTTAAAGTGGCATTTTGCTATTCTTAGTCACCGCTTCGCTCACGCAAAGATCGAAAAACTCCTTGTTGCGCCTCTTTCAGCTTGTTTCAAAACGGTTCGCGCAAAATGTCTAAAAATCATCCGCGATTTGCCTGAGTTGATTGGCACCGCTTCTGCGTTTCTCTCCGGTAAGCACTTGGAAACAAGTCCTTAACCAGTCTTTCCCCTGAGACATTTACACTTGGAGATCGTTATGTTTTTGAGCCAAATTTTGTTAATCGTCGGTGCTGTTTTGACCGTAGGATTTTTGGCCACCGCATGCTTGAAAGTTCCTCAAGATCGCCCCATTACCGGTTGCTAGGCAAAACTACTTCTTTTTCTTTTTTGAATCAGTCGACCAGCGATAAGCTTCAGGAAGTTCAGGCTCGAGAGGCGATATGTTTTCGCGCACCCAGATGTTCCGATACTGCACTGGGTTCTTGTGGTGCTGAAGTGAAATAGAAGTTTTCTCTGGATGCGGCACGTAAGTAGGAGGTTCATTATAAAGCGTACGTCCTTTGAGTTCGACGTGGTTCTGGATCACGACTCCGTTGAGAATAACTGTGAAGTATGCCGGCTTCAACAACTCGCCGTAAGCGCCAAACTTTGGTGCATCGTAAATGATATCGTAAGCCTGCCACTGGCCCGGTTTGCGACACGGATTGACCACCGGCGGACTTTGTTTGTACAGCGCCCCGCACTGTCCATCGAAGTAAGTCGGGTTGTCATAGCTATCGAGCACTTGGACCTCATACCCGTTGCCAAAGAAGATTCCGCTATTACCACGGCCTTGGCCTTGGCCCTCGATTTTCGCCGGTGAAGCAAACTCAACATGAAGCTGGCAGCTGCCAAATTTTTGCTTGGTATGAATAAATTTTTTCTGGACGGTCGCGACGCCATCTTCGACTTTCCAAGCATCGCCACCTTCCCACTGATCGAGATTGGTTCCGTCAAACAGCACAACGGCATCTGACGGGGGTGAACCGTTGGTGCCCGGTTCAACTTTCGGCGGCTCCGGCCACACCACGTGACTCTTCCACTCCTCGACTAACCATGCACCAGCAACAACGGGAACCGCGACAACCAAACAAATTGCCATGAAGGAAGGACGGACGAGTTTCATTTTCGAAAGCATTTTTACAACAGCTCCTTTTGCCGGTGGTGGTCGTGTCGGATCAGAGGCACCATTGTAACTCAAAAGGCCAAGCTTTTCTTTCGAAGGGCAAGACGATAATATGAAAAGTAATAACCCATCTCGCAAGAGATTCGTTGGAGTGCATTTCAAAACGTGTCGTGGACTTCGCCAGAATTCCGATTCATCTCAATGACTACGGGAATTCTGGCGAATCCCACTACGAACCATCCAGAAATCCCAGTCTTGAAACGCCCCCTCTTAAACTTAACAACGCTCGGCTACGGACTTGCTATCGTGCGAAGCCTTCTGAGCAAGCGGTCCAGATCGTCACTCCAAATCGAAGTCTCCCATGAATAGACCGAACGGGTGAACAGCAGCAACTTTTTGGCGGCCTCTCTATCACCTGACCATTGGAGCTGACGAGCAACATTTAATTTGGCCTCGTACCAATTTTCTGTGGCGGGTGTCAGCGATTTGGCCAACCGTCGCCAAGTCTTGAGCGCGTCTTGCTGCCGATGTTCGATGTTGGCTTCGGAGAGCGCTCTGGCGAACTCTAACTGAATCAGCAAATCGCCGCGAAATCGCTGAGCCAACGGTTCCAACAATGAAACGGCTTCCTTTGACTGCCGATTCTTTCGCAGTAACCTGCCCCACTGAAATTTCCAGCGGTCTGAGTCTCTCACCGACTTCGGTAAACGGTTGGCGATATTGACGATCTCCAGACCGAATAACTGTAATGCTTCACGCTGCGGCAGAGGCTGCTGGTTACGAGACTCTTGCTCCGCTAGTTCTGATTCTCGGTTCGACACCACACGAAACAGACGCCGGCACATCGCTTCGTTGGGATTGCTTTTGACGAGGAGCTTTTGCGATTGATCCACATCAGATTGAGTAACCGAATTTTCATCAAAGATCCTCAGGAGGCTGGACCACCCCAACAACTCGTCCTTTGCCGCCGTAGCAGTTGCCTCACCGGTAAACCTTTGCCGAAAATTGGCGACCATGCGCTGAAGTTGTTCTACCGACATTAAACTTGAGTCAAGTCCGACTTCGATTACTAGCCCGAGAACACTGGCGGCAAGATCTTGATCTTCGGCTCCTGATAGATCTTCATATCGAGTGCGTAGTCGGGTCACGACATCTCCAGCCAGTTTCTTGAACGCTGGCTTTCGCCCCTTGAATTGTTTTGACACCTGAAAAAATAGAGCGCGCAACTGCGTCAACGCTTCAGCAAAAGAATCGCTTCGGCTGTCGATCGCGTCAAAGGCGACAAGTGCTTCTTGAGTATCCTTGGACCGAATATGTTCAGCCATCAACCACAACGCTGCCGTGTTTTTGGTGGGACTCTTCGGCCACCGGGACAACTGCTCATTCAACGTTTCTACCAGATCTATCGCGTCTGCGGTCGAAGCGTTTTGTGTGGCAGTTGCTCGGGCGAGGTTCCAAGCACCACGCAGGTGAATGGCGGCGGCGACGGATTGGTTAGAGCCTGCGATGGCTGCCGTGGTCAAACGCTTGGCCGCCTTGAGCGGTTGCGATTGCTGTTCCAAAATCTGACTTGCGCGAATTTGTAGTCCCAAAATAGATTCCGGCTCCGACGATTGCTCGATGGCTTGATCATAAGCCTTTAGTGCATCGTCAAGATTACCGTCGCGCTGCGCTTGAATCGCTGTTTGGATCAATAATTCCACAGCAACGGTACGCGTGCCGCTGTCATTATCACTCGCTGAATTTTGCAACGCCCTCGATCCAACATCAGCGCTGCCAGCGGCGCGTACCAAAGCCAAACCTGCCCGCCGCCCCCACCAAGCTCCATAGCGCAGCTGAACCATCTGTTTTCTGCGCGAGGCGTCCTCTAGCCAAGATTTTTGTTGCTGCGGATCGTCGAGTATTTTTGAAAGCTCAACAGCCGCACGAATACGAACCAACTCCAGCTGCGGCGCACTTGCCAATCCCCCTCCCCTGCCCTTTTGCGTTTTGTCTACTGACAAGTGCAACTTTAGTTTCGCCCAGTCACCGGTCGCCATCGCCAATTTTAATTGTTGCTCGATCAGCCTCGGCAGAATACTAGCCGGTGGCCTTTCTTGCGGAAGTGTAGAAAGCTGTCGTTCAACCTCATTTGTCTTACCCAACATCAACAGACATTCCAACTGACTAACCTTAGACTGCCACCAAATTTGCTGCGATGGAACGACGCTCTCTTGAACCTCCTGCAACCGTTTGAGCACATCGTTCAAAGCGCTTCCCCAAGCGATAGAATCACTTTGTTGATAGGCGGAAGCAACCTGCATTTGGCACAGGGCAATTTGATACCGCACGCTACTTTTGAGCGCTAAGAGTTGTTGAGGATCCAGTTCTCCGTCGGCGATCGTTCGTGAGCGCCGCTCTGGCAGCAAACGGTCTATGTCTCTTTCGACTGTCGTGAAAATCCGTTTGGCGTCGCGACATTGCTCCAGCATAGTTTCGGTTACCGATGAAACTTTGGACCGAGAGACCATTTGGGATTCGATGATGCTGCCCAGCCTTTGAGCGCGCTGCAAGTGTGCCAGAGCTGTTTGAATCGAGACTTGCATTTTACCGGGGTGTCCGGGAAAACGTTTCTCAAAATCTTCCGCTGTCTGCCAAACGAATTGCCAAGCCTCGTCTGCATCAGTGGCTTCGGTAACCAAAGCTATCGAGGTTCGAGTCTGGATCAGCTGCACCGTGAGTGCCGTTTGATCGGCGACTTGAATCTGTTTGCGGTCAAGTAGTTCAAGACAATGTGCTTCGGCCACATCGAACAATCTTCGTTGCAGCAATCCGGCGACAAAGGTTTGCTCGCGCTGGTCAAAGACGGGCGTTGATTGCGCCTGCGTTTGAGGAGCATAAGCTAACGCCAGTGTCGCCAAAGAAAGCATGGCAAATACAAGCCCGAAGCGCAAGTTTTGAAGTTGCACATTTGAAAGAGAATTTCCCACTCTACTTTGCAAAACACGCGTTATTCCCAAATCGCAAAGCGTTTCAATACAAGCCCGACGCGCAAGCGAGAGATGTCGAAATCCTCGGAAATATCCGCTCGCTGGCGCTTCAGGCTTGTATTAGTGCAACTTCAAAAGGAATAACCGACGCTTCGATCTATCTTTACATTTCGAGGCTTCAGGCTTAAAGTTTAGGC
>CALHPU010000163.1 GCA_938036435.1 uncultured Pirellulaceae bacterium | reverse complement strand
GGCGTCGATCATGTTCTGCTCGATACATCGCAGCCGCTGGGCGCGGTCCTGTCCAGCTACCTTGCGTTCCGCAGTAAGTCTGGCGGCAGGGGGCGGCGATGATGTTTCCGAAAGTCTTTATTGAAGCGATAACCTGTAGCTGGGCCACTCTTGGCCGAGTACAAAAAGTTAACGACGGGCAGGAGTGCCCATCCTACCTGCACAAACTTGTATACCTTCTCTTAACAGTCTGAAATAAACTCGATGCTTACTTGGTTTTTGAATCCGTGGATGTTGCTGGGAGGACTCGCGATTTTTTCGCCGATCCTGATCCATCTGCTGAACAAACGCCGGTTCAAAATTGTTGAGTGGGCGGCGATGGAGTTTTTGTTCGAAGCCGACAAACAAAATCGACGCCGAGTGCAGATAGAGAATTTCCTGCTGCTGTTGTTGCGTTGTTTAGCGATGATACTGCTGGCTCTAATGCTCGCGCGGCCGTTGCTGCCCTCGAGTGTTACCGCCGTGCTGCAGCAATCTCAAAAGGTCGAACGTGTCATTTTGATCGACGATTCGCTGTCGCAACGCGTGATGGTCGATTCGCAGACTTCGTTGGACGTGGCCAAAGATTCGGTCAAACAACTGGTGACGCAGCTGGCAAACTCCACCGACACCGAAGACTGGTTGACGGTAATGCTGACCAGCGATACCGCCCATTTTTTGATTGACAACCAGCCTCTGACTCCGAACACCGTTTCTGGACACTTACAGACTATTTCGGACATCAATTGCTCCGATCAGGCGGCCGATTACCCCGAAGCGCTCGCCGGCATGAAGTCGCATCTTAGCGGTGATCAGAATTACGGACGCGTTGCCTATCTATTTAGCGACCTGCGAAAGCGCGATTGGTTGGTCGGAGACGCTGGCCAAGATGCGGCCGCTGTCACCGATTCGGCTGCACCAAATAGGGTCGTTGAATCGTTTTCGCAAGATTTGCTGGGAACATACATCATCGACACCTCTGGACCGAATGACCAAAATTTGGCGATCACGTCGATCCGGGCTGACGGTCTGTTGGTGGCTAATAAGGTAATCAACTTTATTGTCGAGGTTGCTAATTTTGGTGATCAAACCGTCGGCGAGTTACAGGTGCTTTTGCAGGTTGGCGAAAGTCAGCCGCAATACAAAACGGTCTCTTCGCTGGCACCTCAAGAGAAAAAGGATCTCGTCTACACTTGGGTGTTTAACGCGGCCCAAAAAGAGAGAGGGCTACTTGATTTTGAACAAGAGAAAACAAACATACGTGACTACCGCATCACAGCCCAAATTGATCGCCAGTCACTTTCGGGGGAGGGACTGAAGTCTGACCAGTTAAGCGAGGACAGTTCGCGGTTGCTCTCAGCCAGCGTGATTGATGGCATCCCTGTGATGTTGGTCGATGGCGATCCGTCGGCAACATCCGAACGCAGTGAGACTCACTACCTGCGTTCGTTGGAGGTGTTGGGAACAGGATTGACGATGACGACTGCCACCGTGTCGGATCTGGAAACAGCGTCGCTATCGGATTTCGAGGTGATCTTCCTGTGTAATGTCGACGAAGTTTCTGCCGACCGGACTGTGGCATTGAAACAATGGGTCGCCGGTGGGGGATCTCTGGTGCTGATGCCAGGCAATCGCGTTCGCGCGACAACGTTCAACGATACCTTTTACCGAGAAGGCAACGGGCTTTCGCCGGTGAAGTTGAATTCGATAGCGGGCGATCCGACGATGGCGCAGTGGACCAATTTCGAAGTAGCGCCACAGGTACATCCTGCGCTACAAGTGATGATGGATAGCGATGCATCGAGTATTGGAAACGTCGATGTTTTCAGTTGGTGGACTTCAGAATTTGGAGAAAACGTCGACATGCAGAGCGTCGAGATTCCGCTCCGCTTGACCGATTCGGATAACTCGATCGCGATGTTGGACCGGCGACTGGAGGATGGACGCGTGATCGTGTTTACGATTCCCGGCGACGGCGATTGGAGCATGTGGCCCAGCAGTCCAACTTTCGCGCCGGTGATGGTCGATCTGATCAGCTATCTTGTCGGTTCAAAAAATGCCGAATCTTCCATTGCTCTTGGCGGAAGCGTTAAAGTGCCGGTTGATCTTTCCGCATTCGAGAATCGGGTGACGGTACGAGATCCCGAGAACGAAAAAATGGAGACCGTTGCCAAACCACTTAACCCAGAGAAACCGCAAAGCGTTTTGTATCAGGCAGTGTTTGAGAATCTTGGCAAACGCGGATTCTACGACATTCAATTGAAGCGTCATTCAGGCGAAACGCAGAACCTGCTGGTTGCCACGAATTATGATCCGCGCGAAAGCCAACTGCAGCGGTTAAGCGAATCGGTTCTGGACAAGCAATTTTTTGGTGACAAAGCAGCGTTGGCGACCACAGCGGAGTTACTTGGACAGACCGTCGATGGCGGCAACAGCGAACTGTGGTTGACGATTCTAATTTTGCTGATGATCGTCTTGGGTGCCGAACAGTTCTTAGGATGGTTCTGGGGGCGTAAACGATGAGAAAGATGAACCTCTGCGATTTCCACAGTCGCCTTTCGCTCCGCGGAAGTAGCGCGGCTTATGCATCTTTCGCGGAGCCAAAGGCGACGTTGTCTTCGCTACACCAAAGAAGCGCTGCGAAACGGCGTTTGATTGTATGGGCATTGATGTGCTTGTTATTTGGGGGTACCACAGGCCAATTCGCCATCGCTGTTCAGTTAGCGCCGCGGATTCAAATCTTTGGTCAACAGGTGCCAGCTTTGGGTCAGAGAGATGCTCAAGCCGAAGCAAAAGCCCGCGCACAGGAGGAAAGAGCGATGGACTTGGCCGTTCTCAAGACCGACCCAGATCTTGAGGCGTTAATGGAAAAGGCCGATCGTTACATGGGTGATGGAAACTACCGCGTGGCATCGACCTTGTGGCAGGCCGTGCTCGAGCGGAGCGGTGATGCTCTATATTCTGACGACCAAGAGACATACTACTCGATGGTGCAGCGTGTCGAAAAAGTACTCGCTGCGTTGCCGCCTGAAGGACTGAAGATCTATCGTGTGACCGCCGATGCCGAGGCGCGTGAATTGTTAGCAAGAAGTGGTCCTCAGGATACCGGCGCACTCTCAACGGTGGTCCAAAAATACTTCATCAGTTCCATCGGAGACGATGCGGCATTGACGTTGGGCTCGATCTTTCTCGATCGCTTTGATTTTTCTGGGGCCCGGCGAATGTTTGAAAAAATCGTCAAGGATCATCCCGACCCGTCCGTGCCGATGGATCAAGTCTATTTAAAGATCGCGTTGTGCAATTCTTGGTTGGGTGACGATTCGGCAGCCAAAGCAATGCTGGACCGCTCGGTCGAAGTTTCGGACCGTTCAGAACAACCACGTAATTTCGATTTAGTCAGTCGCTCGATCGGGAATCTGTCTTTCGATTCGAACACTTCGGAGGCGCTCAGTATTTGGAAGATGCCGCTGGGCAACGCGTCGCGTGTCGGTGTGATGCCGACACCGCCACAAGAGTTTATGGATGGCCCTCTGGTCGCAGCATGGCAGTTTTACTTCCTGCCTAAAAACACCCGTTCGGATCGCCGCGACTTTGAAGGGATCGTTCGCGCCGGGCGGTCAGCGTGGGGATCGGCGAATATGAGCACTCGTAACACGGTCGAACGCAACCTGATCGAATCGTGGAGCAAGAAAGACTGGCGACCAGCCGGAGAGGTTTTGTTCGACGAGCAGCGTGTGTTCTTTCGCTCGGTTGCCGATGTCACAGCTTGGGACAAACAGAAAGTCAACCAGCACATCGAAAATGCGCTCAGCGCACCGCCGGTTCCAGAACCTTTCAAGAGTAGTGCACCGTCCAAAGGTGATGAAGCATCCAAGAGGATTGCGAAATCTATAAGCTGGCGCAGTGTATGGCGAAACTCGTTCGAGATTGATACTAAAACCATGGTGACAACCATGCAGCGCAGTCGATTCGGTGGCTACCAGAATCGAAACAAGAAAAAAGAGAGCCCGTTTCCGACAACGCTGCCTGAGGTGCAGTTTTTTGGTGACAAAATCGCGTCTTCGATGTCGATTCACCAAGAGAATCTCTACGCGTTGGAGGGGCGTCGGTTCGACGTCAAGAATCGCTACGGGACAAAACGGATTTCTCAGTTTCGCAACCGATCAGTTCGGCGTTTGCGGGATAACTTTCTGACCGCCTACGATCGAGCGACGGGACAGGTGCAGTGGTCTTTGCCACAAGTGAAGGCGCGGGACGAGAAAGGTCAAGAAGTAGACGATGTTGGAGAAATCGAGTCGGAGGAGTTTATCTCCAGCGGCGGATTTATGGCCGCGCCAATCGGATTTGGAAACTTAATCATTGTGCCGGTCAACAATAGCGGTGCGATCTACGCTTATGCTTTAGATCCCGGCAACGGTGGGAAGACCGTTTGGAGATCCTTTTTGTGTGACGAGGCGGAAACGAGCGCCAATGCTTGGTCGCCGATTGAGATGTCGATCGACGGCAGCGATCTTTTTGTCAGCTGCGGAATGGGCGTCGTGTTTTCGATTGACCCAGCGTCTGGTGTGGTTCGGTTTGCACGGAGGTACCAACGCGATGGTCGCTCTAATGCGTTCAGCTTTGGCCGCTCTTTCAATGCGCCTCGGTACAAGCACTTTGAGGGTTGGAGCAGCGACGTCGTCATCCCATGGAGTAACCAAATCATCGTCTTTTCGAGTGATCGAAACACGATTGAAGCTTATGATCGAGATGGCGAGCAATTGCTTTGGAAGTGCGATTCCAATCCGATGTCCGACGGCGAGGTCGACTACGTGATTGGCGTTTACAATGATGTCTTGTATGTGGGTGGCTTCAAGACGGTGATCGCATTTGAGCTCAAGCGCGAGGGCGCGATTTTGTGGGGCGGACGTGAGATGTTTGGCGACCAAAAGTCGCGCGGTAAAGCAATGTTGACACCTGATGGAGTCTTTGTGCCCGTGGAGGATTCGATCATCCAATATTCTTTGGTGGGCGATGATGGAAAGGCCGACGAAATGGATGCCGTTAAAGTAGATCTTGGAACCGGCGCGCCCGTTGGTAATCTGTACAGCGACGGGCAACGGATCTGGGTCCACGGTGCCAGTCGACTTTATGCACTTCAGCCCGATCCGGAAAACAAATGAGTCCGATTTTTAATCCAATCCATTTGCTCGCGCAGTCCGTCGTGGCGCAACAGACTTTGTTGGAGTCCCTCGTTGGCAATGAACATCAACGCGCTGGCGAATTGAAATTGCAATGGACCAATTTCCCAGAATCGTGGGGGGTGTTCGTTTTGATTGCTGTTGTGGCGGCGATCGTGATGGCCGTGTTCTGGATGTACCGGCGTGAGATTAATACATGCCCGCCCGCGGTCAAAATGGTGATGGCCGGCATGCGGTTGGCCGTGTTGCTGTTGTTGCTCGCGCTGTTTCTCAAACCGTCGATCTTTTATCAACAGGTCAGCGAGATTAAACCTTCGATCACTGTGTTGAGAGACGCGTCGCTGTCGTTGGCACGCGGCGATAAGTACCGTGATGCGGATCAAGCCAAGCGATTGGCAGAGTTAAGTGGTTTGGCTGCTGAGGAGATCAAATCCGGAGCCAGCACGCGCATCGCACTTCTGAGCAATGCGATCGAGAAACATCCAGAAGTTGTTCAGCGACTACGTGACAAGGGTAGCGTGCGTGTCGTAAACTTTGCCGACACTGCGGAAACGGTTTCGGTGCTGCCGGCCACCGAAAGTGATACGAAAAAAGAAGATCAGGATTCGGCAGCTGAAACGGACGCCAATTCGGCCGACCAACAGAGCGCCAGCGAAGAGGAACCGGTAACCAAGTTTCCTGAGCTTGTCGCTGACGGACTGGGCACAAACATCTGGCAGGCACTTAGCGTCGCGTTAGAAGATTCGAGCCGCATTTCGTCGATTGTGTTGCTTAGCGAGGGGCAGCACAACGGCGCTGAGGACCCGATTGAACTTGCCGAAAAAGCCGCCTCGCTGGGCATTCCAATTTTTGCCGTCGGCATTGGTGATCCAAACCCGCCGCGGAATTTGAAAATCAGCGAAGTTTACGTTCGGAATAAAGCTTATCCTGACGAGCCCTTCGAAGTCGAATCGGTGCTTCAGACATCAAGGCGCAACGAAACCGGTTTGCCGCCCAAGGTGACGGTGACATTGAATGAACAGCGCGTCGATTCGAACAGCGTGCCTTTGGGAACCGGCAACATTGTTGCCTCCAAAGAAATTGATGTTCCCGAAGACGGAGGCAGGATCCGCGTCGATTTCGGCCACGTCAATAAAGTCCCCGGACGGTATGTTTACACGGTTGCCGTCGAAGAACTGGACAGCGAAACGAATCTAAACGACAACCAGCTTACCTCGTCGGAACTTGAGATCGTTGATGAGAAAGTAAAAGTGCTGCTCGTGGCGGGGCTGCCAAATTGGGATTTCCAACAGGTGCAGCGATTGTTGCTGCGTGATCAGACGATCAGCCTCACGTGTTGGTTACAGTCAATGGATCAAAGTCGTCCTCAGGAGGGCAACGAACCGATCAGCCAGCTGCCTCGGACGATGGCGGAGTTGGGACAGTACAACGTTGTGATCTTGATGGATCCAAACCCCGCCGAATTCGATGACCAGTGGGCGCAGTTGCTAAAAGACTTTTGCAAGTACAAAGCCGGCGGCGTGTTGTTTATGGCGGGGCCGCATTTTTCCAATGAGTTTCTGACGCTAAACCGATTGAGTGGGTTTAAAGATTTGCTGCCGGTAAAGTTTGGCAACGATGAATTCATTGACACAACGCAGGCCATCGCTAGCGCAGTGGGCGAAGACGAAGGGACGATGCGGGTGGTTGGTCACAATCTCGACCATCCGGTGATGAGTTTCAAAGCTGATACGCAGCAGTCAGAAGAAATTTGGAATTTGATGCCGGGGATCAGTTGGAGTTTTCCTACCAAAGATGCCAAAGCCACCGCGCGGGTGCTGATTGAACGCGGCGACCAAGTCAGCGCAGAGGGGAACCAACCTTTGCTGGTGTCTGGGCGATACGGTGCCGGTTCGGTTTTGTTCTTCGGATTTCAGGGAACTTGGAAGTGGCGACCGCTTGGGTTGCAGGCTCAGTACTTTGACCGATTCTGGGTGCAGGTGGTCAGGTTTTTGGTCGAGACGCGTTCGCTGCAAGGTTCTCGGCGCGGGTTCCTTGATCGGGAAAAATCACAGTACGAACTTGGCCAGCGCGTGACTTTGGTGGCACGTATTCTTGATACTCAGTTCCGACCGTCCACCGAACAATCGTTTGAAGCGATTGTTACCTCCGAAGATGGTCGCACGGAAAAAGTTGAATTACGATTACTGCCCCAACAACAAGGGCGATACGAGGGTAGTTTCGAAGCGCGGCGGCCGGGGAATTATCAGGCAACGATTGATTTGGGGCCGGGAAGTGTCGCCGAGAACCCAGATGAGGACTTGATTGAACCGATCTCGTTTCGGATCGTGACGCCGACGGCTGAAACGGGTGCTTACTGGTTGAACGAGCCATTGATGACCGAGATCGCCGAAAAGTCAGGCGGTGCTTACATTCCGCTTGATCAGATTGAAAAATTGCCCGATTTGCTTCCGACCAAGATCACACGCGCAGAGTTTAACAGCCCACCTCAGCCCTTGTGGGATGCCAGCGAATTCCTACGTTGGTTTGTGTTCCTACTACCCGCGTTGCTGTTGTCGGCCGAATGGGCGCTGCGAAAATACTATAAGTTGCTATAGGAGAAGAAATCAAATCTGACTCGGAAGTTCATCTGAAATCACGAAGTGTTTCAATACAAGCCCGAAGCGCGAGCGAGGGAATCGAGAAGCCTGCGAATATCCACTCGCTTGCGCGTCAAACTTGTAACGGCGCAACTTCAAAACGCGTTAGCAAAACCCGTTAGCGAAACGCTAATCACTACAAACGAGCTTTATCAAGCCAAGCCCAACCCGTTTTTTTATGTCATCATTCACCTCCAATAATTCACCTGCACCCTCAGTGATCGCCAAGCAATTGGCTCGATTGCGTGGGCAACTGACGCGCTGGCTGACGATCCATGGAGCCGGTCGTTGGTTGGCGATTGTGCTGGCGATTGTCGTGGCCGATGTCTTCATTGACCGGGTTTTTCAGATGGATCTCGCGCAACGAAGCATCATGCTAACGGTGATGGTTTGTGCTGCGGTTTGGTTTTTGTTCACTAAAGTACTTCGGCCTTTGATGTTCAATACTTCTGACGACGCACTGGTCGCAAAAGTTGAACAGCGTGTCGGAGGCGATAGCCAGCAGATTCTTAGCACCCTTCAACTGGCGAGGGAGTCGGATCTAGCAAGAACAGGCACTTCCAAGACTCTGGTGGATGCAACAATCGCAGACGGTATCGAAAAAGCTAAATCTTTAGACTTCAGCCAAGCACTCGACCACCGGCAGCACCGAAAAGATGTCGGCTTACTGACCGGAGGGGCGATTGTGGCGGCATTGTTGGCGATTGGAATTCTTGCGACTAGCTTTCTGGGGACTTGGTTCAGCCGCAACGTGTTACTTTCGTCGCGACAGTGGCCGCAGCCGACATACCTAGAGATTGCTGGCGCTGAGGACGGCAGCATGGTCTTGCCACTAGGGGCAAAGCACAAACAGATTGTCACGATCACGGAGGATAGCGCCGTCACCGATGTGAATGTCAACCTCGAAGTCGAAGGGGTTTCGGGCAATCGCACGATTTATCCGATGGCATCGACGGGAAAGTTCGATGGCCGCGAACGGGTTTTCGAAATTAACGTAACCAACGAGTTTCGTTTTCGCGCTTCTACAAGCAACGGAATGCAGACCGAGTGGGTGGATGTTACCTATGTTGAACCGCCGGCGGTTGTCGACCTACAAGTGGTCGCAAAATCGCCTGCTTACACCGGTTTAGAACCGGCGATACTCAGCGGCGGCGGCCCCTACGCAGTGCTTGAAGGCAGCCAGATTGAAATATCTGCGACATACAATAAACCACTGACGTCTGCCTCGTTGATGGCTGCGGGAGAGACGTTTGCGATCGATCTATCCGCTGAGCAGTCCGCACCGTTGGTATTTTCGGTGCCTGCCGATCCGACCAAAGGTGAGTCTATCAAGCCGCTTGCTGGCGGCGAATACGAATTGAAGTTGGTCGATGAAAGTGGATTAGCGAACATTCGTCGTTCGCGGTTTTCGATCACGATCAAAGAAGACATGTCGCCGAAACTCCGAGCCGATTTGTTGGGTATCAGTGGGTTAGTGACCACACGTGCTATTTTGCCAATGTCGTTTCAGGCTGCCGACGATTATGGATTGAACCAGACGTGGTTTCATTGTCGCTGGCGAGAGCCAGAGGATCTGGAAGACGCTCCGGAGAAGACGAAGACGGTATATTTTGACGGGTTGCCAAGCGAACGTCCGGTGACCGAATTTAAAGACGCAGCTGTGCTGGACTTGGAACCTTTGGCATTGCCGCAAGGTACCAGCCTGCGGGTGACAATGAACGTCGAAGATTCTAAACCTGAGACGCCAAACCAAGGGGTGTCAAAAGAGTTTTTGCTACGCGTGGTGTCTGATGAAGAACTGCGGTCGGATCTATTGCGGCGAGAAATCGAACAACGAAAATCTTTTGAACAAATTTATCAGGCTCAACTTGAGCTCATGTCGGCCGTCCAAGTTGTTGGTGCCAGTGAAATGGTCGAAGGAATAGATCCTAACAAGTTTCATCGGGCTCTCGAGACGAAATTGATTGAGTTGATTCGTGATCAGAAAGGTATCGGTACGTCAGTGGATCGGATTGCCAACCGGTTTGAAGAGTTTTTGGTAGAGGTGAAGAACAACCGTCTCGACGAAGCCGAAAATGCACTCGCGCCCGATCAACGCATCGAGACGCGGTTCGATGAGAAGATTATTCGACCCATTCGAAGTATGGATCAAAATATGATTTCGGTTGCCAATCGAAACATGGATAATTGTCGGAGGCTGGCAAGCGATGCTCTGGCACTCGATACCGCCGTCGACCAGACCGTGGAGATCCAGCAACAGATCCTTGAAGAGATGCAGTTAATCCTCGGAGCGATGAACACGTCAGAGAATTTCCAAGAGATCATCAACGAGATGCTGAACGTAAAAGCGTCCTCCAAATCAATCAGCAGCGGCATCAAACAATTAAAATCGAAGCAGACCATCGATACCGAGGAAGACGCCGAGGGTATTTTTGATGATTAAGCTTGCAAACATTCAGCACCCATTTAGAACCATGACAATCAGCTCACAAACCTGTTTGATCCGACGCGTGACCAAGATCACTCTGGCATTGGTGCTGGTTTGCTGTACTGCTGCGGTGTGTTGCGCCCAAGGTCCTGCCGCCGACCAAAAGACGGAACTGGGAATTCGGCAACAGCTGGTCAAGCGGAAGATGGTCGAACTGGAGAAGAAGTTCATGGTGGTTGCCGATCGCATTCGCGAAGAGAAGCCACAGCGCGCCGAATTGCTGGTGAAGACCTACCAGAAATCCAAAGAGGAATCGCTGACGCGGAAAATGGATTTGGTCAGTGAATTGCTTAACGCCAAAAAACATGACGAAGCCGAACAACAGTTGGACGAGGTGGTCGGGATTCTCGAATCACTGATTCGTTTGCTGACAAACGAGAAAGAGAAAGAAGTCTCTCCGCGCGAGGAGATGGAAACCCTCGAACGCATCAAGCAAAAAATCCAGCAGCAACTTGAACAACAGCAGAAACAAACACGCGAGACGGAGAAGGCCAGCAACAAAGATGCCGCCGCCGAAAAAGTTGCCGCACAGATTAAAGCGCTCAAAGGATTGATTGACAAACAATCAGAACTGGTCAAAGAAACAGGAGAGAATTCGAAAGCACAGTTGAACCAACTGGATAAGCTTGCTGATAAACAGTTCGGTGTGCGTAAGGCGACCGACGAGCTGAACAAGAATATCACCGGAGAGAGAAACAGCCTAAACAAGGATGGATCGTTTAAGGACATGCCTGATCCGATTCCCGGAGTGTCTCCGCCCAAGGGCGAGCAAGAGGACAAAGGCACTGAGGGAAAAAGCTCCAAGGGAGAAAGTGCCAAGCCCAACGAGCCTAGAGATCCTGCTGGCGGTGATCAGTCGGCCGGCGATCCTGCAAAATCGGGAGGCGATCAGAAGTCTGAAGGCAAGCCTAACGACGGCAAAGGCGCTCAAGGAGAGTCTAGCGAGGGTAAGCCACAGCAAGGCCAACCATCGGAATCGAGCAAGTCTGATCAGTCCGGCGGCGAGAAAGGAAGTGAACAGTCTGCTAATGCTCCAGCTCAACCGGGGCAAAAAGCGTTGGAAAAGGCTGCCGATCATCAGAAACGTGCCGAGGAAAAACTTGGCAGCGGGAAACCGACCGATGCTAAACGGCAACAACAGCAGGCGCTTGAGGAGATGAAAGACGCGCTATCGGAACTAGAAAAAGAGAAACGTCGTATCGAGTCGTTGCCGCCTGAGGTGCTAGAACAACTTGCGCGCGAGCAACGACGCAACCGAGACAAAACGCTCGATCTAATTGAGGAGATGAAAGAGGCTCCTAAAGCTAAATCGGACGATGGTGACCAAGGACAAAAATCGCAAACTCCCGGCCAGCAACAAATGGACCAAGCTCAGCAAGCTCAGAATGGGGCGGCTGAAAGCATGGAGAATGGCGATTCCGAAGGAGCTCAAGATCAACAGAAACAGGCTGAGGAGAAAATGAAAGAAGCGCTGGAGGAGGTCGAGGACCGATTGTCCCAGTTGCGCGAGGAAACGAACGAGGAAAAACTTGCTCGCCTCGAAGCGCGTTTTCAAGAAATGCTTGACCGCCAGAAAGAAGCGTCGGCGTTAACGATCGAGATCGAAGACAAACGGGCCAACCTTGGCATCATTCATCATCGCGACCAATTGCTGATTCTGCGACTTGCAACCGAAGAACTCGAGATCCGCGAATTGGCGCAACAGGCTTACGATGTGTTGCTCGAGGACGGTACCAGCATCGTATTCCCCGAAGTGGTTCAGGATATTCGAGGCGAACTCCAATCGGCAGCAACACTTCTCCAAGAGGACAAAACAGATCAGTTCACGCAGTTGGTACAAAAAGAAATTGAGACCGGCATTGCCGATCTGCTCGACGCGCTTAAGAAAGCTCAGGAGCAAAAAGATGGTGGAGGCGGTGGCGGAGGCAGTCAAGGTGGCAAACAACCGTTGCTTAAACAGTCGGCCGAACTTAAAATATTGCGTATGCGTCAGCGTAGGCTCAACCGGCGCACGAGCAAGCTAGAGATGATGAAAGATCAGCGCGGTCTTGAGCGGAGCATCGAAACTGAGATCGATGCTGCTGCTCAAATGCAAGCGAAGATCCTCGAGATGACCGAGAACATCATGAACAAACAGCAATAAGGAGGATCACCGTTGAATCCAAACCGATTTTCCCACACGCTTGAACTGTCGTTGTTGGCGGTTGTTTTTGTGGCCACGACTATTGCGTTTGCGACATTCGCTCCATCGGCGGTTGCCGATAATGCGGTCGTTAGTTCGTTCCTAGAGCATCTGGATCAACTCGATTCAGAACGCGGGGAACAAGCCAGACAAGCGGTCAACGACAACGCCGATAGCGCTGTCGACGCGCTGACCGAAGGCCTGATCGCTCTTTATCCCCAATACGCAAATGCTGTCGAAGCCTCCGATGATGATCGATTGGAAGATGCGGTCCGCCAACTGACTCCACTGACCCAATCTGAAGACGAATACCTTGCTGCCGATGCGACGTTCTTTTTGGCGCGCACTTATATGAACCATGAACGTTACGAAGAGGCCATCGGCCATCTGGAGAATCTTACTTCTTCGGCAGGTGATGTTTCTGTTCATCAGGGACCGGCACAGTACTTTCTAGGGCTGGCTCAATCGGGTTTGCTGCAGAAGGAAGAGGCGTTCAAATCCTACGTCAAATTTCTCAATGAGAATCCTGATGCCCCTGAAAGGATGCGCGTTAGCGCTTGGCGGCAAGCAGAAAAACTTGACAAGATTGAAGACGGCGCGTTGTCTGATGTCCATTTACGAATGAACTATTCGCGTCGCCGGTTAGAACAGAAGAAGACGGATTCTGATACGCAACAACAGCAAGACAAAATCGTTGACATGCTGAACAAGCTGATCAAGGAAGCCGAAAAGAAAGAGGCCAGCAACAAGTCGAGTAACACGAAGAAGCCTCAAGATGATCAGAATAAGAAACCGAAACCTCAGAACGCAAAGAAGCCCTCCGCGCCTAAGCCATCGCCCGGTCAAGGACAACAAAGCGGCAGTAGCAGTCAGCCCAATGGTAAAGCCGAGGTGAAAAGTTACGACGATTCGCCAGCCAGCCCATGGAGCCGGTTGCGGGACCGCAGCCGCGACCCAGCCAACAATGCCGTTAAAGAAAAACTTCCTGCGCGTTATCGCGATATCGTGGAACGATACATGGAAGCCGCAAACGGCGAAACGGAAAAATAAATAGTGACTGACCGCAGAAATGAGGCGCCCACCCAATGGTACTCACCTTTAAAACAAAGGACTGTGCCTCGCGCGAACACAGCTCCCCCTCTCATCGTGAATTCGGTCAACGTTTGATTCGCTTGCGTAGTTGCGAGGTCCGAATTCACGAGGAGAGGGGAGCCAAAATATCTTTGTTTCTTAAACCAGCTAATTCTAAGCTGAGTGCCATTGATCGATCACCGCGCTCACACGTCGGGCGAGATAAAGTACCCTACAGAAAACTCTCTATGCGAACTTGGCGACAACTAATGATCATGTTGGTGATCGCGCTACTTCCAGCAGTCTCCAGCGCTGAGAATGCGGTCTTCCAGATCTCTCTGCTTGACGGTTCAACGATCAATTCTGCCATCGTTGGCATCGATGGAAACGGTAATATAAATGGCCCTCAGATTGATCGACCGCTAAACTTGCAAGATGCAATTGCGATTGAACGCGAGGCTGTTCCGTCAAAGAAGAACGAAGGTTCGCGTGCTCCTGTGCAGGTCCGGTTGGTTGGAGGCGGGCGTGTGTTTTGTCAGAAAGTAACGGTGGATGCCGACGGCTTGACTGTTTTATCGGACGAACCTCTATTGGGACAGCTACCGCTGGAGAGCGTTGCGGCAATCATTTTTCGTGAATCAGAGACTGCGGCCAGTGCCATTGCCGAACGCTCAGGTGACAAAGATACGGTGGTGGTCAACACCGACGACGGGCTGAAGAAGGTCTCGGGAATCTTTGAGGGAATCGCGGACGGAAAAGTAGGTCTGAACTTCAAAGGCAAATCTAGAAAGATTGGACTGGAGAAAACGACGGCAATCATTTTGGCGGATTTGAAACCCGCTGCCGCAAAAGGAACATGGACCAACATCGAACTCGTTGATGGTTCAAATGTCCGAGGAGTAATTACTGGCTGGGCGACTGGGGAACTTGCAGTTGACCTGTCGGCAGCGACAAAAATTACACTGCCGGTAGTTGCTGTGAAGCGAATCGAAATCGAGTCAGAGAATTTGGTTTATCTTTCTTCGTTGGTGCCGAAGTCGGTTGAGCAGAAAACGATTTTCGCGTTTCAGCGAACATGGCAGACGGATGCCAGTATTGAAGGCAACCCGATTTCGTTGGCATTTGGTTTGGCCAGCGGCAATCGTGTTGTCAAACAATTCGACAAGGGGCTGGGTATGCAGTCTTGGGCGCGTATTGAGTTTGCCAATGAAAAAGAATTCACGCACTTCAAGGCGACCGTTGGCATCGATACCGAAACGCGCGGCCGCGGAGACTGCGTGGTGGAGGTCGTGTCAGACGGCATCACGCTTTGGTCGCAACGGATCACCGCCAAAGATGATCCGGTTGAAGTCGACGTTGATATCTCTTCAATGGATTCGATTGCGTTAGTGGTTGATCCCGGAGAAGAGTTTGATCTGGGCGATCACGTGGATTGGGCTAATGCTCGGTTCGTCAAAACGAATTAGTACGTCCACGCGTGATCCGAGTTGGCAACAAACACTAACTGTTTAGCTCCAGATCCATTCAATCGGCATTTCGATTTCTGGATGGAGGCTTTTATGAACAGGGCAAGCCAGCGCGGCATTCTTTAGCATCTCTGCTTGCGGATGATCGGCCGGGATTGGCATTTTGATTTTTAGCGACAACTGACTGATTCGTCGCGGCGGTTTGGCTGACATCGTCTTGTCGACGCCAATCTCAAGTCCCGTCAGGTCAATTTTGTTTCGCTCTGCCACGATACCCATGATGGTTGCGATGCAGGACGCCAGCGCCGTAGCCACCAAATCGGTTGGCGAAAACGACTCTCCCAAGCCATGATTGTCTACCGGAGCGTCGGTGTGAATCGACGTGGTCGAGGGTTGGTGAATGGCTTGGCAACGAAGCTTGCCTTGATATTCGACGTCGATGTGTACCATTGAAATGCTCTCTAACGGTGCTGAAACTTTAGATCGTACGATTTTAAAATCGCGTGATGGTACTTCAGTCTAACACGATTGCTAAACAAAGTATCGATAGCCAGCCATTTCGAAATTCCGGCCAACCCTTGGTAGCCGCGCAAATATTGGGGCAAGCATATCGGTTGCCATTTAGCTTTCGCGAAGAAGCTTTGATTTTCTCAATAACCCGACCCGTTAGAGAGAAAAATGGAAAATTGGGGGATTCAACGAAGTTCCTCGCTTACTCGTTTTGAAGTTGCACATTTGAAAGCAAATTTCGTATTCTGTTGGACAAAACGCTCGCTATTTTGAGATCGCAAAGCGGTTCAATACAAGCCCAACTCGTAAGCGAGGAGTCCGGAAATCCTCGGAAATATCTGCTCGCTTGCGCTTCGGGCTTGTATTTGTGCAACTTAAAAAACTGCGCTCCGGGCCTGTAGAAGTGCAGCTTTAAAACTTACGCGACGGGCGATGATTTGCACGTTCTTGACCAAGCGTCTGAGAGAATCGCCACCGCGCGGAAGTTTGCAAGCTGGAAGCTTACGCTACCTTACGCGTCGTCTTGGAGTATCTTGCGGAGGAATCTCCAGCCGGTCAGATAGTACTGGTCCCCGAAAGGCTTGCTCCAAACACATCGTGCTCGCACTTTTGATACGATGTCGTCGATGCGATAGATGGCCAACGTTGCGATCTGTTCTGCATCTACCTCGCGCTCGCCGATCAGGGCGATACCTCCGGTGCTGATGTCTTTGGAAAATGCGCGGTGACGTGTCAGTTCGTATTGAAATTGAACTGTTACGGGGCAAACAAGCGATTCGCGGGTTGCGGCGCGTTTGTCTTTGTAGTCGTCCTCTTTCGATGTCAGAATTGTCACGAGTTGTTGGATCTCGGGACTGGCAACAAATGAATCGCGATTGATCATCCAATATTCCTCTGAGGTGGCTGGAAAGAGGTCGCTGAACTCAAGTGAAAAATGAGATTCAGGTTTTCGCCTTCTTCGCGAACGCGACAGGCGGACGGGTCTGAAAAAAAGTACCTTGTGTTTGAGGAGAATTCAGAAACTGCCCCCTGAAAATTCGCAATCTTCGGCCGCGGAATAATGGATCTTAGGATTGTGCTGACAAATTGACCTTGCGGCGAGTTGGTTACGCTCCTAACGTGCGTCAGGAAATACGTGTCTGGGGGGCATTAGGAGCCGTTTTTCCAGCGATTTTTCGCATGAAAACACGCAAAACAGCATTTTCCTGCTCAGAGACCCCAAAAATGAATAACCGTCAATTCGTTCAAACAGCGCCTTCTTCTGCGCTTGTATCATTGCTGAAGGCTTCGCTTCTATTGGCAACATTAATCGTGCTAACGGCATCTTCGGGATGTCGCAGCCGCTGCCAGTCATGCGGTTCAGGTGCATACAACGGATACCAGGGCTACAACCCTGCGGGTTACAACCAAGGTGGATACAATCCGGCGGCATACAATTACGGTGGATCTGCATCGCGCTCCAACGCAGCTGGAGCGCCTTCACTGGCAAGAAACTCATCAAGAATCGCGCCCCCAGCAACTTATTCGCTGAACATTCCCGGTGGAGGAGTTAACCCCTATGCTCAGGGAACGCGCGTTGGACAACTGCCCTCAGGTTTGATCAACACTCGTCAGGCTGCGCCGACGCCTGCTAACAGGTCTGCTGGTGGTACCAATAGCCCCGCCAATTTCAACCAGCAACAAGGCTGGCGACAAATCAACGGTGGAAATCTCAATACACAATCCAGTATCGCCAACCCTGCCGCGACAGGTGATCTTGCAAGGTCAGTCGTCGATCGCTCGGGCGGTTCGGCGGGAGCGTCGCCATTGCAGCAAAACTTGCCATCGCAGCAAAATTCGGCTCAGCAACCAAATCCATTTCAGCAAGCATCGGGGGCAAATACATCTGCACCAGTCAACCGACCTCAGTTTAACAATATCGCAACGACTCGCTCGACCGATTACCAAACCACGTCTGTTGACGAACGACAGGACCCCACGCGTTTGCCAGTGACCGACGCATCGGGGATCAACACCAACGTTGCAGCTCAGCGCTATATCCCGCCGTCGAATCAGCCATACTACGACCGACAGCAGGGAGTTCCGTTTCAACAGCCACAGTTGGCCAGTAACTCATCACAGAATCGGCCAAGTTTTCAGGGGCAATTCGTTCAACCCGTCAACTCGGCCTACCAAGGTCAGTTAAACAATCCTGTCGGCAGTGTCGGTGGTCAGTTCGCGCCTCCACTATCGCAGCCTCAACTGGTCCAAAGCGAATCGACGGCTTTCTATGATCCTTTCACCGCGACCGCCAGTGATACACAGTATCGCGGCAGTGACTCACGTTCGTACTAGAGGTGGCAAGTGTTAAGCACTTTTTCTGCGCGATCAACAGGTTAAAAGCCTGCTCCACGTAGTGAGGTTTTTAACTTACTTAGGCCAACATCGTTCGTTTGAGAAAAATTAAACCGGAGCGTCAGTAACGAAGGTCATCCAATGACGTTTACTCAAACTCTCCGCAAGTTTGCCGGCGGCAACAAAATCTCGCTCTGGCGGTCTCAGGCGGCGCGCATTGAACGTCTTTCAGATTCTTTGCAATCGCTTGAGAATCACGAGATCCAACAACGCGCGATGGCGCTACGTTATCAATCACACAGCGGCACGCCATTGTCGAAAATGGTGCATGAGGCGTATGCTCTAGTGCGCGAGGCAGCGCGACGTTCGATTGGAATGAGCCACTACCCGGTACAGTTGCTGGGCGGGTTGGCGATGTTCAACAACAGTATCGTCGTGATGCAGACCGGCGAGGGAAAGACCCTGACCGCTACCCTGCCCTTATTCCTGCACGCGCTAACAGGAAAAGGAGCGCATCTAGCGACCGCCAACGATTATCTTGCTGCACGCGACGCACAGATCATGCAGCCACTGTTCGAAATGTTGGGCATGTCCGTTGGAGTGGTGACCGGGCAAAGCACGCGCGACCAGCGCCGAATTGCGTATCACTGTGACGTGACCTACACGACCGCCAAAGAGATTGGGTTCGATTTTCTGCGAGACCGTCTTATTAGGCGACATCAGAAGTTTAGCGGGCAGAACGCGATCGCAGCGATGACGGGGACGCAACTAACCGACGCCGATGTTCCCGTCGGACGTGGGTTAAATTTTGTATTGATCGATGAGGCTGACAATGTGCTGATCGACGAGGCGCGTACTCCGTTAATTGTCAGCAGCGATCCAGACCGTCTCGCCAAGGCGAAATTGGCTTTGTATAGATGGGCGTCCGAGATCGTCGCCTCGTTTGAAGACAAAGTTGATTTTTCGATTGATCCAGAATCAAAATCAGTTTCGCTCACCGCCGCCGGTCGCAGACGCGTGCGTACGACAACTCAACCAGAGGCCCTCAATCGAACGCCGTTGATCGATATCTATGATCAAGTTGAAATGGCAATCTACGTCGATCAAAACTACTTCGCTGACCGTCACTACGTCGTTCGAGATGGAGAAGTTGTTATCGTCGACGAGTTCACCGGTCGGCTAGCCGAGGGGCGCAAATGGCGAGCCGGAATTCATCAAGCGATCGAAGCGCGCGAAGGTGTAGAGATTAGTGTTGAAACAGGTGAGGCGGCGCGCATCACGATCCAAGACTTGTTTTTGAAATACGATGCCTTAGCGGGCATGACCGGAACCGTGGCCAATTCCGGGCCAGAGTTGAGAAGCATCTACTCAGTCGATGTCGTGGACGTCCCGACGAATAAGCCACCACAACGCGTGCAGATGCCGGCGTTGGTGTTTGGGTCGGCCGATAGAAAGTGGCAGGCGATTGCTGACGAAGTGGAATCCATGTTGACCGTGGGGCGTCCCGTTTTGATCGGAACGCGTTCGATCGACAAATCGGAGGCGCTGTCCAAGATTCTTTCCGGACGAGACATCGAACATGAGGTACTCAACGCGCGTCATTTGGATCGAGAGGCGAAAATTGTTTCCGTAGCTGGAAAGCAAGGTAAGGTGACCATTGCCACGAATATGGCTGGTCGAGGAACGGACATTAAACTGACCGAAGATGCCCGAGCGATCGGAGGTTTGCATGTGATCTGCAGCGAACTGCATGATTCAGCTCGGATTGACCGGCAGCTGATCGGGCGCTGTGGACGGCAGGGAGATCCCGGCTCATTTCGGCAGTACTTGGCACTTGATGATGACCTGTTGCGCAATGGTTTGGGCGCGCGAAGGGCCGATTCGTTGCAGCGGCACGCGGAGAGTCCCGCTCAATCGCTGACTCGATTTGCTCCGTTATTCTATTCGGCCCAAGCCAAGATTGAACGCAATCATTACCAAGCTCGCAAGCAACTGCTTTACCACGATCGAGAGCGGCAAAAGTTCCAGCGCGAAATGGGACAGGATCCACATCTCGACACCGCCGGTAGCGCGTTTTGAGGTTGCACAAATACAAGCCCGACTCGCAAGCGAGCGGATATCTCCGAGGATTTCCGGATTCCTCGCTTGCGCATTTTGAAGTTGCACATATACAAGCCCGAAGCGCGAGCGAGCGGATATTTCCGGATCCCTCGCTTGCGCGTCGGACTTGTATTGAAAGGCTTCGCGATTTCGGATCAACTTGCGTTTTGCCAAATAGAACACGAAATTCGATCTCAAATGTGCAACTTCAAAACTTGCGTGTAGGCTAACGCACGGCAACTCTGCAGCCCTAGTCGCGAGACTTTGGATTGCTTAAGAGCAACCTCTCCAATCTTTTGCGAGATTGGCTACGACCACATTGGTGCTGCAGGGTTACTCAAGCTTGCCTATCAAGGACAGCAACCGCGGAACGAATTTTCGATTGGCTCGAGCGCGGTGGCTGAGCACTGACTTGACCGTGTCGCCAAGTTCACCAAAGGTCATGTTGTACTCGGGCAGTAAAAACATTGGGTCGTAGCCAAAACCACCCGATCCAATCTCCTTTTTCAAAATCTGTCCGTAGCAACGGTCTTGGCAATTGATATGAATGTTGCCCTCGGGATCCGACAACGCCATATGGCAGGTGTACCAAGCCGTCCTTTTGCCTGCGGGAACATCTTTAAGTTTTTCCAGCAGCAGCGCGTTGTTGCTGGCGTCGGTTGCGCCAGGGCCGGAAAACCGAGCCGAATAAACGCCCGGAGCTCCGTCTAATGCCTCGACACTGATGCCGCTGTCCTCGCCCAGCACCCAGCAATTCAAATGCAGTGCCTGTTCTCTGGCTTTGAGGATTGCATTCTCTTCAAACGTCGTTCCCGTTTCCTCGACCTCGATCGAGTTAGGAATATCTGCCAAACTCCGCAGCGTAATTGGATAGGGAGCCAGTAACCGTTCTAGTTCTTTTCGTTTTTTGGCATTGTTGGTGCCGAGGGTTAAAGAAAATTCTTTCAAGAAGTCGCGCCTTGTTTTTAAGATCAAAATTGAATGTCCGTATCGTGGCCCTCCCCGTCGGTGAGCCTCCGCCTCTCCCGGAGGGAAAGTGACAAAGATTGTTTTTATGACTCTGGAGCTTCCATCACGGTGATAACATTCCCAAAAACCTTAATCACTTTGACCGTCGCACCTGCGTCAACAAATGAGCCGTCGCTGATCACATCATACGAGCGGCCATCAAACGAAGCTCGTCCAGCAGGGCGCAGTAGCGAGTCTGCCACGCCAACGGCTCCAACTTCCACAGGCTGAATTCTTGGTGCTTCGGCCGAACTGGAAGCCCCCTGACCTTCCCTGTCAGTCGACAAAACCATGCGGCTGAACACCGGCAGACTCCCCATACGGGCGGTGATGAAAAATGCGGCGATAAAAAAGGCAAATCCGGCAATCACCAACATCACAATGTTACCTAGCAACTGATCCCAATCGACTGCCGTCTCGGGAACAACGAATCCTTGGCTGGCGAGGATCACGCTGGCGGTCAGCAACACAATGCCGCTAAACCCGGCAACACCGAATCCGGGAATGACAAACAACTCAGCAGCAATAAATCCGAGTCCTGCCACAAATAGAATCACCTCCATCCAACCCGCAGTCCCGCCGGCAAAGTGGCTCCAGAAAAACAGCGCGGCACACAGCCCTGCAATCAGACCGCCGATCATCGTTCCGGGCGCCGCCATCTCAAAATAAAGTGCCACCAGTCCGATCACGATGATCAAACCTGTCACAAACGGGTAATTCAAAATGTAGGCGACCGTATCAGACACTTTGTGCGAATAAACTTTCACCTCACTTTTGGCTCCACCGGGAAATGAATCGATCACCTCTGCGCGTGTGGTCGCGAATCGCTGCGCGATGCCCAGTTGCGTGGCCCGTGCTCCGTTGAGTGTCAGGAAACGCTCAGCGCCTGCCTCGGGAACGGCTTCCCACGGTGGCTCTGGAAGCTCTTTGGCGTCGGCACGCACTGTCGTGAACTCCGCCGCGCCGGTGTCCTCGGAAATGCGGGTATAGACCAGCACGTCTTTGTCCACCATCGATTCGGCAAGTTCTGGTGAACGGCCTTTGGACTGGGCCAGTGCGCGAGCTTCGCTTGACAGGAACGATTCCACTTTGGGTTCAATCAAACGGAACGCCCACTGCTCGGGATCAAAAGCGATCTCGCCAATATCACCAAACTGCGCGTTGGGCGAAATGTGCAGTTCGTCACAGCCCAGCGAGATCAACGCTCCGCCGCTGATGGCTTCGTTCGCTACGAACACGACGGTGTATGCCCAATCGCAGTCTCGGATCATCGCTGCGATATCAAGGCTTTCAGTCTTTAGTCCCCCCGGGCTATCAACATCGACGATCAGCAGGTCGCAACCGGATTGCTTGGCCGCGCGGAAGCGATTCTTGAAATAGCTGCCGCTCTCGAAAGTGATCTCGCCGGTAAATTCGATGACGGCGATTTTTGAAATGTTGTCTGGGCGTGGCTGCCGTGCGTCGGGTACGGTATCGATTTCCGCCAACACCGGGCTTGCTGTCACCGCTGCACCACAGAGAAAGAGCGCTATAGCAACGGCCAATCGCGCGAACCGGTTCGTGAGCCGAGGAGCGTTCGCTAGCATGACAGATTTATTCAAGATCAAGGTTCTCGCGTGTCGGTTATTGCTCTCTAATCCTTGAGCGAATTCGGCTTTAAAAGTGAAAGTTGTTCACATTTTAGCCATAACGTGTTTCGCAGCCGCTGGTATTGGCGGCTTACCGCTTCAGCCGGGTAAGACCAGAAGGATTTGGTCATCCTACCAAGCGGCAACATCCAACCGAGGAAATCTCGCGCACTTACGCACAAAGTGTGTCTTGCCATTGACTCGCCACAAGAATAGACGCCCAATCCATGGAGGGACGGGGATGCGAAAGATAATTGTAGGCCAATCGGAAGATCCAGCTCGGCTAAATCGCCGCTCCAATATACCATTTTTGCGCCGGGCAATGTTTGGGCTGTTGGTGGTAATTGGTCACATCTTCGCCAGTGGTCCAACATCAACGTATGCTCAGACGCCAGATGCAAACGAGCCGCATCTCTATTTCTTCACCAGCGACGGCTGCGCACCGTGCGAGGTGGTTAAACCAAGCATTGCGAAGCTTGCGGCCGCCGGGTACCCGACCACCACGATTCACGTGCGTGAGCAACCAAAATGGGCCGAGCATTTTAAAATCTCTCGAACTCCGACAGTTGTATTGGTGCAGAACGAGCAAGCCGTTGGCAGACGAGAAGGCATGATCCGGCACGATGAATTGTTGGATTGGTTCAAGACAATCGACTATCGGCCGCATGCTGTTTCCGGATTCGCAAAATCCCAAATTGCTCAAGCCCAACCCGCCGGCAAAGCTGCCGGCACCAAAGTGGTTTTGGATGACCAAAAATCGAATCCCAAAGACAGACTATCTGCAGACGGATTTCGTACGCCAACGATGCATCAGGGAACACCGAAACCTGCCAACGCAGCCGAATCGCGCGCGATGGCGGCGACGGTCAAATTGCAGGTCGAGGATCCGGAAGGAATCTCTTACGCCACGGGCACCGTGATTCACTCACACAAAAACGAAAGCCTCGTGATGACTTGCGGGCACGTGTTTCGCGACTCCGAGGGCACGGGAGTTATTCGAGCTCACTATGGTTTTGATCAGCCAACCCAAAAGAGTGGCCCCGGTGAACTGATCTTTTACGATGCCGATGCTAGAGACATCGCGTTGGTAGTCATCACAACAGAAGGCCATCCGCTTCCGGCGGTGGAGGTGGCATCGCGTAAGACCATTGTTTCAAAAGGCGACAATGCGTTTTCAATTGGATGTGACAACGGAGAGTTCCCAACCATCCGACACACCCAGATCAAAAATCGAGCGGCCTACGACGGAGCGATCAAGTATGACATTTATGGTCGGCCGGTCAACGGCCGCAGTGGCGGAGGCTTGTTCACGCCATCGGGACAGATCGTCGGTGTCTGTAATGCTGCAGTCGTGGATGTTGACGAAGGAATTTATACGGCGCTGGATACAATTCACTGGCAACTGGCCAAAGTAAAATTAGATCACCTGTTTGACCCTGCCGTTGCTCTGGCGATGGCTTCTCCGTCCCCGGTTGCGACTGAACGAGATCCATTTACACATCCAGTCAGTAGCCCCAAACCGCCAACAAAATTCCAACCACTTACGAAACCAAAGTCACTTCCAGAAGATCTACCTACCGAGCAGTTGGAACTTTCGCCACGTGGTTCGCTTCGCAACGATTTGGCCAGCGGCCCTCAATTCCCACCGGCAGGCGATCGTTTTGCCAACCGAGGAAACACAACGCCGGTATCGTTTGAGAGCCCGGACGATTCGCAACGCTCTCAAAGTGTTGTGGCGGATTATGATCACGAGGTGCTGATCATCATGCGTTCCAAAGATGACAGTGAGCCCGCCAAAACGATTACCATCGACAACCCTAGCCACAAACTGATGGACTACTTGGATAATCTCACGCCGCAAGAGCGTAGCGCTCGCGCGTTTAACCTCGCTCGTTTCCGCGAGGAAGCTCAGACTGGCGTTCGCCGACCTTTTCAACGTACAGTCGAACGTTAGTGTTTTGAAGTTGCACAGTTGAGATCGAATTTTGCGTTCTGTTGGACAAAACGCACGAAAATCTGAACTCGCGAAGCGTTTCAATACAAGTCCGACGCGCAAGCGAGAAAATTCGAAAGCCTCGGAAGTATCCGCTCGCGCTTCGGGCCTATATTCGTGCAACTTCAAAAATTTAGAGGAGCGCTCCCACGACATGATGTCCTGCATTGGAATTTATAGTTATTCGGTTGGCAGTTTGGCAGAACAATGTCGGTTGGTTCTCTAAGAATCCACCGGCAAAGACGCATCGAAATCACTTTCTCTGTCTGTTTTGTTGACAACGAGCCTAACGAAAAATATGATTGTTTTGTCAGCAGCGTTTCATTGCATCATCAACGCGCTCGTCAGGGCGAAAGGCAACAGCATGAATAGTTTTTCGTGGATCTCGATCCAAAATTTGTTGAGTGCCTTATTGTTGGTGGTCCTGTCGGCATCGCCGACAAGTGCGCAAGTTTACGTTATCGAACCGGATGACTATGCCGAGCGGACGGAGTTGAACAACGTTCACCCGCAGGTCGAACTTGCCATCCACTCTAACTTGGATAGTTTCCCAGAAGACTTCGGAGAACATCCAGCGCCAAATATCATACCGGTTACCGCCCTTGAAAACGAAGACATTTTCGGGGGATACTTTACGTCAACGGGCACGAAGACGTTTGGAAATGGTGGAGTTAGATTTAACTCGTCGTCACGGGCAATCGGCATGCGTTTCCTCGAACCCGCCACTTCGGTTCGTATCGATGCAATCGGTACGTCGAACACGAATGCAGTTGTAGGCGTTCTGGATGTCTTCGATGCCAATGGCGTGTTTCTAGAGTCTGTGGAGACCACAACGCTCGATCGCCAACAAGTCGGCGCACTGGCTATCAGTCGAGACCAAGCTGACATTGGTTACGCACGCGCCTACTCAAGTGAAGACCACAGCCAGTTCGGTCGCTTCGACAATCTTAGGTTTTCGACGGTGCCGGGATCGATCATGTTCGAACTTGGCGACGTGAACCGGGATGGCACCAATGACTTTGCAGACATTCCGCCATTCATTGCCGTTTTGACCTCTGGAACGTTTCAAGCTGAAGCGGATTGTGATTTGAGTGGAGCTGTTGACTTCTTGGATATCGCAGTTTTTATATTTTTCTTGGTCGGATCTTAAAAGGCCACCATCACGGCAAGACCGACGCGTCATCGAGGGATCCGGAAATCCTCGGAAATATCCGCTCGCTCGCGCTTCGGGCTTGTATTAGTGCAACTTTAAAAAGTGAAGGCTCGTCCGGAACCTCCGCGAGTAATCCACGTATGCGTTGGGGATCGCGGTTATTTTCTCGATGCTAGATAACGTGTGACGGCGTAGCCTGTGACTTCTCAGTTAGCGTCGCGCGGGGAAAGGGTTGTCTCAAGGGAACTCTCTAGATTGTCTGTCCCAGCGGATTGTCGGTACCAGCGGATTGTCTGGCCCAACGGATAGCGTAACTCTAGATCAACTAGAGCTTACGGATAATTTGGATTGTAGGGACCGTGCATTCTGTCGCTCGATTAATTTCGGATTTTTGTGTGCAAACCTTCACCCTGCGATGGATCAAGACCTAGTCTCCAGACAGTGACACCAAATCGTTTCCCTAAGAGAAGTCTAAGCAAGATGAGTAAGAGAAAAAGGAATTACGTTGACAATCATGTGCAGGGTGCGCTGATACGGCGAGTCACTTTGCATTGGTTTTGCTTTTTTGTTGTAGCAGGGTGTTCTGTCCTAGGGATGCAACTTCTGCTGGGGGACGCTTCGCAAACGTTTGGGGAAAGGATTGCGGAAAAAAGTCGAGATCTTTGCATATACGGTGTGGTGATTCTGGTTCTCTTCCCCGCATTTCTTTTTGACACAATCAAATTCAGCAACCGATTCGCAGGTCCAGTTTCAAGGCTTCATCAAGCGATGAGTGAGCTTGCCAATACCGGAGAGACGCCCGATTTAATCTTTCGAGCTGGCGACTTTTGGGCGGACCTGGCGGCGGAGTTCAACAAGATCAAAGATCAGCTTGGAGCTGCTGTCGATCAAAGAGAAACAGAAACGACGTCTCTTCACGAAGAAGTCAATGTATAGCAACCCCACCCATTTCCCCTCAAAACACGATCCAATCTATACGCGAGCCGGTCGATCCACGTCCGGGAGCGATAGAATAAGCCTTATGAATATCCGAAAAAGAAAAACTGGACAGCGTAACGGCGCTGCGGTCGTTGAGTTGGCAATCTGTCTTCCACTTTTGGTGCTTTTGGCCGTTGGAACTATCAGCGCCAATTCGATGATTTTTTTTAAGCAAGCACTAAAGATAACAGCCTATGAAGGTGCACGCGTTTCGCTAATTGTTGGCTCAAGTACACCAGCGGTCGTTGCACAATGTGAAGAGATGCTGACGCAACGGCGAATCAGGAACGCCACAGTTACCGTAACTCCCGATGTCGCGTCAGCGGCTGAGGGAGAGATAATTACGGTTACTGTCGAAGCTCCGTGTGAGGAAAATGGACTGATTGCTTCCATGTTGTTCGCGGGCCAAGTTTATTCCGAATCCGTCAGCATGATGAAGGAAAACTAGTTCTCTTTTCTATCTCGGGCCAAAGGTTGCCCGCGAATTTTCATTATTCAACTCAAGGTGCCACTTGTTCCCAAAAGTATTGAAGCGTAACTTTACCCGTCACAAGGTAAGCAAACGACTAGCAAAGCGCAATGGCGCGGTGTTGCCGCTGGTAGCAATTTTATTGCCAGTGCTGCTCATGTTGATCGCATTTTTGCTTAATCTTTCTTACATCGAATTGGCACAAACCGAGTTGCAAATTGCCGCTGACGCCGCTTCGCGTGCTGGCGGTAGAACACTTGCCAATACGGGCGATACCAGTTTGGCGTCTGCCAAAGCAAAAGAGCTGGCGGAATTGAATACCGTTGCTGGTGAACCGTTGACTCTCAGTGACAGCAATATCGAATTCGGGCGAGCTACTCGTGCCGATGAAGATAGCCGATTCGAATTTTCGTCCTCTTCGAGTCAGATTAACGCGATGCGCGTAAATGCCAGTCGAGATGCATTCTCACCGGATGGACCGCTCACAATGTTACTTCCAGGGATTCTAAGTACTGACTCTGTAAGTACGGGGGCCATTTCGATTTCAACTCAAATCGACCTTGATATTTCAATTGTGATTGACCGCAGCGGTTCGATGGCTTACGCCGACAACGAGGACTCGTTGACGTTCGACAATCCCGCGGCCGCCCCAGCCGGTTGGGCGTTTGGCGATAGCGTCCCAGTTCCATCCAGATGGGTGGATGCCGAAAACGCGCTCGATTCATTCTTGAGAGTCTTGGATGACTCGCCTCAACGTGAAATTGTATCACTAGTGACCTATGGCGATAATGCGACTTTAGATATTCCATTGACTGATCGTTATTCATCGATCACCGACCAGATGAGAATCCATGGGGACAGTTTCCAAGAAGCAAGTACTAACATTGGGGGAGGAATTGCAACGGGAAATATGTCACTTAAGTCGGATCCCAATCGACGTGAGTTTGCGACGAAAGTTATTCTGGTTCTGACCGACGGAATTCATAATCTTGGAACAAATCCCGAAGATGCAGCCCGTCAAGCTCTGCAAGATGACACACTAGTTTTCACAATTACGTTTTCTAGCGAAGCTGATAGAGCGCGAATGAAAAGCGTCGCCGAAATCGCCAATGGGAAGCACTTTCATGCTGACTCGGCAGCTGAACTAGTGACAGCATTCGAAGAAATTGGGAAAAGCTTACCGACACTCATCGTTGAATAAGGTACGCCAGCCAAGTCGGGAACCTTAGTCTAGATCTAGTTGCACTTTAATATGTTGGCATTTGGAGAATACAAATGGAAATGAAAAAGTTGGTCCTTAGGACGCACTCTCAATCTCAAAACAAAGTCACGTCGGGCATTGGGCGTCTTCACAGTAATCGGCGGGGAGCTACAGCTGTCGAGTTTGCGGTTGCGTCGGTAGTCTTGTTTCTGTTGGTATTCGGAACCATTGAGTTTATCCGTATCGGCATGGTGCGACATGCTATCGACAATGCCTCTTATGAAGCCGCAAGACGTGTTATTGTTCTTGGTGCGAGTGCCAGCGAGGCGGAAGAATCTGCAGAAGTGGTCTTGAGACGAAATGGAATTGAAAATGCGACAATAACCGTTTCTCCAAATCCGATCACCGAATCGACGACTCGGGTTAGCGTCCAAGTTGATGCGCCTATGGACGGAAACGAATGGGGGCCAAATCTTTACGGCAGGGGTATGGAATTGTCTTCCACGACCACTCTGCATACGGAACGTCCGCCTCTTATGATCGCCAAATCTTTACCGCCAGCACCTGTCACGCTACCGCCGCCGCCGACTGGTGGTCCAGACCCGATTACTAATCCGATTACTAATCCGATTACCATTCCGATACCTCTTCCCCCGCCTTCTATCTCGCCTCCCTCAACAAGCCAGCCGCAAACACCTCCTGCACCACGACCACCGAGTCCACCGAAGCCTCCGAAACCACCAAAGCCTAAGCGATAAATTGTTGGTGTAGAAACCGCCTCACTCTTTGAGGCGGTTGCTTTTGTTTTTAGCCCTCCACGTTTTCCAGCTTTGGTAGCCTGCCTGAATGCGTTTTTCCGCAAGCCGCCCGCGCATGAGTTTTAACGCCGGCGCGTATTCTGGATTGTTGGCTAGGTTGGTGAATTCGCCCGGATCGTTTTCAAGATCGTACAATTCGTAGCCAGCGTTTCCGAATCCCCACTGAGTGAATCGCCATCTATTTGTGCGAAGACTTTCGCCGCCGCTGCGGGAAATCGTAAACGCTTGTTGCTTCGTCCATGCTGCTGAATTTACATCATTGAGCAACGGTAGCAGGCTCGTTCCGTGCAGGCTCTGCGGCGGCGGCAAGTCTGCTAGTTCGGCCAAGGTCGGATAAAGATCAATCAGTTCTGTGATCTTTTTGGATGTCTTGCCGTGCTCTTTCTCCAACCACGGCACGCTGACGAAAAACGGTACGCGTGTCGCTTCCTCAAACAAGTGTTGCTTCTGAAACTTGTTGTGGTGGCCAAGCAAGTATCCATGGTCGCTTGTAAAAACGACGATCGTGTTTTGAGAAAGCCCATTTTCCTCGAGGGCTGCCAGAACGCGACCGACTTGAGCGTCCATGTAAGAGACACTGGCGTAGTACGCCTGCAAAAGCCCCTTATGTAGCTCTGGCGTCACCCCGTAGTGATGAGTTTTTTCCTTGTACTTGCGGATGGCCTTAGGCACATCGGCAAGGTCGTCCGCCGGAACCACCGGGGCAACCATCTCGTCTCGGTTGTAGCGATCAAAGTAGGCGGATGGCGCGACCAGAGGTACATGAGGTCGCACAAAACCGACGGCGAGAAAAAATGGCTTTTCATCCATTTGCGTGAGCAACTTAATCGCTTCATCGGCCGCCATGCCGTCGGCGTGCACCGAGTCTCCTCCATCGGCAGCCACCGACTGGAAGGTTTGGCTGCCGGTGTCTTTGGGCGACCACTGTCCGGCCTCGCCGGGGGCCTCGTGTTCTGGCCCTTTGATGTTGATCGCCCGATCCCACGACAGCGGATCATCGTGCTCGGTGGTGCCAGCAAGGATGTCCGATGGAATTCGCATGTGGTAGATCTTGCTGACTCGGGCGGCAAAATAGCCGTGCTGGCGAAACAACTGCGGGAGCGTCAC
>CALHPU010000162.1 GCA_938036435.1 uncultured Pirellulaceae bacterium | reverse complement strand
TCGAAATTGATCGTGCGGCTGACTTTCGGCCGCTTCTTTCTCATCGCTGCGTCCGCTTGGCGCTTGGTGACCAAACGATACAGAATCGCGTTGCCGCGTTTGCCTGACTCTTTTGCGACGCCCGTCTTTCGCAACACGTAGCCGATGCGTTGCGCTTGATGACGCGGCACACCTAGACCTGACGCAAGCTCCTTGGTGTCAAACGTCTTTGGCAGATCGCCCGGCAACAGTTGCTGCAAATCCATCACGCTTGTGAAGATGCGAGTCTCATGAATATCCAGCATCAGGCGATCTTTGACCTCGAAGTCGCCCTTTCTCTTTCTGCGCCGACGACCGTGCCCCGGATAGCGAATCTCTTCGACATCGACCAGCGGAATCAGCATCCGCAAATTCGGATGAGGAAACACGCGCGTGAAGTAGATAAGTTCATCGAATACGTCCAGCATCGTGGCCTTGAGCGGACTCCAGCGACGACTGGTTTCGACCCCATCAATGCCAGTTAGCTTGACCAACCTCTTTCGAGCGACCAGCGGTTTGACAACATCGACCTGATAGCCATCACAAACAAGCTTGTTGACCTTATCGCGGATCGCCGCCAAACCTGAGCGTTGGATCTCGACCAATCGATCTCCGTTGACCACATCAATTCGATAACGTCCAAGGGGCACTTCAACCCGTGCGCCGGGCTCGCAAAAATGCTCTTTCAATTGTCGATGAAGCGTGGTTTCCATAACCCCATTAATACAGGATTCGGACGCCTCAACCCATGGCACTTTTTGCTGGGCAGAGCGTGCCTCTCACGTAACAACAAGGTCGAAAGCGGCCTTTCACTCGTGCCGCAGCGCTTCAATCGGATCCATTTTTGCCGCGCGAATCGCTGGATAAATCCCAAAAACGACACCGACAATCACCGAGATAAAGAAAGCGATAGGAATCGATTCGGGAACGATCTGGGGACTCATGATTTTGGCTACCTCGGGCAAGTTTTGATAGAAGGACGGAGCAAATTCGGCCACGCTCCAACGCGCAAGAGACACGGCCCAAGGACACAGCAGCCCGCCCAACACTCCCGTCAGTCCGCCGACCACCGACAACGAAATCGTTTCGACCAAAAACTGCCAAGTGATATCTGAGCGTTTGCCACCCAAGGCCCGACGGATTCCGATCTCGCGCGTGCGCTCGGTCACCGTGGCCAGCATAATGTTCATGATACCAATGCCTCCTACGATCAATGAGATCGCGGCAATCAATCCCATGAACATCATGAACATCAGACGTGTCGTTCGCGCTTGCTCCAGCAATTCAAACGGCACGACCACCGCGATATCCTGCCGCTCTTTGCCGTTACTGTTAGCCCTCAACGTGGCCTCAATCAGTTTCGCGGTGCGTGGAACGTCGTCCACTTCGGCCACTTGCAGAGTGATCTGTGACAGTTGAAAACTGTTGATCGAAAACGAACCGCCTGTTCGTTTGACTTCGCGGTCACCCATGCGTTGGTACATGGTCGTGATTGGAATGTATACATCCAACGAAAAATCCTGAGCCGCTAACGAGCCGCCGATTGCTGCGGTAGCACTTCGTTCTTTGAGCACACCCACAATTGAGAAATACTCTTGCTTTTCCGGCAAGTACATTTGCTTGCCGATTGGATCCTCAGAAGGAAACAAGCGATTGGCCAGCACGGCCGAAATCACGCACACCGAAAGTTTCCCGTCCAGCTCACGATGCGTCAAAAAGTGCCCACGGTCAACGACCAACCTCGTGATCTCCATATACTCTGGCGTGCAACCCACCAATCGTCCGTCGACAGGTTTGGCGTTCTTGTTACCGTTATAGATAAAACTCTGCGGCAACTCTCGAATTGGCACAACGCCCTTGAGCGTAGGTACGGTCAGGCGAATCATCTCCGCTTCGGCGCGCGTCACGCCGAAGTCTACGATGTCGCTAAAGTTCCCACTGCTTGTGTCGGGCGGTTTGACAGAACGGACGATGATGTTTTCGGCACCCAAGTCTTCGATCTGTTTTTGGGCCTCGCGGCTGATCCCCTCACCAATGGCCAGCAACCAAATCACACTGGCCACGCCAATAAATATCCCCAGCACCGTCAATGCCGAACGCATTGGGTGTAGCAGCAGGCTTTTCAAGCCAAGTTTCCATGTTCGAAAAAGTCTCATGGCGTGGATCGGAGATTGGTTTGGGACATCTACAGGGCAAATCGGTTTTGCAAACTGCCGAATTTTATTTTAAGCGGCACGGCGCAAGCCGTCCGGTGAATCACGAACCGGAAGGCTTGCGCCTTTCCGCTAACAACCTTCCTGAATTGAGCCCCTTTTGGGTGGTTTGTGATTAATGTCTGACTTCGGCGTTCTTTGAAATCGCGTCTATTTGCTCGGCAGTAAACACTTTGCGTTCAGTGACCGGTTCGTCGGACTGAATCTCGCCATCACGCAACCAAATCACTCGTTTGGCATGCGCGCTGACCTCGTCCTCGTGCGTCACCATAATAATCGTGCGGCCCTCGTCATTTAGCCGTTGGAACAGTGCCAAAATTTCCTCGGTGGTTACCGAATCGAGATTTCCGGTCGCTTCATCAGCGAGAATAAAATAAGGATCGTTGACCAGTGAACGAGCGATGGCCACACGTTGCTGCTGACCACCGGAGAGCTGCGGCGGACGATGGCCCAACCGCTCGCCAAGCCCGACCATGGTTGCCAGTTGAGTGCTGCGCTCACGCGATTTGGCGTTCAACTGTCCCATGTAGTACAAAGGCACTTCAATGTTTTCGACGACACTTAACTGCGCTATCAAGTTATACGACTGAAAGACAAAACCGATGCGCGACGCCCGAACTTCTGACAGTTGATCGTCTGTCATTTGAGCCACGTCATCAGTTCCCAAGACGTAGTTGCCAGCGGTCGGCCTGTCCAAACAGCCCAACAAATTTAGCAACGTGCTTTTCCCAGATCCTGACGGACCCATAATTGCGACGTAGTCGCCTTCGGGAACATCAAACGATATGCCTCGCAGCGCTCTAACGGTCTCACTTTTAAGCACATAGTGCTTGGTGAGATCTTTGATTTGAGCGGCCAGTTTGGTTGGCTTTGTAACCGAGCTATCGGGAGCCTGATTCAAGGCGTGCCTCCACCGGTTTGACCGGAAGCCGATGGATTCTCTGGTGCGGTGCCGGGTCTACCGCGTCCTCCTCCACTGCCGCCGGGGCCGCCTCGACCACCGCCCCGTTGGCTGGACATGTCGGCCGCCATTTTTGTTAACTCTGCTTTGGTAACTTTGCCGTCTTTGTTGGCGTCAGCGCGCGAAACAAATCCTTTTGAGCGCTCCTCAAGCGACGCCATTTCTGCTTTATCAATCACTTCGTCTTTGTTGGTGTCATACTTGCTCATGATCCCGGCTGCCATGCCACCTCCTCCAGATCGTCCACCTCCCGACGGTCGGCCGCTCTGCGGGCCGTCAGTAGAACCCGATACGGGCGTTAAGCCGCCAGCAGATTTGCCATCTTTCGCGGCCAGCATTTCACCTTCGGCCAATTCGATTCGCGGATCAGCCTGAACATCAGGCAAGTCCATTCTGTCCTTATGCAGCCCCGGATTCATGACCAGTTGTTCACCTTTGGTCAGCCCGGAGCGTACGAGAATCATTTTGGAATTGTTACCGTCGATTTCAACTTCGCGCGTTTCAAAATCCTCACCATTTTTAACCAAACAGAAACTCTTCTTCTGCACGCTGTAGACTGTTTGAATTGGAACCTGAAGCACGTCTTGTTCGAACCGTGACTGAATCGATACCGAAGCATTCATGCCCGGTTTGAGCGATTGGGGTGGATCCAAGATCTTAATAAAGACCGCGTACTTGCGAACATTGGAACCAAACCATCCTTTCGATTCGGCGTATTGGTTTACCTTGGTCACAACACCTTTTAGCTGCGTGCCATCAAGCGCATCAACTTGAATAGAGGCCGGCATGCCACGTTGGATCTGAGTAATATTTTGTTCGTTGATTAACGCCTTGACCTGCATCTTGTTTTGGTCAGGCAAACGGACTAACACTTGGTTTTCTCGAACGGTCGCTCCCTCCTCCAACACCCAGTCGTTGCCTCTTCGAGAAGACTCCTTAGCGAAAACTACCTGTCCCGAAACACCCTCAGGAACGACAATCGTACAACGATCAATCATCGCGTTGATATCTTTGATTTTCTTTAGCTCGACATCCAGCGATTTTTGTTGGCTGCTCAGATCGACTTCCGCTGCTCGAATATCGGCTTTCAGTCGAGTCAGTTCTTTCTTTTTGGTGACCTCCATCAGTACGCGTTTTTTTGACTCGGACAACTTCAATAAGTTACTTGCCTTCTTGATCGCAATCTCTGCCTTTTCGACGGCGAACTTGTCGGCCGTCAGTTGCCTGTTAGTGATGAAGCCTTTGCTGTGTAGTTTTTCACTGTGTTCATAGACAGAGATTGATTGTTCCAACTCTTGTTCGGCGGTGATGATCTGGGAGTCGGCGTCGTAAATTTCATTTTCAATCGTTTGCAAAGCTTCAACCAAAACACCCTCGATATATTCGCGCTCCGATGCCTTGGCCGTTTCCAAAACAGTCTCTGCTTGGATCAAACGCGTTTGGGCGGTCGCCACTGCAACATTTTGCGTTTCAAGTTCTTTCTCGAAACTGGTGGCGTCTAGCTGGACTAAAAAATCACCCTCGCCAACTTGAGAGCCCTCTTGCGTCGTTTTGAGAACAGTCGTCTCGCCATTGCGTGCTTTCACCTCACAGCGAAGCTCAACGTTGGCGCTGCTTTCGATCTCGCCTTGGTCCAGAACTTTCGAGACGAATTCGCCTTGAATGACTTCAGCTAAAATCGGATCGAAAGCAGGTTCGTTAGACCTACCTGCAAGCAACGAGTAACCGCCAAACGCACCAGCACCAATGAGTAGGACCAACAGAATCAGAACCGGGCGACTGATGCCACCGCGCCGACTGTGTCGCCGATGAGTACGATTTTGAGAAGTGAAATTGCAAGACATGTTTTTCTTTCGGAGGGCTCTTGTGTATGCAAGCCTGCTTGCAAAATGCCAATGTGGCCGTGTTGATTGGTCGGCCAAGTACTTTGTCAGGGCTGGCATCGGACGGCTTGCGCCGTTCCGCTACAAGTTTTTAGCGGCAGGGCGCAAGCCCTCCGGTATGTCGAACCCTAACATTAATTCGGGACAAAGCACTACGGTGGAGCCATGTATATTCTAGTTCGTCGTTGCGATTTTATGGGATCAGTGCGATTGAAATGGGTCCGTTTTTACGCCCGTTTCTAGTCTTTGCCAAAAGCGGATCCTTATCAAGCTGCCGGTGAGGAACAGCTTAAGCCGTTAAACTCAGGGTAAGCGTCATTGTTGGAAGCACGCGTAACCGGTCGCTGCCCAACAACATCACGCAAATTAGTGATCGTGCAGACCACAGTGCTTAAACGCACATTAATCGGTTTGGTTCCGATCTCTCCTAGCGACCTTTGACTGCGACAAAGGCGACACGCACAGGCGCGGCGTAGCCTTCCACCGTTTTCTCTGGCACTTCAGGATCGAGGAAATCGGCCAGCGATTCGAATGGCATGAAGTCCGTCCTGCGTTGTTCAGACGAATCGGTGACTGACACATCGACGACCTTGACGTCCACGAATCCTACCCGATCGAGCCAGCGTCTGAGCATCCCGATGGTCGGCACAAACCAAATGCCTCGCATTTTCATATATCGATCTTCCGGAACGAGCACGTCGGCTTTCTCAGAATCGATCGCCATCGTCTCCAAGACCAGCTGCCCGCGTTTCCGTAGGCTCTCTTGCAATCGCATCAGATGGTCGATTGGACTACGGCGATGAATAAGCACGCCCAGTGACATCGCCACATCGAAGGCAGCTAGATCCGATGGAATCTCCATATCCGTTGTTGGCAGAATGTGGTGGCGATGTTTCTCCGCCGAATAACGTCGGAAGATCTCGTGTTGGAAGTTGTACAGCAAAAACGGATCGCAACCGACGACAGATTGAGCTCCTGCATCAATCGCTTTCCAACCAAAGTAGCCGTTGTTGCAGCCCACATCTAGAACACGTGCGTCATCAAAATAGACCGAATCAGAGAACCGATTCCATTTCTTTGACGAATCCCACTCTGTTTGAAGATCCACGCCAAAGAAGTTCCACGGCCCAATCCGCCACGGACAAAGTTCCAACAGCTTGTCTCGTATTTCATCGATCGTCTCGACGGGAAACTGATCACCTTTGGCTGCGATACAAATGGTCTCTCCCGAGGCGTCAAGCGAGCCGAATTGCGGATCTGGAAAGTCCTCAAGAATCTTGATCCATTTGTTCCACAACTGGGCGTGTTCTGATTCAGTCGTTTTCCGCCTACAGATCTCTGTTAGAAATTCACTCCACCGAACCAACTGCGGATACTTACTGCTGGCGAAGTCTTGAATGAGATGATCTAGATTTGTCATGAAACTCAATCAGTCGCAAGAAGAAGACAACGAGACTAAGAATAACCACAGAGAGCACGGAGTTACACAGAGGTTTTGTCGTTAAGTAAAATTTAGTTCAGTGGCTCCGCCTTCGATTAGGCTCCATACGATTATTTTTTCAAAGAGGAAATTGATGGATATCAATAACACCACTGGGCAGATCGTTGACGCGGCAATGAAAGTTCATACAGCTCTTGGACCGGGTCTCTTGGAGAGTGCGTACGAAGCTTGTCTCGCATTTGAGTTGAAGAAGCGTGGGTTCAGAATCGAGCGGCAGAACAAGATGCCAATTGAATATGAAGACGTCACAATCGATGTTGGCTATCGGCTTGATCTCTTGGTCAATAACGAGGTCGTGGTCGAATTGAAGGCTGTCGCTGAAATTGCTCCAATTCACGAAGCTCAAATTCTCTCTTACCTCAAGTTAGGCGACAAACCAATCGGACTATTGATCAACTTCAACGTCAAACGCCTAAAAGACGGTATCAAGCGTTTTGCAAACTAACCGCGGGGGTATCAACTAACACCCAAATAGTTCCATGGCTCGATTCTGTCCTCTGTGAACCTCTGTGTTCTCTGTGGTTAATCTCATGCGCAGATATCTGGCCAGTTGAGACACCGAATCCTCCCAAATTTCAACGAAGAATCCCGCTAAATCCATTGTTCTTTTCCAGTCACGGTTGGGGGATTGGGCCGTTTCTTTTATAAAGTGGGCGGGCGAAAATTTGCCTTTTGCCCCGAACTCGCTTTTACACAACAGGTCTCCATAGCCGAAGACTACCCACGGGCCTTTCCACCAACGCGCACACAAGAAATAAACTTAAAGCCTGATGACAACCGAATCAAAGACAGCGACTGCCCCCGATCCTGCTGACATCCCCAGCCGTTTCGATTTCGAGACCGCCGAAAAAGAAATCTACGCCGACTGGATGTCCGGTGGCTGGTTTCATGCCAAACCAGACCCCGATCGCAAGCCCTACACTATCGTCATTCCGCCTCCCAACGTCACCGGCGCACTACATCTGGGCCACGCGCTTAACAACACGCTGCAAGACATCATGATCCGGCTCAAGCGCATGCAAGGCTTCAACGCCCTTTGGATGCCGGGCACCGATCATGCCGGCATCGCGACTCAAGCGCGGGTGGAAAAACGTATCAAAGACCAAGAAGGAAAAACGCGACACGATCTCGGCCGCACAGAACTCGTTCGACGGATTTTCCAGTGGAAAGAACAATACGAAGCACGCATCCTCGGTCAGCTAAAACAGATGGGCTGCAGCTGTGACTGGGACCGCACTCGTTTTACGCTCGATGACGTCTGCGCCCGCGCCGTTCGCCACACGTTCTTTGACCTGTTCAAGAAATCACTCATCTATCGCGGCAAGCGACTGGTCAACTGGGACACGTATCTAGGTACCACCGTCAGTGATGACGAAGTCGAAAACAAAACCGTCCAAGGAAATTTCTGGCACTTTATGTACCCGGTGATCGACCCCAAACCGGGTGAACCACCGCATGTGATCGTGGCGACCACTCGTCCAGAAACGATGCTGGGCGACACGGCGGTCGCTGTTCATCCGGATCCTGCGGCAGCCCTTTCGAAAGTTGAATCGGAACTCAAGGCAAAACTAAAAAAGGCGGCGGCGAGCGAGATCGAAGGCATCGAGCAGCAAATCGAGGCACTGCAAACTCGCCGCACTGAAATGTTGGCGTCGCTTGAACAACTGCGCGACATGGCCAACGATGGTCGGATGTTGATGCTGCCGCTGATGGATCGCCCTATCTCGCTGGTAACCGACGTATGGGCTAAACCTGAATTGGGATCAGGCTGCGTGAAGATCACTCCGGCTCACGACCCTAATGACTACGAGGTTGGCAAGCGATGTAGCCTACCGATGATCAACATCATGAACGCCGACGGAACTTTGAACGCCGAAACGGGCAGCTATCAATCGCTGACGATGAAGCAGGCGCGGAAGAAAGTCGTTGGCGATCTGGAAGCGCTTGGTCTGCTGAAGGAGATCGAGGATCGTGAAATTGAGATGCCTGTCTCTGATCGATCGGGGACGCCGATCGAACCGTACCTTACCGATCAGTGGTTTGTCAAAATGGACACGCTGGCCCAATCGGCGATGGACGTTGTCGAATCAGAAGAAGTAAAAATCAACCCGCAGCGTTACACCAAAGGCTACCTTTCGTGGTTGGGTGAGAAACGCGACTGGCCAATCTCGCGCCAATTGTGGTGGGGCCATCAAATTCCAGTTTGGTCAGTCCCCTGCCCCACGCAAGCCGATTGCGATCAGATGCGCGACAAGATCACCGGGCTGAGCGCCTTCTCCGATGAGATTGCAGCCATCGAAGTCGAGGCCTCATCGGAAACCGATCCAGAGAAACGGAAACAGCTGGAGTTGCCTGACTTTAATCTGCACGTCTGTGTTCAAGATGAATCGGCGGACCTTGAGAAAGCTCTCGAGGAACTTGGCCTCGTTCGAGAAGAAGACGTGCTGGATACTTGGTTTAGCTCTGCCCTCTGGCCCCATTCGACTTTGGGATGGCCAGACAAAACGGCCGAACTTGAATACTTCTATCCGACCAGTGCGCTGATCACCAGTCGTGACATCATCACTCTCTGGGTAGCGCGAATGGTCATTATGGGACTGAACAATCTTGGTCAAATCCCATTTGATTCGGTTTTCATTCATCCGAAAATTCTTGACGGCAACGGCGAGACGATGTCGAAATCTAAAGGCAACGGCATCGACCCGCTGGACGTGATCGACAATTTTGGCGCCGATGCACTGCGATTTGGGATGGCCGATCTTACAACCGAAACGCAAGACGTACGTTTGCCGGTCAAATACGAATGCCCCAACGAAGACTGCAAACACCAAATCGTCCAAACGGTGAAGAACCGGACGCTCGCCCGAGTGCAGTGCCCTAAGTGCAAACAAGAATTTTCGACTCAGTGGGCCGAAAAAGACGAAGACCGTGCTTTACCGCGTGGCCCTGTCACCAGCGAGCGTTTCGAAGTCGCCAGAAATTTCACGAACAAGCTTTGGAACGCGTCCCGTTTTGCGATGTTGAATTTAGAAGGTTACTCCGCGGCGCCAATCAATGAAGCGGATCTAACGGTGGAAGACCGCTGGATCCTCAGCCGTCTAACGACCGTTAGCAACAATGTAACCACAGCGCTAGAGAACTATCGTTACGCTCAGGCGACGCGCGAGTTATATGATTTCGCATGGGACAACTTTTGCAGCTTCTACGTGGAAATCCTCAAGGACCGTTTTGCTAATCCCGATCTGCGTCCGCATGCTCAACGCATGTTGGTGTTCGCGCTCGATCAATTGTTGCGGTTGCTGCACCCGGTGATGCCGTTTGTGACCGAAGCAATTTGGCAACAACTCAATCGATTCGCTCCGACACGCGGGTTGGATTCTGCCCAACCTGCCTCCGAGTGCTTGATTGGTGCTTCGTGGCCCCAGTTGGACGCCAAGTGGTATAGCGCAGACATTGAAACGCAGTTTGCCCGTTTCCAAAGCTCGCTGGGGTCATTGCGCGAAATCCGCTCTCGCCAGAACCTACCGCCGAAGAAAGAAGTCAAATTCTCGATTCGCTGTGACCAAGAGTACGCCCAATCGCTGACGCCAATGACCAGCTATTTTAAGAGCATGGCTTCGGCCGAACTGACGGGGATGGGGCCTGATGTCCTGCCACCAGAGACAAACGCCACCGTGGCCAGCGATGGGATCGAAATGTTTGTGGATCTGGAAGGCTTGATCGACAAAGCGGCCGAGATCAAGCGACTGGAAAAGGAAGAGAAGAAGGCCGAAGGCAACATCATGGGCAAGGAAAAGAAATTGTCCAACGAGAAATTCGTATCGAGCGCTCCTCCAGAGATCGTCCAACGCGAGCGCGATTCGCTGGCGCAGTTAAAAGAACAATTGGCAACGGTTAAAGCATCGCTGAAGAAATTGCGCGGGTAGCAGGTAGTAAATTCGGTTTTCAACCGAATCTGCAGTCTGCTCAGCAAGCGTCCCGCTTGCACAACGTAATGCAAGCGTCCCGCTTGCCCATGCCTCCAAACACAAAAAATAATCGGAACGCAACGATGCTGGTAAGACCTGCGAGAATGGAAGACGTTAAAAGCCTAACCGAGCTTTCCAAAAAAGCCGGCAGGGGGATGACGACCATGCCCAAATCGACCACCGAAATGACAGAGCGCATCGAGCATTCGATCGCCGCACTATCGCGTACCGGACCCAATCCGCCTCCCGCAGAAGCGCTCACCGAAAGATACTTCTTGGTGCTGGAAGAGGAAAACCAAGTCATCGGAACCTCTGGCATCTTCACCAATCTCGGTTCCGAGCGTCCCTTCTATTCCTATCGCCTGTCCCATCTGACGCGCGAGTCACCGGAGCTAAATATTCGTTCGGACGTTGAAATCCTCTCCTTGGTCAACGATTACCACGGCTACAGTGAGATTGGTACTCTATTCCTCGATCCGGCTTGGCGTGGGGGCGGTCGCGGCAGGCTAATGTCCTTCTCAAGATTCATGCTGATGGCGGCACACCCCGAACGATTCAACACCAACGTCTTGGCCGAGATTCGAGGTTGGTCGGACTCCGACGAGCGGTTTCCTTTTTGGGAAGCCATCGGCCAGAAGTTTTTCAAAATGGGATTCGTGGAAGCCGACAAGCGCTCCACCATCGACACGCGCTTTATCGCCGACCTAATGCCCAAGCATCCGATTTATGTTTCCCTACTTAGCGAAGAAGCACAACGCATCATTGGCGAGCCCCATACGCTTTCTCGACCGGCAATGGAATTACTGGAAAGCCAAGGGTTTCGGTACCGCAACTGCGTCGACATTCTCGACGCCGGCCCCAGCATCGAAGCGGTTGTCAGCGAGGTCGAAACGGTTCGCAACTCGTTCATGGCACCCGTTGCCATCAATGATGCTGCGGCAGGTACCGATGGCGACAAATGGTTAGTTGCCAATCCAGCGTTGGAAAACTTTGGTTGTACTGAAATCCAATTGGCCAAAGGGATCAAATTCACAAAAGACGAAACGATTCCATTGAAGGCCACTCAGGCAAAAATACTGAATGTTGAAGCGGGACAACAGGTGTTAGTGTCGCAACTGATTGGCCGAAGCGCGTCGTAGGACATTTGTCGCACCTCGAACCGTGGACCGAAGCCAACCGATTAATCACCCGAGGAAACCGATGCAGGGAAAACTATTTGTTGATGGAAAATGGATCGACGGAGCCGGCGAGTCATTTGACTCTCGCGCTCCGGCGACAACAGAACAACTCTGGTCTGGAAATGCTGCGACGATCAAACAGGCTACCGACGCGGTTACTGCCGCGACGAACGCAGGCGTTTCATGGCGACGTCGGACACTTGATGATCGCATGGAAATCATCACCCGTTACACCGAAATGATCACGCAGCGCCGAACTGAAATGGCGATGGCAATCGCTAATGAAACCGGCAAGCCACTTTGGGACGCCGATGGTGAAGTCGGAGCGCTGATCGGAAAGACAGCCAATTCGCTCTCCGCATGGCACCAGCGTACTGGCGATGAGCAACGTGAGCTTTCCGCCGCGACATTGAGCGTGCGCCATCGGCCCCACGGTGTGATGGCGGTCATCGGGCCATTTAACTTTCCGGCTCACCTACCCAACGGCCACATTGTGCCTGCATTGATCGCGGGCAATACGGTCGTTTTCAAACCTAGCCAACACACACCGATGGTGGCGGAGATAATGGTCGGTGTGTGGGAAGAGGCAGGCTTACCTGCCGGAGTCGTTAACCTGATCCATGGCGATCGCCACGTTGTTGAAGCGCTGATTGACGAAGAAAGTGTGGCCGGCGTTTGCTTCACTGGTGGCATCGCGGCAGGACAAGCGATTCACCGGCGGTTGGCAGGACGGCCTGAGAAAATCCTGGCGTTAGAATTGGGCGGTAACAATCCACTGATCGCTTGGGAGCTGTCCGATGTCGATGCAGCGGCCAAGACGATTCTACGTTCGGTGTATTTATCTTCCGGGCAGCGCTGTACTTGTGCCAAACGACTGATTCTACCAATAGGTGAACTGGGCGATGCGATTCTTGCATCACTCGATACGTTGCTTGAACGTGTGATCGTCGACGCCCCCGATGCGATACCTGAACCGTTTATGGGGCCGCTGATCTCGCCCGAGGCCGCGGCACAAGTATTGGCGGCTCAAATAGCACTGGAGCGTGACGGCGGCGGCACCGTTTTGCGGCGATGTGAAACGTTAAATCAAGGCGGAGCATTCCTTTCTCCCGGCGTCATCGATGTCACAGCCATTGAACAAAGGTTAGACGAAGAAGTCTTTGGGCCGCTGTTGCAAGTCATTCGCGTAAAAGATTTTTCGGCCGCGATCGTGGAAGCCAACAACACCCGGTTTGGTTTGGCGGCAGGATTGCTTTCTGACAAGGAGCAACTGTGGAAAACTTTCTCGAGTGAGATACAGGCTGGCGTGGTCAATTGGAACCGGCAAACCACCGGCGCGTCGGGAGCCGCTCCGTTTGGAGGGGTCGGCCTTTCGGGCAATCATCGCCCGGCAGGATTTTATGCGGCCGATTATTGTGCTTGGCCGATGGCCAGCCTCATCGCCGCAGGAAAACTCACCGACGACGCTCCGATCAGGGGAATTCGGTAGGACGGCTGTGTTTTTGCACCACGAACTAGAATCGCGAAGCGTCTAAATAAAAGCCCGAAGCGCGAGCGAGCGGATATTTCCGCTGCTTTCCGATTCTCTCGCTCGCGCTTCGGGCTTGTAATAGCGCGACGTCGAGACGCGTAAGCAAGGCTCATTACACAGAGAACCAAACGATATGCATAACGAAATCAATTTCGATGGCCTTGTCGGACCGACGCACAACTACGGCGGACTCTCGGCGGGTAACCTTGCTTCGATGCAAAACGTTGGCGGCTTCTCCAATCCGCGCGCCGCGGTGTTGCAGGGGATTTCTAAAATGCGTGCGCTGCTGGAAATGGGGTTGAAGCAAGGTGTCTTGCCGCCGCATGAGCGCGTCCACATTCCAACGCTGAGACAGTTGGGGTTTACCGGCACCGATAAAGCCATTCTGGAGAGTGCTTGGAAACAGTCGCCCACATTGGTAACCAATCTGGCGTCAGCATCGGCCATGTGGACAGCCAACGCCGCAACAGTATCTCCGAGCGCCGATTCATCTGATGGGCGTGTCCATTTTACCGCAGCGAATTTGGCATCGCTGTTTCATCGGTCTGTGGAAACTGAATTTACTGCCCGTGTTTTGCAAACCATATTTGCCGATCCTGAACATTTTGAACATCATAGTTCGCTGCCCCTTGGAGGACGGATAGGCGACGAAGGTGCCGCCAATCACGGGCGCATGTCTGCATCCCACAATCAGCCAGCAGTAGAACTGTTCATCTATGGTCGGTCGGCGTTTGAGCGACCATCGAACTCAGCGCGATTCGAAGCGCGACAGGCGCTCGAAGCGTCGCAGGCGATCGCGCGGAGGCATCTGTTGGATCCAAAACGCACCATCTTTGCTCGCCAAAGCCGTACTGCTATCGATGCAGGCGCTTTTCACAACGACGTGGTCTCTGTGACCAACGGGCCGATGTTGCTGTACCACGAACAGGCATTCGAAGAACCTGAAAAAACGCTCGCGGATATTGCCAGTGCGTGCCAGCGTTGCGATATCGAACCCGTGTTCCTAAAAGTGCCCAAAGAACAGGTGTCTTTGGACGATGCGGTCAAATCGTATCTGTTCAATTCGCAATTAGTTTCTCTTGAGAGCGGGGAGATGAGCCTGATCCTGCCGGTTGATGTTTTGGAAACTCCGTCCGCCAAACGCTGGGTGGATGACTGTTTGAAGGCAGACAATCCGATCACGTCCGCCCACTACATGGACTTGCGGCAGAGCATGCGAAATGGCGGCGGACCGGCGTGCTTACGTTTGAGAGTCGTTCTAAATAGCACCGAAGAGGCCTCATTGGCTGGCGTCGGTTTAGTTGATCTGGCGATGTGTGGCTCCCTAGAAGCGTGGGCCAAAAAGCACTACCGCGAGGAGCTTTCACCTGAAGAACTTGGGGATCCAGCGCTGTTGGATGAGGGTCGCACGGCGCTCGATGAGCTAACGACGATCTTGAATTTGGGATCGATTTACGATTTCCAAAATTAAAGTAGCTTGGCCACTCTTGGCCGAGTGCAAAAAAAAATGATGACGGGCAGGAGTGCCCATCCTGCAAACGACCATAGCCATTGTTTCCGAGTAAACTGGGGTCAAACTTTCTCGAATCGCTGCACGCGATGGTTATACGAATCGATCACATGCATCGCACCAGTTGAATCAAACGCAAACCCCCACGGTTGATGAAACTGCCCCGGTGCGCGTCCGGCACCGCCTATCATCGAAACACTCTGGCCATCGGGAGTAAATTTTTGAATCCGGTGATTACCCAATTCGCAAACGTGGACAAAACCCTCGCGATCCATTTCAATCGTATAGGGATAACGCAGTTGGCCGGCTCCTGATCCGTCACTACCGAACTGCCGAACGAATGCCGGAACGTCCGTTGTAAGATCGTAAATTTGAACACGATGGTTCGAAGCGTCCGCGATCCACAATTGATCGTCGCCATCGATAAACAATCCTTGGGGCCGCAAAAATTCTCCCGGTTCGGTGCCGTGATTGCCCCACTGGCAGATAAAATTTCCTTCGATGTCAAACTTTTGGATGCGGTCATAGTCACCGTATTCGGTCACGTAGTAATTGTGCTGAGAATCTTGCACCACGTCCGTCAAAAAACCGAACTCCCCCGGCCCGCGCCCGTTGCTACCTCCGATGGTCCGCGCTTCGACCATTTCGCCTTCGTAGGTGTAAAACAGAACGCGAAAATAATGTGTGTCGGGAACGATCAACAATCCGTCGTGACTGATGGAGAGGCCGCAAGGTTTTCCGTTGACACACTCCGGCGTGCGCCAATTCCGGATAAAATTTCCGTCTCGGTCAAACACCTGAATACGACTGGTTTTGTCGACGATAAAGATCTCGTCTGCGTCGTTGATTGCAATGCCGCGCGGTTTGATGAACCGCCCGTCGTCGAGCCCTTTTCGGCCCCAGACCAGTGATGGCTGAACTGTCTGGTTGGGCTGGAGGCATCCTCCCAGCCCCGCTACCGGTAGACTCAGCGTCATCGCCAAAACTTGCCGACGGCTCAACGTCACTCGATCTTGATGTTGGGAGTTGACGGACATAGTGAAGAATTGGAGTTTGCTGAAACGACGATCGACCTCAACTTACCACAGTTGTCTCAAACCAGTGACTTGACCGGGGCTAACCGACGTTGATATATTACTTGGTCCTCGCCGCTCCTTCTTAAAGTAGTACAACAGATGCCATCGGTTTTCATTGATCTGAATCAGTCTGAGGACGTGCGCGATGTCATCCACCGAGCAGTCGAAGCACTTTCTTCTGGGAAAATTATCGCTTTCCAGACCGAAACTGTCTACGGACTGGCCGCCAGTGCTCTGCAGCCGGCCGCCGTTGAGCGACTGTGGGACATCAAAGGCCGCGACCCGGAGAAACCTTTTGCGTTGGCTGTGAAGAGCTACGAAGAGGCAATGGACTTCATCCCGAATATGACGCCGACGGCAAAACGCCTGGCGCGACGTTGCTGGCCGGGACCGGTGACGCTTGTGATGGACGACCATCCGCAAAGCGTCGTGCATCAACTGGACGAGGTTGTCGTTCGAGCGACGGTTCCCAAAGGAGCAATCGGACTGCGCGTGCCCGACGATGAACTGGCTTTGGCGATTCTACGTCTGTGTGCCGGTCCAGTTGTCTTGACCAGCGCCAACCGATCGGGGCAGCCGGCGGCAATCAATGGCCAGCAAGTACGTGATCAGTTGGGGGACGATGTCGATTTGGTGATCGACGGAGGACCGACGCGCTTTCAGGACGCTTCGACGGTAGTCAGGGTCAACGACGAAGTGACCATTCTGCGCGAGGGAGTCATCAAGGAATCGGTGATTCGCGATCGGACTGATTTTGTAGCGCTGGTAGTTTGCACTGGCAACACGTGCCGCAGCCCGATGGCTGAGGGAATCATGAAGATGCTGTTCGCCAAACAATTTCAATGCGAGCTGGATGAGATTGGCTCTCACGGGCTGACGGTGTTGTCAGCGGGAATCGCGGCACTGCCGGGGACTCCTGCGGCGGCCCAATCGGTGGAGGTGATGCGACAAATGGGCGTCGATATTTCCCCCCACAACAGCCAACCGGTAACTCAGCACCTTGCCCGATGTTCTGACGTAATTTTTACCTTGACCAATGGCCATCGCCAAGCGATTGTATCTCAGTGGCCCGAACTGGAGAGCTCTGTCAGGACCCTGCGTCCAGATGGTGGCGACATTGCCGATCCGATTGGCAGTCCAGTTCCGGTATACCAAGCGTGTGCTCAGCAAATTCAGCAATGCATTGAGCACTGGATGCAGACGATCGATTTCCAAGAATTCAAAAAACGCACGTCATGAGAATCTCAACCGGCAGCGACCATCGCGGTCTTCATCAGCGGAAAATTATCGGCGAGTCAATTATCGCCTGCGGCCATGATCTCAATGACCTTGGCACGATGACCGAAGAGTCGTGTGACTATCCGGATATCGCGAAATTAGTTGCCCAATCGGTTGCAAGTGGCGATTCTGAGATGGGCATTCTCGTTTGCGGAACCGGGATCGGCATGTCGATCGCGGCCAACAAAGTCAAAGGCATCCGCGCGGCTTTGTGTCCGGATGAGAATTCGGCCAAATTCAGCCGCTTGCACAACGACGCCAACATCTTGTGTTTGCCGGGCGATAATTTTGATGACGATCAACTTCGATCCATCATCAAACTGTGGCTGACGACAGAATTCGAGGGCGGTCGACACGCGCGTCGATTGGGCAAAGTCGCCGAGATGGAAGCCGAGTTTGGGAAATAGTTCCCAATGAAAGCTGACTTGTGAGGCTTAGAAAGAAGGTTTTCGGTTGGTGAAATCGGCAATGCCCTACAACATGCCACCCTCCCTTGGGGCAACGCCGTGAACGATAAAACGTTGTGTTTTTGTGAGCAATCAGTATTTACGTGTTCATAAAAAATGACCAGATTCCGCTTTTAACTTTTCGACTGCAATCGATCAGAAAGGAATCTGGCCATGAATGGACTCACAG
>CALHPU010000161.1 GCA_938036435.1 uncultured Pirellulaceae bacterium | reverse complement strand
CCGTCCTCGGATCATAAGCCCAACCTTGCGACCAAGCCGATTTCGAAAAACAGCGAGGAACCACATGCTTAGCCGCGTTGCAGAGTCAGTTTGCTGGATGAGTCGCTATGTCGAACGAGCCGAAAATGTGGCTCGTTTTGTTGACGTGAATTACAATTTGACCCTCGGTGAATCGACGGCGCTTTCGGAACAGTGGTGGCCGCTGATCAACACGACAGGTGACTATCAGGACTTTAGCAAGCGCTACGAGAATGCGTCTCGCGAAAATGCGCTGAAGTTCCTGCTGTTTGATGCTGAGAATCCGAATTCGATTCTTTCGTGTATTGCCAAGGCTCGAGAATGTGCGCGTACGGTACGCGAGGTTTTGCCATCGGCGATTTGGGAGCAACTCAATCGATTCAAAATGCTGGTCGAAAAAGCGTCCGAATCAGGAGAAGCCTACGAACAACCCTATGATTTTTGCGAATCGGTTCGGATGGCCAGCCAGCTTCTTAACGGCATCGCCAGTGCATCGATGCTGCGCGATGAGGCGTGGAGTTTCTCGCAAATTGGCCGCTATATCGAGCGCGCCGACAAGACATCGCGGATCGTGGACGTGCAGTATTTCTTGCTGCTGCCGAAAGTGGAGGACGTTGGAACGTCAATCGATATCGTGCGTTGGTCGAGCCTTCTGAAGTCAGCCGATGCGTTAGACATGTACCGCAGAAGGCATGGGAGGATTTTACCGAACAAGGTTGCTGAATTCTTGATTTTAGATCCTCTTTTCCCTCGGTCGATTCGATATTCGGTCGATCTGGTGCAGAGTAACCTTGCGAGCATGCGAGCAAAAGATGCGGCGCGCGATGACCTGCCCTCGGAGGTGCTTGTTTCGCAATTAGCCCAGCGCCTCAATACCGTCACAATCGAAGAGATCGTCGAACAGGGCATGCACAGCTTTATCGATCAACTTCAAGGAGCACTAAATTCGCTGGGCAACATAATTTACGCTGACTTTTTCAACACTTTGAATCAACATCAACGGTTCGCTGGCCAGCGTCAGATTGCTGGCGACATGGTTCAACAGCAGTCCTGACGACATCACCAGATCGAATTCACATCATGAGCATCAAGGTCGCACTTCACCACCACACCAGTTACCAATACGATCGAGAAATCAAAGTTGGCCCGCAAGTAATACGCCTCCGGCCGGCTCCGCATTGCCGAACGCCGATTGAAAGTTACTCGCTGCGGGTGACTCCTGAGAATCATTTCATCAACTGGCAACAGGATCCGCACGGGAACTTTCTCGCTCGGATCGTCTTTGAAGAGAAAGTTTCGCACTTCACGATTGACGTGGATCTGGTCGCCAACATGTCGGTCATTAATCCGTTTGATTTCTTTATCGAAACCGATGCCGAATCTCATCCGTTTGAGTACTCATCAGAAACGTTAGAGGAATTGAAGCCGTATCTTTTTGTTGATCCGGCCGGCGAACATCTTGCGACGTACCTAGAGACAATCAATCACGATCACCGACGGACGATTGATTTTCTGGTGGGCGTTAACCAGAAACTTCAACAGGACATCGAATACGTCGTTCGCATGGAACCCGGTGTGCAAAGCTGCGAGCAAACGCTGGAGAAGAGAAGTGGTTCGTGCCGCGATTCGGCTTGGTTGTTGGTTCAGATTCTGCGTCACTGTGGATTGGCGGCCAGATTTACGTCGGGCTATTTGATACAACTCAAACCTGATGTGAAATCGCTCGACGGCCCTTCTGGCACCGAGGTTGATTTTACAGACTTGCACGCTTGGACAGAAGTTTTCCTCCCCGGAGCCGGCTGGGTGGGGCTCGATCCAACTAGTGGATTGTTCACCGGCGAGGGGCACCTGCCGCTGGCCTCGACGCCAAAGTTTTCTGGCGCGGCGCCGATCACCGGAGCCATTGATGAATGCGAAACCGAATTTGAGTTCGACATGAGCGTCAAGCGGATTCAAGAAGATCCGCGCGTCACGAAACCGTACACCGACGAGCAATGGGCAGAGATCGATGCTCTTGGTTATGCGGTCGATAAAAAGCTGGCTGAGTCTGATGTTCGATTGACGATGGGAGGCGAGCCGACCTTTGTTTCGATCGACAACATGGACGATCCGCAGTGGCAAACCGAAGCCATCGGCGAAGAAAAGAATCGTTTGGCGAATGATTTGATGAGCCGAATGAAAAAACGGTTCGGTGCCAATCCGCTGATACATTATGGGCAGGGCAAGTGGTATCCCGGCGAGCCGATTCCGCGTTGGGCCAAGACTTGCTATGTCCGCAAAGACGGTTTGCCGCTGTGGAATGATGAACGTCTGCTGGCTGCCGAAGGCGAAGACCATGGCCATTGGGCTGACGATGCGAAACGATTGATTACATCGATCGCGCGTCGGCTGAGCGTTGGCGAGAATTGCGTTACTGAAGCGTTTGAAGACGCGCTCTATCACATCTGGCAAGAGCAGCGTTTGCCTGCGAATGTCGATTTGAACAAGCAAACGCATCGCGATTCGATTGACCGAAAGCGTCTCGCTCGCGTGCTAGAACAGGGGCTCGACAATCCCGCCGGTTTCATTTTGCCATTGATGTACAACCGTCAGGCAGCGGAGCCTTGCTGGATCAGTGGGCCGTGGCTAACGCGGTCAGAGCGCGTGAATCTGATTCCGGGTGACTCTCCGATGGGCTTTCGATTGCCGCTGAATTCGCTGGTGACGATTTCAGAAGAAGCTCAAGAGGCTTATCGGCCACTCGATCCGTCGGTTGTTCGTGCGGCTCTGCCAGAACCAGTCATGTTTCGCATTCAGCGGCGCATGGCTTCTGATACTGCAGGCGTTGGCGAAGAGACTGCGGTAGCCTCCCAGATGGTTGGCGGGGAATCGAAAACGGCTGTCTTGACGCGTGAAGCCGAATCCAAGTCGGGAACCACTCGTTCGAAATCAGATGGAAGCCTCAACGGTCATCACTTCGCTTCGGGGCAAAACGGATACACACTTGGCCAAAACGAATCGATTCCATTCGCACTCTGCGTGGAAGTTCGCAACGGCACGCTGCATGTGTTTATGCCGCCGACGGATCAGCTGGAACAGTATCTCGAAATTATTGCCGCGGTCGAGGATTCAGCAGCTGAGCTAGATTGCCCGGTCATCATTGAGGGTTACAAGCCTCCGAAGGATCACCGCATCAAGTCATTCAGTATCACTCCGGATCCCGGCGTCATCGAGGTCAACGTCCAACCTGCCGAATCATGGGACGAGCTAAAAGAGATCACCGAAGGGCTTTACGACGACGCCTACCATTGCCGGCTCGGTACGGAGAAATTTGAACTCGATGGGATGCACTCCGGCACCGGCGGCGGCAATCATGTCGTGCTCGGTGGACCGACGCCGCTGGACAGTCCGATGCTTCGCCGACCGGATTTGCTGCGATCGCTGTTGGGTTTTTGGCAGAACCACCCTTCCCTGTCGTACATGTTTTCCAGCCGCTTCATTGGCACGACCTCTCAAGCGCCGCGCGTCGACGAAGGCCGAGCCGATGCTCTGTACGAACTGCAAATCGCATTCGACGAACTGGATCGACAAGCCAAAACCAATGAAAGTTGCCCTCCTTGGGTTGTTGATCGACTGTTTCGTAACTTGCTGATCGACGTCACCGGCAACACGCATCGTGCTGAGTTCTGTATCGACAAACTGTACTCGCCCGACAGTTCGACGGGGCGGCTTGGGTTACTCGAATTCCGCGGCTTTGAGATGCCGCCGCATGAGCGCATGAGCCTTACGCAACAGCTGCTGATTCGGACGCTTGTTGCTCGGTTTTGGGATCAGCCCTACACCCAACCGCTGGTCGATTGGAAGACGCGCCTGCACGATCAGTTTATGTTGCCTCATTTTGTTTGGCGTGATTTCTGCGACGTGATTGCTTCCTGTGATCAAGCTGGCTATCCGATGAAGTCCGAGTGGTTCGACTCACATTTCGAATTCCGTTTCCCGGTGATCGGTGGCTTCACACACAACTCGGTCAATGTCGAACTCCGGCAAGCCATCGAACCTTGGAATGTCCTTGGCGAAGAAGTAACTGGCACCGGAACATCGCGTTACGTTGATTCGTCGGTTGAGCGGATGGAAGTCAAAGTTTCTGGTTACGTTGATGAGCGTTATGCGATCACTTGCAACGGCCGTACGCTTCCTTTTCATCCGACGGAAACCGAAGGCCAGTATGTCGCGGGAGTCCGATATCGTGCTTGGCAACCGCCGAGTTGTCTGCATCCGACGATTCCAGTGGATGGGCCGTTGACTTTTGATCTTTTTGACAAATGGGCGGGGCGATCTGTCGACGGATGCCGCTATCATGTGGGGCACCCCGGAGGGCTCAACCCGTCGACCTTCCCGGTTAACAGCTACGAGGCGGAAAGCCGCCGAGCAGCCCGGTTTTCACGGATCGGCCATCACGGCGTTAACATCGTGCCGCGTAGAGGCACCGTTAATCGTGAGTTTCCTATGACTTTGGATTTAAGAAAAGACAAGCCTTGAGCGACGAATCTGCTAACGAACCACCACGGCCGCAGAACCAGCAACAGCAAAACCAGTTTCAGCAGCAACAGCATTCGAAGCTGCCTGAATTAAAATTCGCGCCCATGAAGCCAATGGCTTCGATGGAACTGGACGGTGCAAATGGTTTTTTCGGCGAATATCGATCTCCCGTCGGAGTCTTTAATGAGATCATCGACGAGGCGGGAGGCGTGCGCCCGCACTGGAAACCGCTGGCGGATGAACTGCAGGAGATCGGTCCTGAAGGCTTGGAACGTCGTTGGAAGCAGATGCGTCGGCGGCTGCATCAAAATGGAATTGGGTACAGCGCTTACGGCGATGCGTCGGTGCGCGAGCGACATTTGCAACTGGATCCGCTTCCGCATTTGATTCCCGATTCGCAGTGGCGCGAGGTCGAAGTTGGGTTGAAGCAACGGGCCGAGCTGTTGAATCTGATTTTGGCAGACCTTCACGGCCCGCGGAAATTGCTCTCCGATGGTGTCTTGCCGCACGATGTACTGTTCGATCATCCGCACTATGAATTGCCGTACCATAACTTGCCGACTCCCGGCGGAAAGCATTTGCATTTCTACGCCGCGGAGATTGCTCGTTCGCCGCAAGGTGGTTGGTGGCTGTTGTCGGATCGCACCGACTCGCCGTCGGGAAATGGTTTTGCGTTGGAGAATCGAATTGTTGAATCGCGTGCGTTTCGCAGTGAGATGCGACGCTGTAATGTGCGACGATTGGCTCCTCACTATAAGGCGCTACGAGATCACCTGGTAAGTTTGGCGAAGAACAACAAGGACAATCCACACATCGTCGTTCTGAGTGCCGGCGTCGGCAGCGCGAGCTATTTCGAAGATTCGTTTTTGGCGAAGTATCTCGGCTTCACGCTGGTTGAAAACAATGACCTGGTTGTACGCTCGGGCAGCGTGATGCTCAAAACGCTTGCCGGCCTTGTGCCGATCGACGTCATCATGCGTCGGCAACAAGGCAACACGCTCGATCCGTTGGAACTTGGTGGCGGAGCGCCCGGAATACCAGGAATTCTTCAAGTTATCCGTGATGAGAAAGTTGTTGTCGTTAATGCCCCCGGAAGCGGACTCGTCGAGTCGCCGGTCTTCATGGCATTCATGCCGCGCATTTGTAATGCGATGCTTGGCGCGGATCTGATGTTGCCCGGCGTCGCAACTTGGTGGGGCGGCGAAGCTACTTCGTTGGAGCTGATGCTTGATCGGATCGATGACATTCGATTGCTGCCTGCTTTCCGACAGCGCACCGTTGTCGGTTGGCGACGCAAAGCACAAGGTGCGGGAAAGCCGAATCTGAAAACGGTGCTTCCCGATTCGATGACGCGCGAGCAAAGGATCGAACTGATTCGTTCGAATCCGAAAAGTTGGGTGGGACGCGAGATGATCGAACGTTCGTCGACCGCCGTTTGGGAGAACGGACAGCTGAAGTCCGGATTTCTTTCGACGCGAGTTTTTCTGACGGCGTCTGGCGATTCTTGGCATTCGCTCCCCGGAGGGTTGACGCGCGTTTCAAGTTCGAAGTTCGAACGATTCACCAACCCGTTTGGAGACGCGGGCGCAAAAGACACGTGGGTGTTGGCGGACAAACCGGTGGAGCCTTCGACGCTGTTGCCCGCGAACGACAATTTGTTGGCAACGTCGCGAAGCAAAGGTGCATTACCAAGTCGCGTCGCTGACAATCTTTGTTGGCTGGGGCGGTATCTCGAACGAGCAGATGCGTCGGCAAGGTTGCTTAGAGCGGTTATTTCGAGGATGACTGACGAATCCAATCCGGATGAGTCGGTTGAACTGCCGATCCTGATCCGTGCTTTGGCACTCGATGGGCAAATTCGTTCAGATTATGCGGTCGGCGAACTGGCGAAGGGTCTCCCGCCATTAGATGTTTCGTTGGCTGCGAGTGCTATTGATCGAACCGATTCCGGATCGCTTCGATCGCATGTCGAACTTGTCGTCTCCGTGGGCTCGCGTGTCAGAGACCGCCTTTCGAATGACGCTTGGCGAGTTGTTCAAGCGATGAGAGCCAACTTTGAAAATGTTGAGATCGAAAACTGTGATTTGGCCGACGTTTTGGAGCTTGCCGACAGATTGATCGTCAACCTTGCTGCTTTTAGTGGTCTCGTCAATGAAACGATGACGCGAACCGATGCGTTTCGATTTTTGAACATTGGACGTCGGATGGAGCATTCGTTGCAGATTAGTTTACTGATCAAGCACACGCTTTTACAGGCGAACAATTGGACGGCTGGGAAAGTGCCTGGCCCGGTTCTCGAAGCGATACTCGAAATCGCAGACAGCAGTCTGACGTATCGTTCACGCTACTTCGCGAATCTGCAGCTTCATGCCGTGCTGGATCTGCTGTTGATTGACGAAATGAATCCGAGGTCGCTGGCAATGCAATTGGCGATGCTCAATACCAACCTGAATGCACTGCCGGGGAATTCGGCACAGGCGGAACTAGCTGACGATTGTCGACTGGCGAAAGAAGCGATCGAATCCATTCGCCACGCCGATGCGATCGCGTTGAGCCTGCCGAATGAACACGGTCAGCGGCCTGCACTCGATGCGTTGATTTCGAAAATCGAAAGTCACCTGCCGAAGATTTCGACATCCATCAGCAACCGTTTTCTTGTGCATAGCGGACCCGTCAATCAATTGATCGCTGTCGATTCGGAGTACACGACCGATGACTAATGTGCTGTACGAAGTGACTCACACGACAGAGTATAACTATGGCGACACGGTTCCCGAATGTTTCAATATCGTGCGACTGAACCCACGCCCGATTTTCGATCAGGTCTGCCAAGAACATCGTTTGGAGATCAATCCGGAACCAACAGATTACGTTTGCCGCGAAGATTTTTTCGGCAACTTGATTGAGCAGTTCTCGGTTCACATTCCGCACACCAGCCTTTCGGTGAAAGCGGTGAATCGAATCATCGTCACCGATCGCGACTATCCGGACCTTGGTTCCACGCCAGCTTGGGAGTCGGTCGCCGAGAGTATCGGAAAAGATGTTTTGGCTGCGTACCTGACGCGCCCCTCGCCTCACGTCCGCCACAACGCGGCAATCAATTCCTACGCGCGCGAATCATTCACAACGGGTCGACCGGTCGCGGAAGCGACTCGTGATCTGACGCGACGAATTTTCGAGGATTTCGAATTCGATTCCGGAGCGACAACGATCAGTACGCCGGTTGAAGAAGTTTTCAAGAATCGATCGGGCGTCTGCCAAGACTTTGCACACTTTCAAATTGCCTGTCTGAGGTCACTGGGCCTGCCGGCCCGATACGTCAGCGGATATTTGCGAACGTTGCCACCTCCGGGGAAGCCTCGTTTGGTTGGCGCCGACGCGTCTCATGCATGGGTAAGTGTCTTTTGCGGAGACGCCGGTTGGTTTGATTTCGATCCAACCAACAATGTGATGCCCGGAAGCGACCATATCACGATCGGCTGGGGCCGCGATTACTCAGACGTCTGCCCAATCCAAGGCGTCTTCACAGGCGGTGGAGAAACGGTGATGAAAGTGGCGGTTGATGTGTTGCCGGTCGAATAGTCTGGCTGTTGACAATCCGGTGCTTATGGAGCTGTTGACTATCTTTTGGGATCCGTTTATTTACCGGTTTGTCGGTCTCTCCGATGTCGAATCACTGGTAAAGACGACGCAAAGCCCCAGTTTTTTCTGGCTTACCCCCGCTATGAGGGCTTGAAGGGGGCGCAGGCCCCGTAGATCAAAATCTGTAAAAGTTGCTTCTTTACGAAATCGGTTCTATTTACGAGAATTACACCAGATGGTGGATTCGAGTTCTCTACAGGGGTGCTGGCTGAGGCAAATTCCGATGACATTAATATTGTGTCAAAGGGCTTTTCACGTTTCGCGCTGCGATTCTATGGTTAGCGTCATTCGGGCGGATCGCTCGATCGAAATGACGGCGTTGCTGTAATGCAGTGGGAGCGGGATCGCAATTGACCCTCAGTGGCCGATTTTCGGGGATGCCGTCAAGTGGCTGTTCTTCGTCACTAACAATTTGGCCAGCAGCGATGACGCAAACATCCAAACTGGATACATAACACGAGTAGTCTTCAACGACTGCTCCTTCAAAGTTTAAAATTTAACAAAAGGTAGAGTGCATGTCGGACGTTATTAAATCGTCAGCAGAATCTATCGAGGAAAATGACCCATACTTGAAGCAGACCGTGGACATGGATCCAGCGGAAACTCAGGAATGGCTCGACTCTCTGGAATACATCATCAAGAGCAAGGGCAACGACCGGGCGAAGTACCTGCTGTCAGCTCTGGAGACTCGGGCACGCTTAGAAGGCGTCGACCTTGAGATGAAATCCAACACGCCCTACATCAACACGATCAATAAAGATCAGCAGCCAGCCTATCCGGGCAACCGCGAGATTGAGCGACGCATCAAGAGCTTCGTGCGTTGGAATGCGATGGCGATGGTGGTCAAAGCGAACAAAGCAACCTCTGCGCCGGGGTTAGGCGGCGTCGGCGGTCACATCTCCACCTTTGCTTCATCGGCGACCCTGTACGAAGTTGGCTACAACCACTTCTTCCGAGGGCGCGGTGAAAGCGGATACGATGGCGACCAGATTTATTTCCAAGGCCACGGCTCTCCCGGTATGTACTCGCGTGCTTACATGGAAGGCCGCCTGAAGGAAGAGAATCTCGACAGCTTCCGTCAGGAACTCAACCCTGATGTGCAAGGACTTTCGTCCTATCCACACCCATGGTTGATGCCATCCTTTTGGGAGTATCCAACGGTTTCGATGGGGCTTGGTCCAATCATGTCCATCTATCAGGCTCGGTTTAACGAGTACCTGAAAGATCGCGGGATCAAAGACACCACCAACCAGCGCGTTTGGGCGTTCCTTGGCGATGGCGAATGTGACGAACCTGAAACACTCGGCGCGATTACGCTCGCCGGCCGTGAGAAACTGGACAACCTTACGTTCGTGATCAACTGTAACCTCCAGCGTTTGGACGGACCGGTACGCGGCAACGGAAAGATCATTCAGGAACTCGAGGGCATCTTCCGCGGTGCGGGTTGGAATGTCATCAAGGTCGTTTGGGGCGATGACTGGGATCCGCTATTGGAAGATGACGAAAAGGGTCTATTGGTCAAACGCATGGGCGAAGTCGTCGATGGTCAGTACCAGAAATACGTTGGCATGCCGGGCAGCTACGCTCGTGAGCACTTCTTTGGCAAGTATCCAGAGTTGCTGGATCTGGTGAAGAATATGTCGGACGAAAAACTGGAGACGATGCGTCGCGGCGGTCACGATCCAGAAAAAGTCTTCGCGGCTTACAAAGCGGCTTGTGATCACAAAGGTCAACCGACGGTGATTCTGGCCAAAACAATCAAGGGCTATGGGCTGGGCGAAGCGGGCGAAGGTCGCATGATCGCTCACAACCAGAAGAAACTCAACGAAGACGAATTGCTCGAGTTCCGCACTCGATTCGGCATTCCGATCTCTGACGAAGAAGTCGGCAAAGCGCCTTTCTATCGTCCGTCGGAAAGCAGTCCTGAGATGAAGTACATGATGGAACGCCGAAAAGCTCTCGGTGGGCCAGTGCCCTCTCGCCCGACAGAGCATCCGTTGATCGACGTGCCGGTTTTCGAGGATTACTCGAAACAAGTCTTGCGTGATTGTGGTAAAGAAATCTCTACTACGATGGGTGTCGTACGTCTGCTGTCGCGTTTGTGCAGTGACAAGAAAATCGGCAAGCACATCGTTCCAATCGTACCCGACGAGTCACGTACGTTTGGTATGGAAGGTATGTTTAAGCAGGTTGGCATTTACTCGCACGTAGGCCAGCTTTACGAACCGGCAGATTCGGCCAATAAACTTGCCTTCTATAAAGAGGCCAAAGACGGCCAGTTGTTGGAAGAGGGAATCACCGAAGCCGGTGCGATGTCTTCCTTCAACGCGGCGGGGACAGCTTACAGCGCTCACGGCGTCAACATGATTCCGTTTTACATCTACTATTCGATGTTCGGTTTCCAACGCGTTGGCGACTTGATCTGGGCAGCGGCTGACATGCGAGCCAAAGGCTTCTTGCTTGCTGGTACTGCCGGACGAACCAGCCTTAACGGCGAAGGACTCCAGCATCAGGACGGACACAGTTTGCTTAATGCGATCGCGTTCCCAACGGTGCGAGCTTACGATCCCGCGTTTCACTTCGAGACGGCTGTTATTATCTTTGATGGCTTGAAGAAGCTGTACAAGGAAGGCGAAACGGCAATCTACTACCTGATGGTTGGCAATGACAACTATGTGATGCCTGACATGCCTGAAGGCTGTGAGGATGGCATCATCAAAGGAATGTACAAGTTCCGCAGTGCCAAGGCCGACAGTGAGAAGCACACCGTTCAGCTGTTCGGTTCTGGTGCGATCATGATGAGCGTTCTGAAGGCTCAAGAAATCCTCGCCAGTAATTACGGCGTCTCTAGCGATGTCTGGTCGGTGACCAGCTATACACAGCTTCGCCGTGACGCGGACGAGTGCCGACGCTGGAACATGCTGCACCCGACTGAGACTCCGAAGAAGAGTTACTTCGAGACTCAGCTGGAGGGAACAGAAGGTCCGGTCATTGCATCAAGTGACTACGTGAAGGCATTGGCCGAACAGGTTGCTCCGTTTGCTCCTAATGGCATGTTTGCTTTGGGAACCGATGGTATGGGGCGCAGTGCAACTCGACCTGACCTGCGACGTCACTTCGAAGTCGATGCTGAGTGCATTGTCATTGCGACGCTGTATCAGTTGTCGCAGGATGGAAAAGTAGACGCGTCGGAAGTCGCCAAGGCGATCAAAGATTTGGGCGTAGACCCTGAAAAGATCAATCCGCTGTACGCGTAGCGGTCGGAGAGTTTCGTAGCCGAACTCGCCAGAGTTTGGAGATTGACGAAACAGCTTCCTCACTGGCATCGATTGGGTTTGCGAGTGAGCGAAATAAAACAATGGCAAGACATTTGAGAACATAAGGACGATATGGCTGTTGAAATTAAATTGCCGTCTTTGGGCGATGGCGTAGATTCTGGAGACGTTTTGGAACTGTTGGTTGCCGAAGGCGATCAGATCGAAAAAGATCAAGGCGTCGTCGAGATGGAAACCGATAAGGCGACTGTTATCGTTCCCAGTGATTTTGCCGGTACGGTAACCAAGATCATGGTCGGCGAAGGTGACACGCTTGAAGTTGGCCAAGTCATCCTGACGTTGGAAGCATCGGATGCGGGAGCTGCGGCTCCTGCGGCAGCACCGGCAGCGCCCGCTCCGGCACCGACGCCGGAACCAGAGCCGCCTGCTCCCACTCCAGCTCCAGTAGCTCCAGCAGCTGCGACGCCTCCACCGGCTCCAGCTCCTGCACCTTCTGCTCCTGCACCTCCAACTCCTGCAGCCCCGGTAGCTGCGACTCCAGCTCCGGCGGCACCTGTTTCAGATTTGTCGAAGGTTGCTGCTGGCCCAGCGATCCGTAAGTTGGCTCGCGAAACGGGCGTCGACCTAACACGCGTCACTGGAACAGGGCAAAAAGGACGCATCACCCGCGATGATGTTTTGGCGGTCGTGCGTGGCGGAGGATCAGGAGCACCATCCTCTTCATCTTCTTCTACGGGAATCATTGCCAGTCCCGGTAGCGTGAGTGATGGATTCGGCCCGGTCCGCATCGAAAAAATGCCAAAGATCCGCCAAGCGATCGCTCGAAAGATGCACGAGTCGTGGTCGACCGTTCCACGCGTAACTAACTTTGACGACGCAGACGTTAGCAAGCTTGAAGCGATGCGGCAAAGCAGCAAAGAAGACTACGCCGCTCAGGGAATCAAGCTGACGACGATGCCGTTCTTGATTAAAGCGATCGCAATGTCGCTCAAGCACCATCCGGTGATCAACGCTTCGGTCGATATGGAAAACGGAAAAATTCACTACAAGGAATATGTGAATATTGGAATCGCCGTTGATACTGATCGCGGGCTGGTTGTGCCATCGCTGCGAAATGCTGACAAGATGAGCATTGGCGACATCGCTCGCGAGCTGATGAATTTGGCCGGCCGAGTGCGCGAGAACAATTTCTCCATGGATGACCTAAAGGGTGGCACGTTCACGATCAGCAACCTTGGCGCGATCGGCGGCACTTACTCTACGCCAATCGTTAACACTCCCGAGACTTCGATTCTATTAGTGGGACGTTCGAGAAAACTGCCGGTTGTTGTTGAGAACGACGAAATCGCGGTACGTTTAATGATGCCGTTGAGCCTGTCTTACGATCACCGATTGGTCGATGGGGGTGCGGCAGCCCGGTTCCTGAACGAAGTAATTGGTTACTTGGAAGCGCCAAGCCGATTGTTGCTGGCCTTGTAAGAGATTGAAGAAATAGGGATTGAAGAAATCAGAGAACGGCTCGTCATGTTGGCGGGCCTTTTTTACGCGCGGCACTAACCCGACGCGTAAGTTTTGAAGTTGCACATTTGAGAGCAAATTTCACATTCTATTGGACAAAACGCTTGCTATTTTGAGGTCGCAAAGCGATTCAATACAAGCCCGATGCGCAAGCGAGGAATCCGGAAATCCTGGGAAATATCCGCTCGCTCGCGCTTCGGGCTTGTCTTTGTGCAACTTCAAAACGCGTAAGCGAGGCGAGCACAATGCGGCAACATTCTATTGGACAAAACGCTTGCTATTTTGAGATCGCAAAGCGATTCAATACAAGCCCGACGCGCAAGCGAGGAATCCGAAAATCCTGGGAAGTATCCGCTCGCTCGCGCTTCGGGCTTGTATTTGTGCAAGTTCAAAACGCGTAAGCGAGGCGAGCACAATGCGGCAACATTCTATTGGACAAAACGCTTGCTATTTTGAGGTCGCAAAGCGATTCAATACAAGCCCGACGCGCAAGCGAGGAATCCGGAAATCCTGGGAAATATCCGCTCGCTCGCGCTTCGGGCTTGTATTTGTGCAACTTCAAAACGCGTAAGCGAGGCGAGCACAATGCGGCAACAAAATAGCTTATAATCTTCCAGTCTACTGCTTTCCTTGATTTTTCTTTCCTAGATTTTGATTCACCATGCCTTCCTCGGACGGTCAACCTGCGAAGCAAAAACTTACCGGCCGCGGCACTTCTCTACAGCTAAAAAACCGATTCGAAAAGATCGAGCTAGAATCGACATTCGATCAACTGGAACCAGAAGACGTGCAACTGGTTGGGAAAATCAAAACCGAGTATTTCGACGATGACTCCAACACCGTGGTCAGTGAGAATCAGTCGCCGGACGTCGATTTTCGTTACAGTTTGAATCCGTATCGAGGGTGCGTTCACGGTTGCAGCTACTGCTACGCTCGGCCGACGCATGAGTACCTTGGCCTCAACGCCGGTATCGACTTCGAATCCAAGATCTTTGTCAAACGCGAGGCGGCCAGCCTATTTCGCAAATGGTTGTCGAGGAAGAAATGGCCTGATCAAGTTGAGCCGGTGATGCTCTCGGGAGTCACGGACTGTTATCAACCTTGTGAGCGCGAGCTAAAACTGACTGGCCAGTGTTTGGAAGTGGCGTTGGAATTTAATCAACCGATTCGGATCACAACCAAAAATGCGATTGTTACTCGCGACATCGATTTGCTAGAGAGTTTAGCGGAGAAGAATTTGGTCGTTGTCACCGTTAGTGTCGGAACGTTAGACCAGTCGTTGGTGCGGGTAATGGAACCGCGCAGCAGTTCCCCGCAAGCGCGGTTGAAGGCGATCGAACAGTTGTCCGCCGCCGGTGTGCCGGTCAAGGCGCTCGTCGCGCCGATCATTCCGGGGCTCAACGATGCCGAGATCCCGTCGATTCTTAATGCTGTTGCTGAAAAGGGTGCATCAAGGGCTGGTTACGTCATGCTGCGTTTGCCGCTGGCGGTTGAGCCTGTTTTTGTGGACTGGTTGGAGAGGCATATGCCTGACGCCCAAGAGAAAATTCTCGGTCGCATGCGAGCGCTGCGAGGTGGCAAGCTTTACGATTCTGATTTCAGCCAGCGCATGAAAGGCACCGGCATTTGGGCGCAGCAGATTGAGGCGCTGTTCAAACTTCATTTGAAGAAGTCTGGCTTGAAGTCCGGCACACCTCAGTTGAATCGCGATCGGTTTTGTGTTCCAGAAGTCGATGACGGACAAGGACGATTGTTTTGAGATTGAGCAATGCGAGACCTCGCCCTTTTATGAGTCGAAGAGCTCGTAGAAATGTGCCAAAAAGTGACATTGAAAGACTTATAATGAAGGAACTGAGTAGTGGGATTCGCCAGAATTCCCCGCCGATCACCGCAGCAGCGGCCCTTAATTTTAGATTGGACTATTTGTAAGAAAAAAGCACACTGTAGGAAAGTCAATGACTCATCGAGACCACCTACGCAGACTTGGACGAGCCGCATATCTTGGCAATGCCGCCGTGCACTGGACGCTCACCGTTCGAGATCGTAGGACGGGTTGGCTCGATGCGAAAATGTACTACCATTTTCGTGAACTTCTAACTCATTCTTTATTCGGGCAAATGATCGTTTGTCCGATCTTTTGTCTGATGCCGGATCACATCCACATGGTCTGGTTGGGGATCTTGGAACATAGTGACCAGAAACTGGCAATGAGACATTTGCGGACAAGACTAAATGGTTCTCTTTCTGCAATCGGATTTAAGTTGCAAGACCAATCCTATGACCATGTGTTGAGCGAAGATGAGCGTCAAGAGGAGGCGTTGATGGAAGTCTGTGAATACATCGCAAGGAATCCAGAACGCTCCGGTTTAGTTGCCGTGGACGAATACGCAAATTACCCTTTTACTGGATGTTTGGTCCCCGGATACCCCGAGCTAAAACCATTCGCTTCCGATTTTTGGATACGTTTTGACCGGACGGTTTCTTACCTGCGAAAGAATGGTGAGGGTCGCTAGAATTAGGGCGTGGCGGAAATGCAAGAAAGGAATTCTGGCGAATCCCACTACAGAAAAAAGCATAGGTGACCTGATTCTCTAGACATCGTTGTCTCAAAATTCAACGCAGGAAGCCAGATTACCCAGCTGTGTAGTCGAAACTACATCTCTGCCGTGTCGATATGCCGCTCGAGATCGGCGAGCTCCTTTTGAAAACCGCCGGAGAGGATGGGGAACCGGCACCAAGTCTTAGGGTCCAAATTCTGATCGTCCAGATGAAACGAAGGAGCATACCTTTCGCGCTTCCACTGATTTCGACACCAAAGCTTGAAGAACCGAACGACCCAGTCCCCCATTTGCCGACGCTCGGCCTGCGGGAATTGGACCAACATATGCTCGAAGACTTCCACTGGAACCAGTTTGTCGCCAATTGCCAGACGCTCGATGGCGTCCAAAATTTCGTACGGCATCAGATCGCCTTCGTCGGTTTGATTCTCCCCCGGCGGTCGCAGTTCGGCGGTTGGTTGTTGGTCGTTGACTGCTTTAAGTGAAGGCAGCCCTTCGATTGAGAACGGACCCGTTTGCTCCATCCAAACCAGCCACTGACGCAAATAGGCTTTATCGATTCCAGCAATCGGACTCACGCCGCCGGAAGTATCGCCGTCCATCGTTGCGTATCCGACTGCCGCTTCACTGCGGTTGCTGGTCGATAGGAGCAACGCGCTATTAAGATTGGCCAACATCCAAACGCTTGGCGAACGCACGCGCGCCTGAATGTTTTGCAGTGTGATGTCGTGGTCCTGCCAATTCAGTTCGGTGCCAATCGCGTCTGAGACAACTTGTTCGTATCCGTCGACCATTGGTTGAACGTCGAACAAGTAGTGCGTTGCGCCGATTTCTTCGGCCACCGCTGCTGCCGCGTTACGAGTCACGTCGCCGCTGTTTTTGGTTGACTGATAAACGGTGGTCAACATCGCGCTGATCAATTCTCGGCAATCTTTGGGCGGGTTAGTTTTGCATGATTGCGGCAAACAGTACTCAATGCGTTTCAGCAGGCCTTCAAAACCTAGCTCCGTTTCTGCTAAGCGAAACATGGCGTAGATTAACGCCACGATGCTGGCCGAATCGCAACCACCGCTCAGGGACACCACAAAGCCTTTGGAAAAACTTTTTCGCATGTAATCAAACAGGCCCAATGCTACCGCGCGCGAGAACTCTTCCGCTTTAATGTCGGTGTTTACCTCCCAGTCCTGCGGAACAACCTCGGCTCTAGTCAGCGGACAATTGGGCCATGAGAAACTGGTGCTGACGACATCAGTTTCATCACCGTCGACATCTGGTTCGAAACTGCCGGTACGCGCTCGCACCATGCGGGTCGCTTCGATGTTGATGGTGGCGGTTGTCAGGTAGCAAAGATCAAAGCTCAAACGGCTGCCGGTAGCCAACAGCTTTCCGCCCGACGCGATCATTGTATCGCCATCAAAGATCGCACGGCCTGATTCGTTTCCGACCAAATTGGCGTAGATATAACTGACGTTGAAAGCGCGGCTGCCTTCGAGAACGAATCGTTTACGGATTTCATGTTTGCCAAACGCAAAATGACTTGCGCTTGGGTTGAGAATAATATCAGCGCCGCGCGCGGCCAAACTGCCACCGGGGCGCGATCCTACCCACGCGTCTTCGCAGATTTCAAATCCAATCCTGACTCCACCAACGTCAAACAACAGATCACCTATCGGATACTCAACGTTATCAATTTCAACAGTGGCCGTGATTTCTGACGGCCATGCTTTGAACCAACGTGTTTCGTAGTGGATGCCGTCACCGGCCAGATGTTGTTTTGCTACGAATCCAATCAGGCTGCCATCAACGATCAACGCCGCAACATTAAAAATTCCACCGGCATACAATAGTGGCAGTCCGACCGAAACGACCATGCCGGTGGTGTGCGGGATGACTGCTTTTAACGTGTCGATGGCGCTTTGTCGGATGCCGGAAGAATGAAATGCGTCCTCGCACCCGTAACCCGTGATGCATAACTCGGGAAGGCAAAGTACGGAAACGTCTTCGGATCGAGCCTGTTGGATCGCAGAGACGATATTTGCCAGATTGTTTTCCCAGTGGATTGGGGTCTGGTTGAGGGCAGCGGCGGCGACTTTAATCAGCTTCATTTAGGTAACGCGGAGGCGGAGGTAAGTGACATTCTGGTTTGATTATAGAGAGAAAATCGCTCGGCGGGAGTTCGCGCGACGTTTTGGCTAATCGCGGTAACTGATAAAGTTTACTTGTTCACAGCTTCGTCAGCGTTCTAATTGATCCCGAAAAGACAATTTAGCAACCAAGAGCGACTTGTTTGGTCGAATCGATCCGCATGTTAAAGTATCTTGGTGGGAAGAAGTTTCCAATCAGGCCACGTAAATTCGTAGCAGCGACAGGGACCATTTTGACAGAACCTTTGCATTACGATTGTCCCTTTTGTTCGGCATCGATTGAAGTTACCTCCGCGCACGCGGCAGGCAATGTAGAAAAGGCCAAGTGTTCCGGTTGTCAACGAAAAGTCGAGATTCCCGAAAGAGTTCTATCGAAACTCCCCGAGCCTGATGACGATGACGATTTTCTCTCTGGAGTGCCCCTCAGGGCAACCGGCGACGAGGATGTTTTAACAGCAGCAGATTTGGCGATCGGCTCTGGCTCGAGAAAGGAGGCGGCTGATCCGTTGGAGAATGATTTTGAATTCTCTGTTGTTGATGGTGAGTCGTCCACCGAAGTTCAATCAGAAGCAGACGATCATCAGGAAGAAGATCTGCTTGAATCAAACAATGGCGGTTCAGAAGTATCCGCTTCGGGAACCAATATTCAGTTGGACGATTCGCTCGACAAATCAAAATCGATTGGCGATGAGGACCTGAATCAACTTTTGGCCGGGGGCGACAAAGGTGCTTCCCGGAGTGTTGAGAAAGGAACGTTTGCGATTCGCTGTTCGGTGTGCGATTCAAGGTTGCTGGTTAGTCTGGTGCAGGTTGGCAAACAGGTGAAGTGCAGCGATTGTTTTTCGATGATAAAGGTCCGACCTCCGACGGAAAAGGAGAAGGCCCAAATTGAAAAACAGGTTCGTCTTTCGCTGGAAGGAGAATCGGATCTGGACGATGGCACGTCCGCAGACGATGGTGAATTGACGCTCGCACCAATCATCGAGGATGAATTGGATGAGGCGGAGGTCGTGGCGGAAATTGTTGAGGACGAAAATGATCAGCCGCTTACGTTGCGAGAGGGACCGCCGGCTGACTTGGACGAGCTGTCTGAAACTGATACGGTCAAAGATGATTTTGCCGACGTGGTTTTCACTGAGGATGAAGAGTTTCCTGATGATGACGAAGGCGACTTGGGCGAAGACTTGTTGTCCGAAGATCTTTCTTTGTCGGGGCCGCTAGAGTTAGAGGACTCGCAAACTGACCCGACAAGGTTAGCTGCTGCGTATACGGCCAAGAGGTCCAAAGACATTGGATCCCAAACGCCCAATCCCTACCGCTCGAAGTCGGCTCAGAACGCGAAAAAACGCTCAAAAGAAGGAGTTTTTAAGCCCAAACCAAAGTCGTCATCCCAATTGGAATCAATGTTCCCCAAATTGCGATTTGATGAATTTTTTGGTGCGGCCGTTGAACTGGTTACCGAACGTAGCGTGGCTGTGCGCGGTTTTGTCGTGGCAGCACTGATGGCCATTGGGAATATAATTTCTCATTCGGCGCTTTCGACTTTTGAAGAGATCGATGCTCCGACGTTGGGCGATACGGCCACGATGGGGATTTGGCGATTCGGCGTTGGCTGGTTGCCGTATGCGATCGGCACGATTTTGCTGTGGTATTTTTGTGGGGTGATTTTTAGAGAGGCCGCTGGTGGCAAGCGTAAGATCAAATCGTGGAAGCTTGGTCCCACCACCGAGTGGTCTAGCACCCTGTTGATGACGGCTGTCAGTTTTGCGGTAGCCGGTTCGCCCGTGTTGATGTTCATGTCGATCTACATCACCGCGCCGGTGCGGTTTTTGTTGGCGCTGCCGTTTTTAACCGCCGTCTGGCACGCTCAATCACCGTTTGCGATTATTTCTTCCGATGTGGTGGTCCATTTGCGAAAAAATGGAAAGCACTGGAAGACTGTTTTTTCGGTGGTGTTGGCGCTGGCCAGTATTGCTTTTGTGGCGGGTGTCCTGATGCATGTGCCAATGGCTTGGGTGAACGTTTTGACTTCGGCGCTGGGAGCCGTGTTCCTCTCCTTTGTCACGATGGCGTTCGCCGCAGTGGCTGGCTGGCATAGCGGAATGGTGGTTGAGGAGCTAAATTAGGCGGATGGCCAAAAGACTAAATTTGATTGCGCGATACATCAGTACCGCGCTTGCTGGTGCGGTGCTGATGATGTGGGGCGTGATTAATTTCACCGTCCAGTTCAACCAGTGGCGACAGGGTGGGAACGTCGATTGGACTTGGTCGTGGATCTTGTCGACGGTTGTTAGTCTGCTGCCGTTTGTGATTGGTCTGTTGCTGTTGAAGTCAGTCTTTATTACCAAGCCGACCCCAAAATCGACGCGGGAATCCTGAACATGAATCGTCGTGCCGGCTTTGGCATTTTGTTTTTTGTGGGGATGCTTGTTTTTCTTTTTGCAGCGCCCCTTTCAGCGCGAGCATTGGCCACCGAACACCCCGTTTCAATTGTGGAGGCGGAGGTCTATGTCAACCGATTTCAAACGACTGTGCGGTTGACGTGTTTTGCTGAAGATCTCGAATTGCTGCAGGGATTAGAACCGCTGCAAAACGGCAAGTACGACAACAAAGAGATCCTTGAAGCGACGCAAGACCACGCTCAATATCTCACCGAGAAGATCCGTTTTCTGGATGTCAACGGAGAGGCAATTGCCGCAAAAATTACCGGCGTCGTAAATCCTGATTTGCCAGAGGATGGCGCCGAGGCCGGAACGCTGATGCAATACACTCTCGGTTACGAGTTTGAACTGAAGTACGATAAGCCGCCGGAGTTTCTTACCATCGTCCAAGATATGGTTGCCCAAGGGCAGCTACTGCCGTCGGAGTTGATGGTGTTGTTGAAACAGGCGGGTTCAAAAACTCCGTATCGAAAGATGCTCAAACCAAGCACTCCCGAGACGTTTCGTTTTGACTGGGATCGCCCTCCCCTTTCGCAGAAAGCCTCGCAAGAGGAATGGGATTCGTGGTTTGACAAACAACGCGAGGATACGCTCGGTATCGCCAGCTACAGCAGCGTCTATTCATTTATCTACATCAACAACGCTGAAGTTCGCAACGAGGTTTTGATTCCGTTAGCCAACCTTGCAGCGCTGATCGATTTTGATCGCGCTGATGCTGCTTTTCTGACCGTGGAAGAACAGGCCGCCGCCGCAAAACAGATTCAGCGTTTTTTTAGTGTTGGTAACCCGGTTGAGATCGATGGCGTAGAAGTTCAGCCCGTGTTCGACCGGATCGATTTTTACGGACTAGACCTAAGAGATTTTGCGGTGCAAGCCGAAAAGCGGAAGGTCAGCATGGCCAACGGGCGCGTTGGAATCATCATGCGCTACCCGGCCAAGAGTAGGCCTATAAAGGTGAATGTTGGGTGGGACAAGTTCAACGAAGAAACGATCCGTTCGGTCGATGCTGTCGCGTTTGCCTACCAAGAGGTAAAGCAAGTAAGTTTCTCGATGTTTCTTAAGAACAATGTTTTTTCGTGGGAGGCCACGGATGCCCCTGAGCTTCCAGCGGTCACGAATGTTGATCTGGCGGACCCGCGTTACCATGCTGAACCGGCAACGGTTGCTTTTCCTGTTGTCACTGCTGTCTGCCTTTTGCTTGCGCTGATCGCATCGTGTTTGTCGTTGGTAAGTCCTACGAACGGTCGGCTGATGGGGGCAGCTGCTGTGCTGGGCGTCGTCGGGTGTCTGACCTCTAACGTCGGAAAAGTCGAGGTGGTGTCACCCTTTGAGCGTCCGGGGCGTTTGGCGATATCCAACGAGACGGCCAACACGATCTTTCTACAGCTGCACCGGAATTTGTTTCGTTCGTTCGACTATCATCAGGAGAGTCAGATTTATGATACGCTTGCCAGAAGCGTTCACGGGCCGTTGCTGCGGAAACTCTATTTGCAGATCAACGATAGCCTGCGGATCAGCGAACAGGGAGGTGCCGTTTCAAAAATCGAAGACGTTGAAATTCTAAACGGACAGCAACAGTTTGAATCGTTTGTGGAAAACGGATTTCAGTACCGCTGCAAGTGGAACATCGTTGGAACGATCGAACATTGGGGGCACATTCATGAACGCACCAATCAGTACGACGCGCTGTTCGAGTTGAAGGTGGTTGATGACACATGGAAGATCGTGGCGATGGACGTGCTTGATCAACCACAGGGAGTTGTTAAAACGCGGTTGAGGAAGTTTTAGTTCGTTGCCTGAGAGTATCGTTATGTTGCCCCCAAGAAGTATCTTCTGGATAGTGATCTGTTCCCTTTGGCTGTTCAATGCCGACTCACTACAAGCTCAAGATGAAAATCCGGCAGGTGATTTCGCGGTGAAGCCCGCCACTGAGATTTTCGCTCACTTCATGCCGTGGTTTGAGGCCGAACCAGAAAAAGAAACGTGGGGCTGGCACTGGACGATGAACCGAATTGATCCCAACGAGTTCGAGGCAAACGGATCGTCAAACGGGACAACAAATCGCCGCCGCAAAATCGCAGCACATTACTACCCCGAAATTGGTCCTTACAATAGCGCTGACGATGCCGTGCTGGAATATCAGTTGTTGCTAATGAAGCTCTCCGGCATCGACGGCGTAATCGTTGATTGGTACGGCCGCAAGGATCATTTTGACTATGCGCTGTTACATGCAAACTCAGTAAAACTGCTTGAACACACTCAGAAACTTGGGCTGAAATTTGCCGTGTGCTACGAGGATCAAACGATTCCTAAACTTGTCGCCG
>CALHPU010000160.1 GCA_938036435.1 uncultured Pirellulaceae bacterium | reverse complement strand
CAGAAGCTTCAGTCGGGGGAAACCAATGTCTACGACAGTCTGATCGAGCACGTTGGACGAGAGCTTATTACACAAGTCCTTGAATTCACGCAGGGCAATCAGGTTGAAGCTTCAAACATCCTAGGCATCACCCGCACCACGTTGCGAACCAAGATCAAAAAGCTTGGTATACAAATCAAACGCAGTATCGCAACCCGTGCGGAGGTTGATTCGTCCGAGACTGCTGAAGACCCGATCGGTAATTAGTCGGCCGATTTAAACCGATCATCACCACAGCCGTTCGGCGAAATCGCCCTGCGACAGTCGAAAGCCAACGGGGCTGACTGCCGTCAAGCGATTTGAATTTTATGGCATCCTCTGAACCGTTCCCAATCGAGTGCGTTGGTCCCGCCGGGACTCTCTTTCTTGTGCCCCCCCGGGTACGGCCCCCCCAGTCAGTGTAACCGCGTCGCGGAAGCTCAAAAGTCCTTCTGGCAGTTCCGCGAATTCTGGGATCGGACAGGAAAGGCAATGCAAGGAGCCACCAAGTTTATCCATTGTCGTCATGTCGATTGATTCGACATGATGATTCGGCAGCCATTTGCGATAGCGTGCCAAAGCCGCTTCCGCGTAGCCCGGCGGATCCGTTATGAGCGTTGGGATCAGAGCAAGGCGATCGGTCAGGATGATGTTCGTGTACGTGCTCCAATATTCGCCACGTCGAGGTGGAATTGGGATCCGCTCAACCCGCAGTGGTTTGCCGTCGATCGAAATCCCCGCGAGCTGTTTGGCATTGGCGTCGAGGATTGCGGCGTTCTGCGGGTCATACCGTGGATCAAGCTGCGCAACGACAACAAGGTCGGGAGCGAGGAACGTCGCAAACATGTCGACGTGCCGTGTGTTCTCGTGCTCAAGCGGTTTGACAATCAACAGCCGCTTGATATTGCAAAACTTCATGACCTGCTGACGAACATACTCCTCGTCTTCGTCATAGTTCTTGCCCGGGCGTTCGATGCGGTTTTCTTCGAAAAGCCTGCTGGTTGCAATGGCGAGACCGCGCCCGTTTGAGATAAGGTTTCCACCTTGCAGGTTCCATGGGACTTCGTTGTGACTCGCGTTGGTCATATCGGCCCAAAGCTTTGGGAAGTCATCGTCGAACGGGCGAATCGTGTCGTAGAAAAAGTCCATCGCCATCGCGCCGCCTGATTGAGTCTCGGCAAGACGTGGTCCAAAGTCTCGTAGCCAGATCGTGTCGAGATTCAACGGCAAGAATCGGATGTGAGGGAAATCTTGGCCCGTCTGAGCCAGTTGCTCGACAAGTTTGGTAAACTGTGGCGTACCATCGAAGTCGTTTTTTTCGTTGAACAGAATGACCAGATTCGCGTGCCCACGGCTCTTGTTGATCAAATCGACGAGGACACCGAAGTTGTGGGGCTGCCAATCGCAGGAACTGAGCAGGATCGCTTTCTGCTTTTCAAACTCCGCTGGCAGTCGCGGATAGGGGCCCTCGTTTTTGCCCTGTTGGCTCAGTTCTCTTTGCCGCACCTCTCGGATTTGAATCCGACGGGCTTCCAGCTGAGCGACTTGGCGTTTTTGCTCTTCGGTAAATGGAGTGATGACTTTGACCCGTCCATCAGGTAACACGCGCCTCGTCGAACCGGGAGGGATTTCTAAATTGGGCGAAGTAAATGAATGCTGAGCCTCTCCCGACATTGGAGCCGGTGGCGTATTTTTCCAATGAAATCGCGTGCCTAACGGTCGGGGAGAACTCCGCCAGCTTTGCGGGTAGGACTGCGCATACAGAAATGAGGCTGCATTCAAAAGGTAGAATGCAAACAATGAAAAGACAACTCTGTTGGTCATGGTTAAACTTGGCTTCCGATTCATTGGAAATGATGTTGCCTAACGATCCAAGTGTCAAAAATCTTGTTGAATTCGTCGCATCATCGTGGAGTAGTTTTCATTATAAAACCCGCCGGTCGAAAGCCCAACGGTGACTCAATCTGTGACTTGATAATCTCAGTTCACAGAAATTCTTCCGGATATCTTCGTCACGTATCGACTCTTGCTCCAAGTGGGGAGGTGACAATTCCGAATTCTCTGACTCTGCAGGAAATTCGCTTTCAGGCGTAGATTCGAGCTCATGATTGAGCCGGCAAATATTCAGCGAAACGCAACGCAAAGCGCCTTCTTCGCCAATCAGGCTGCGTGCATCGATTTTTGTTCGATCACAAGATCGCTTTACTGGAAAGCCTGTGGTTCCCCCTGTTCGGTATTCCGGTTTATTTCAGGTGCCGCAAACGGGTTGGTCCGATGTTCGTCCGAGGCGTCACCCTCGACGAGAATCGCGATTGCGGTAATGTTGTCTTCACCTCCCTCGGAGTTGGCAAATTCGAGAAGCATATTGACGATTGCTTCCGGGCTCTGGCCATCGACTGCTTCAGTGAGGGCGCTTTCGTCGGTCAAATAGTTGCTCAGGCCATCGGTACACAAAAGAAGTAAGTCTTGATCGGTCAACGGAAAATCGAACACCTCAGCTTCTGCCGCCTGTCTGCGCCCCACGCACCGAGTCAAAACATGTTTGAATCGCTTCAAAACGTCGACGTCGGTGAGCGCATTGATCCGTTGAGGGTCCTGAGCAAACATGTCAGAATACAGATTGTGATCGGTGGTAAGTTGCTTCGTAACGTTACCGCTTTTCAGGTACAGCCGAGAATCCCCCAAATGCCCAACGAAAGCGTGCTCGTCAACGATTTTCACTGCAGTCATCGTTGTGGCCATGCCATCCATCTCCGGATTGGCTTGAGAAAGGGCAAGCACTTCCTCGCAACAGTGCTCGATCGCCTCAGCCATTAAACCGCTCCAGACTCCGTGAAAATCGGTTTCATGGTCGCGCGGAAGAATTCGATGTTCACAAGCTCTAGCGAAAAATTCGCTCGTGAATTCAACGGCCTTGCTCGCGGCGACTTCTCCAGCAACATGGCCGCCCATGCCGTCGCACACGATGTACAAACCAAGGTCTGAATCCACGTAGAACGAGTCTTCATTTTTGTCGCGGCAGAACCCAATGTCGGAGCTTGCCGCTGCATGAAGTTTCATTTTCTGTTCTCCTTTTTCTGTACATCCAATCACTGGGACCAAGCCGTCACCTTTCCAATGAATTGCTCACTTGTGGTTCAGTTTTCAGCGAGAGGGATCTGGGGCATCAGACGAGTGAAAGAAGGGCTGCTCCAAGAACAGCCCTTCCTCTCCCACACTCACTACTTGTTAGAAACCTTCGGGCCCTTTTTTGCTTTGCCCGCATCTTTGGAGGAGGCCTTCGCAGATGCTTGACTTCCCCTCGATTTCTTCCCTGCTGATTTTGGTTTCTTTTCTTCTGCCATTTCATTTCTCCATGACAAATGTGCTTACGTTCCAGTGTGGGCCAAGCCCTGTCTAAACTGGTTCGTGTTGAAGGCACCAATTGCAAC
>CALHPU010000159.1 GCA_938036435.1 uncultured Pirellulaceae bacterium | reverse complement strand
TATGGGTATTCGGGCGACGATGAATGTGTCGATCATTGTGCGCGGCGAGCTATGGGGGCTGTTTGCGTTTCACCATTGCCGCCCGAAGCGATTGTCGCCGGAACACCGTTCGATCTGCGAGTTGTTCGGTCACTTTTTCTCATTGCAGTTGCAGCAGCAAATAGAAAGCGATTTGATCGAAAGGCGAAAGCGCGCTCAGTCAACACGGAGCGCGTTAAGACAATCCGCCAAAGAGCCTTTGCCCGAAGTCTTCGAGCGACTGTCGCAAGACATTGCTGAAATCGTAAGTGCAGATGGAATTGCACTCGTGCAAGAATTATCCATCGAAACCAGCGGCGACGTTCCCAACGAAGGCGTGATTCGTGAGTTGACCTTGTTGGCTGGCGACGGGCTGTATTCGGTCGACTCTTTTGTCGGAGTGAAACAGCTTGAGAATCTAGAAACGGGCAAGACCGCAGGAGCACTTGTGACGCAAGTCGATTCCGATGGCAGCACGTTCATCGTTTACTTTCGCAATGAGATTATCCAAAACGTTCGTTGGGGCGGCGTCCCGGAAAAGCGTATCGAGTATGGGCCCAACGGGCCGCGGCTGCATCCGCGTGGTTCGTTTTCGGAATATGCTGAGTCAGTGACCGGTAAGTGTGAACCGTGGTCGCAAGGCGATTTTTCTGCGGCGGCTGAGCTTCGCAACGTGATTCTTGATCTGGTATTCCAAGACGTCAATGCGTCGCGTGAGGCTTGGCAAAAGCAGAAGAAGTTTCAGGATTTGCTGGTCGCGGAATTGAACCATCGAGTCAAAAACATTCTGGCTTTAGTGCGATCCATCTGCCGCCAAACAAAAGACTCGACTGTTTCTTTGGACGCGTACACGACCGCTTTCGAAAAACGAATCGTAGCACTCTCAACCGCTCATGATTTAATTGGAGGCAGCGGCTTGCAGTGGGCGAGCTTAGAAGATTTGATCTCGTCGGAGATAAAACCTTTTCTCAACTCGAAACAGACGATTTCGATTTCGGGCGAACCGATCGGTTTGAGAACGGACGTCGCCCCGATCATGGCGTTGGTCATTCATGAGCTGGCGACTAACTCAGCCAAGCACGGAGCGCTTTCGGTGCTCGATGCGACCTTAGACCTTCATTGGTCGTCTGAGGCCGGGGGTCTTGCGATCCATTGGGACGAGAGCAGAGTCGTTGGTGCGACTCCGCCGACGCGTCGCGGTTTCGGTCTGACTCTGATCGAGAAAGCGATTCCGTACGAGTGTGGTGGTGAGGCCAAAGTCGTTTTCGACCACGATGGCATAAAGGTCAGGCTTTGGTTGCCTAACGATGCGGTGACTCCACTGGAAGAATCACCGAAGCAAGATGCTGTGCCACCTTCAAATGCTCCCATGCCGGCTGAGACATCCACGGTGGTTGCCAGCGAAGATATTGTTTTGGTCGTCGAGGATAATGTCGTTCTGGCGATGGAAATGGAGAAGATGCTCGAAAAATTCGGTTATTCAAACATCGTTACCGCTGGCAATCATGCAGCAGGGATGACGCAAATTGGCAAAAACAATTTTGCGTTGGCGATTCTGGACATCAACCTTGGGGGCGAAACAAGCATTGAGTTGGCCAAAACGCTGGCCGCAAAGGGTATTCCGTTCGCTTTTGCAAGTGGCTACGATAAAGTATTCGATATTCCTGACGAGTTAGCTAACGTTCCGCGGCTGACTAAGCCGGTCGATGTTGTGAAATTAAAGCGGATCATTAACGATTTGCGCGGCGGGTGAAGTGAAGACGATCTTGATCTTGGAAGATGAGTTACGGTTGGCGACTTCGTGGCAGTTGGCGTTGGAGCAAGCGGGTTATGCGGTCATCGTCGAATCCAGTTTTGACGCAGCGTCTAACGCGCTAGAAGAATCTGAAATCGCATTGGTGATCAGCGATATGCTGATTCGCTCTTCAGGGCAAACTTTGGCCCCGAAAGGAGGGTTGAGTTTACTCGCCTTCATCAATCTGCATCTAGAAAAGAAAAAGCAACCACCTGTGATCGTTGTCAGCGGTGCCGACGCGTCGATGAACATTGACAAGCACGCAGAAACGATGAATGCGACGCTCGTGCTGAGCAAGCCTGTGTCGACCGATAATCTGGTTGACCGTGTTGGTGAGATATTAGAACAGCAGGCTGACTCGGATTCTGATTAAGGTCAATTTGAAAGGCTTTAATGCTTGAAGTTTGGGATTTGAAGTTTAGTCGCTGACCGCTCCGCCGGTCAGTTGTTGTGCGATTGATATTCTCCAATCAAAATTGTATTTGATCCATGTTGTCGTTACTCCAACCGAGGATCGGCGGAGCGATCCACTACTTTGGCATCCGAACATCTCGCAAATGTTTGGCGAGATGAGCGACAAACGCTTTAGAAATCAGGATTCGCCGTCAGCACAATGTGCTCACCTGCATGCTCTAGATGCCCCTTAATACTCAGTGAGTTTATTTTCATGCCCGCTTCGTGCTCCGAGCGTTTCGGGTCGGTCGCCATCAGATCGATACCTGACCGATGGCACTGAATTAGCCATTCCATGAATGAGATGGAGTCAAGCGTCGCGACCGTGTGGTCCTCAGACCATCCTGCATCCTCTATGTACTGCTGAGCGTTCTTCGGGTCCGTAAACACCATCACGATTTCTTCGTGCTGGTCAGCGGCGAAGACTGGAGTGTCCAAAACTTCTGAGTCTTTTGTCGCTATTAAGTAGGCAGCCATTTTCTCTCCTAGTATCAGATTTGTTATTCGATCACACATACCGCAAATGGGATGCCAACCAGCAGATGCTAACCAACATCGGGATTTATTGGACAACCAGAGTTCCGTTGGTGATATCTGGCTTGCGCCCGACCATCATGGTCGTTTATGACTCAACAGAAAAAATTGGGGCCTGCTGTTCGTCAAACCAAACTTATTCGTTCGTCCGGCGAATGTGGGCATAATTAAGGAGCGCCACGAAACACGAACCGCCAATCAAATTTCCGATGAGGGCAATCCCGATAAATCGACAAGCCATTGAAATAGTGAAGCTGGCGTCAAAGAACATGGCTGCAAACATCTCAACAGAACCAGCGATCGAATGGTGAAAACCTCCAAGTCCAATCAAAAACGTTACTGCGAAAAGCACCACGATTTGGGCCTCGGTTCTAGGACTCGACACAGCCAACCAAGCACCCATCGCCATCAACCAACCGGCAAGAATCGAACTTACTAAAAGAGAAACGTTTGAGAACTTTGTCAAATGGTGTCCGATTTCAATAAACCCGACATCCGCAGTAAGGACATCCCGAGCACAGTACAATAGCAAGGCACTAAAGAACGCTCCTACTATGTTGCCTATGATAACGATTGCCCACAACTGAATAAGTTGTGCCGCCGTTGCCTTGCGATCAAGGACTGGGTAGAGAGCGCTCGCGGTGTGTTCTGTAAACAATTGTGCGCCGCTAAGGATACACATTATGAAACCAAGCGGATAAACGAAAGCTGTGGCGATTCGTGCAACCAAATCCGATGTTTTTACTTCGTGTGTCGCCGTTAAGACCACCGCAACTGCCATCGCGGAGAAGCCAACAATAAGTCCACCGGCTAATGCGGAAATGAACAAGGACAAAGCTGGGCGCTCCAGTTGTTCAATTCCCTCTTCAATCGCATTCTCAAGTGCATCATCTGGATGTCGCCGAGTTTCATCGGAGCGCTTGATGATTACGGGAACGTAGTTTTCATCCTCTTCTTTACGACTCTTCTCGCGAACGTTTTCGACGACCTCTTCTAATTCGGAGCCGTCAGGCAAAATGATTCGAGGAGATTCGTTCTCTGGTTCAGGCATTAAGTTTGAGTTCATTTTGGATTTGTCAATTAGATGGTGCCTTTAAGCGTGCTCTTTTAATTCGGCACACAAAGTTTCGTAAAGGGTCTGAAGTTTTCCAAAATCTTTTGGCGATTTTGAAAGGTCACCTTCCCTACCTGCTTTTTCCAACTTCAGAGAAACGTCAACGCACTCCTTCGCACCAAAATTGGAAACTAACCCCTTGAGTGCATGCGAACTTTTTTCGACCGCGCCAGCGTCATTGCCGTTCAGCCCATCCTCAATCTCCTTCATCATTCCCGGCGCGTCCTCAAGGAAGATTGCTACGAACTCCTTGAATAATTCTTGGTCGCCTCCCAGTCTTTTGAGTGCGCTGTCAAGGTCGAGTAGTTTCTTAGATTCGTCGTTGCTGGTCGCACTCAATTTTGCACCGTTATGGTAAAAGTTCTTTTGACGACTGATGTTACGCTGTACTTTCAAAGGGTCATGGGTGACCGTTTCGGTCAGCCACACAAGTTTCTTCGCGTCGAGTGGTTTGGGAATGTAAGAATCCATGCCTGCCGCCAAACACTCTTCGCGATCGCCATCCAACGCATGGGCGGTCATGGCGATGATCGGAGTGGTTGATCGGTCGTCGCAGTCGAGATTTCGGATCGCAGATGTGGCTTGCAAGCCGTCCATGACTGGCATTTGAACGTCCATGAGAATCACGTCAAATCGTTTCTCTGAATTTTGCAGCGTCTCCAAGGCAACATGACCATTTTTGGCAATGGTCACCTCATGACCACGCTTCTTCAGGATCGCGGTGGCGACTTTTCGGTTGGCCTCCAAATCTTCGACAAGCAAAATCTGTAAAGGCTTGACTGGTAAATCACTGGATCTGAAAAGATCATTCGGATTGCTGGGTTGGACGTACAGGTCGAGTGATTCGATCACTGCATTGAGCAGTTCCGATTGTGAAACTGGCTTCATCACGTAAGCTTTAGCTGATGACTCTTTTTTCTTTTCAGAGAACACCGACAACTCTGCCGTCGAATGCATGATGATCGTGGCTTGAACATCAACTTCCTCATCCTCGGTTATTTTATCGACGAGCTCAAACCCGTCCATCCCCGGCATCATTCCATCAACCAACACCAAAGGGACAGGATCGTTAGCCGCTTGCTTTCGTTTGAGGATTCTGAGAGCCTGTTGACCGTCGCGTGCCGTTATTGGATGCATTGACCAATTAGTGAAGACCTTTTCAAGGATTCGCAAATTGGTCTTGTTGTCGTCAACGATCAGCACCTGACGATTCTTTACTAGCTCTGTGGGGAAGTTGCTTGTTGAGCTTTCATCGTTGACGTCGAACTCTACCTCGAACGAAAATGTACTTCCCACACCAACTTCGCTGTCGAGTTCCAGTTGGCTGTCCATCAAAGAAAGCAGATCTTGGCATATCGAAAGACCAAGGCCTGTTCCGAAGTGTTCGCGTGTAGATGACATGTCCGCTTGAGCAAACGGAGAGAAAATGCGTTTGCGATCTTTCTGCTTGATCCCAATTCCGGTGTCCGATACCGAAAATTTCAGCACCTCTTGATTGTCAGTTGACTCAACCCGAGCCACATTAATAACAATCTCTCCCTCGTCGGTGAACTTGATCGCGTTGCTGACTAAGTTGATGATGACCTGCTGAATACGCCGCGCGTCGCCGATCAACGAGCTGGAGATTTCGGAGTCAACCTCACAAAACAACTCGATGCCTTTTTCGCCAGCCTTTGCGGACAAGGATTTAGCGGTGGTGTCGATGGTCTCGAATAGATTGAATGGCTCGGGATTGATTTCGAACTTGCCGGCTTCCATCTTTGAGAAGTCGAGCAGCTCGTTGACCAACTCAAGCAACGAATCGGCAGAAGATTTTGCCGTGCTGAGATAGTCTTCGACCGTCGGGTCCAGTTTCTCGTCGAGCGAGAGCTGTATCATGCCAAGGATCGCGTTCATGGGCGTGCGAAGCTCGTGACTGATATTAGCAAGGAATTGAGCTCGCGTTCTATTGGCCGAATTGGCCAGCGACTCTGCACTCTCGGCCGCCGATTTGGCTTTCAAAAGTTCATCGTGGGCACGGCATTGGTCCGAAATGTCGCGGTCAATCGACGCGGAGCCAACGATGTTTCCTGCGGAATCGCGGAGCGGGAAAACTGTAGTGGATACTTCGCAAGTTACGCCATCATTACGTTGCCGTTTAGTCTTTAGTTGGCCGATACCGTCGCCATGTTGGATTGCATTCTCGATGTTGCGATCTTCCTCGGCGTGGTCTTCTAATTGAATTAGAGAGGTCGTTTGCCCAATGGCCTCGTCTTTGGAAAACCCATAGATACGTGAAGCTCCTTCGTTCCAGCTGGTGATGACGCCGTTGAGATCACGGCTGATCATCGCGTCGACCGATGAGTCGACCATCTGCATAAGCTTCGAGCGACAGGCCTCTTCGCTCTTTCGTTGGCTGATGTCCGAGAAGGTGACAATTGTGCCCACCTTGTTCCCGCAGTCGTCCTCAAGCGGTTGACAGCGGCATGTCACATTTAAGCTGGATCCGTCTTTCTTGCAGAAAACATCGTCGTCGATTCGGATTTTTGTGCCCTCGCGAAATGCACCGTAGATTTGACAACTGTCTTTCTCGCAAGGTTTTCCACCTCGTTTTTTTCCGTGGATCAGGTCATGCATGTCGACGCCGAGCAAGTCCTCATGCTTTTCACAGCCCAGTAATCGCAAGCAACTGGCGTTGCTAAAAGTACAGTTTCCCTGTTGATCGATACAGCAAATTCCATCCGAAGCGGTGTCTAGAACGCCCACGAGTTGGGATGGCGAATAATGCATCCTTGCATTTTCAGATTCATCGTTCATTGCAATACCAACGGTGATTCATTTTGCCTGAGCAGGTTGCCGAGCGCACAACTGAATTCCGACGGTGATCGAACAGGTCGGAATTAATTGATGGGAATCGCTGTCGCGTTACTCTACAACGAAAAGTCACTCAGTATGTTTTGGAATACTGCGATTAGATGGCTGGAGCTTTTCCCTTGAGAACACTCACGATAGCGCTGATGGCAAACAGCACGATAAAGACCCAGAACAAAAGTTTCGCTGCTCCGGCAAAGCTTGATGCGACTCCACCAAACCCAAAGACGGCAAATAACACGGACAGGAGTAGTAGAGAGATCGCTAAACGCAACATGATTTTTTCCTTGAGATGTATCGAGTGGAGGCGTACCCGAGCGGGAGTTGCATCCAGCATGCCAAGGCAGCAAGGATTTTTTCTTGGGTTGAAGTGTATCGAGAATGTCGGTTTTATCGCACTTTTTCGATTGGTCGGGTTTCGTTTCGTTTCGTTCGGTATTTTCCAATCGAAGCGGCCCAGTCGCGCGGTAATGTGGCTTAGAGATCAAATAATCGAGGCGAGTGATCTGCATCGCGAATTGCTCGCATAGCGACCGGTCCTCGCTGCATATTGGTCGTCGGGCGACCACTAAGAAGCTGGATCCACCAATTGAGTTTGTGATGGGCAGGATTAGCCGCAACACCTAGACAATCTTATTTCTTGCAGCACTCTGGCACATCAAATGCAAACAGCTATTGCAACTAAGGTTTTAATTGGTCGTGTAACAAGGAGTCTTCACTCATGGATCTTGTAAAAATTATCTTGTCGATTTTGCTTCCACCACTCGGTGTGTTTTTAAGAGTTGGCTTGGGATCGCAATTCTGGATCAACGTGCTACTTACAATTTTCGGCTTTTACATCCTCGGCCTCGTTCACGCCGTTTATGTCATCTCTAAAGAACCGTCTCAATCCACCATGAATCCGGTTTAGAGAAAAGCCCTGCGTTTCTCCACGAACTTAGTGCCTGCCTCGGCATCTGCAAAAGATTTGATCTCCCTCCGGACCAGCAGCAATATGGAAAAGCCTTCTAAAACTTTGGTAAACATCCATTGCTGTGGTGATACTCACGTTGGGCAGCGACGCGAGGACAATGAAGATCAGTTCTTGATTGCCGACTTGAACAAGTCGATGAAAGTGCAACAAACGAGTCTTGGGCTTAGCCACCAAACTCAACTCTTGAGCCGGTCCCAAGGCAAACTCTTACTGGTTGCCGACGGACTTGGCGGGCATTCGTCGGGCGAACGCGCCAGCAGTCTGGCCGTCGACGGAGTTGCTAACTATATCCTCAACGCAATGGATTGGTTTCTACGGCTAAACGATGAGAACGAAGTCGAACTTATTGAAGAATTGAAGACGGCTTTCTATCACAGCCAGACAGTTTTGGGCGCTGAAGCGGAGCAAATACCGCAACGTCGGGGCATGGCGACAACACTGACGATGGCTTTTATTGTTTGGCCACACATGTATGTCGTTCACGTCGGTGATACACGATGCTATCTAGTGCGAGACGAACAGATACGGAGACTAACCACCGATCACACCATTGGGAATCTGGCGAAAAATGTAGAGGCTGACCAACAGAGGAGAGTGTTGAGCGATGATGACACCAAACCGCCGGAGTCAATATCGTCTGCGTTGTGGAACGTGATTGGAGGAAACGACAAAAGCTTGGAGCCACAGGTAGAAAAAATTGTGCTACAGGTAGGCGACCGAATATTACTGTGCTCGGACGGATTGACAGGCTATGTTAACGACGCTGAACTGGAAGCCGCATTGGTATCTGAAACTCATCCACAACAAATCTGCGAACAATTCATCGCCAAGGCCAATTCGCTCGGCGGCAACGACAACATCACGGCAATTGTGGCCAAAATCGATTCGGCTGATCATGATCCCAACGGTTGCGAAACTGAGTCGAGCAGTCTAGAAAGTGATTTTGTTCTAACCCAAGCGGACGTTTAAACGTGTCCTCTGAGATTGCTAAAGCGTAAGTGCATAGTCGGTCTGTTCGTATTCTTAAATGAAGGTCGTCGATGTACACCCGAGTCTTGAACATCTGGGAAAATTTTCGATCCAGCTTTTGGTTTGTTCCCGCAATTCTAATGGTCATCGCCACCGTCGGTGCCTTCGCGATGGTGGGCCTCGACTCAAAGGTCGACGAATCGATCGTTAACGCTTTTCCGATATTGGAGATGTCGCCCCCGGCCGCCCGGTCGATCCTTAGCTCAATCGTCGGCGCGATGATTAGCGCCACGGGCGTAGTCTTTTCCATGACGATCGTCGCCCTGTCGTTGGCCTCATCCCAATTCGGCTCTCGTCTCATTCGAACTTACCGCGGTCGTAAGTCGACTCATTTTACGCTCGGCATTTTCGTCTCAACGAGCCTTTACTGCATTCTCGTCCTCGCGTGTGTTCGTGAAAATAGTGACTTCTCCTTTGTGCCAAAACTATCAGTCGGCGTTGGGATTGTACTGACGGTGGTCTGCCTCGCGACGCTGATCTATTACATCCACGACATGTCTTATGCGATTCAAGCGTCCAGCGTTATCGACCGATCGGCCAGAGACCTGAATGCTTCAATCAAAAGAATGTTTCCAACTAAAATTGGGGAAGACAGCGATCAGCTTCAAGAAGAAGCACCGATGGACGACACAGGCATTCAAACTCCGGATTCGTCGTTAGGTGATAGTTTGTGGACGGCGAGGTGTGACCGGGTGGGCTACGTTCAGGCGATCGAAGACGAGACAGTCATGGCTTTAGCCATTAAACACGACATCGTGATTCGATTGCTGGTTCAGCCCGGTGATTTTGTCTACGAGGACGTTGATTTATCTGAAGTTTATGCTGGCGGCGAATTTAATGTTCTAGATGATGAGACTCAAAAGGAAGTTTCTGAAGAGCTTTGTGATTGCTTGATTATTGGAAATAATCGAACGCCAACCCAAGACGTTCGATACGCTTTCAACGAGTTGGTAGAAGTTGCGGTGCGTGCGTTGTCGCCCGGTATCAACGATCCATTTACGGCAATCAATTGCGTCGATCAGATTCACGCAGCCCTTCACAACATGAAGAAAGTCACCCCTCCGAGCTCTTATCGCGTTGACGAAGACGGGGTGCTGCGGGTGATTGCCAATTCAATTGCGTTTGACCTCTGCCTTGAGAGTTCACTCGGTGTGATCGCACACTATGCCGCAGATAGCCCGATGGTAAAGACCAGAGTTAAGCATGCTCTAGCTTCGTTTGAGTAGGGTTTTTGTTGTCGTTTAATGGTCAGTCGATGGGTGTCTGACGGCTTGAAGTACTGGCGGGTGCTGAAACGTTGCTTCTGCCCCGAGTTCTTTCATTTTGTTCTCACACTTTAGTCGTGTCGCTTCGTCCCCGCTGATGACGATGATGGATTTCCCTTCGGCGAGCTTTCGTTGATAGTCTTTCAAATCAGGAAGGCGAATCCCGCGATTGGCCTCGTCGACGCCCGCGACTGCTCCGATAAAACCGCCTGCGAGAGCGCCTGCTAAAGGTGCCAACAGATTTAGCACCGGGACGCCCATCAACAAGAGGCCAGATCCCGCACCGATCGCGCCGCCTTGCAACGCGCCTTTGGCGACGTCTGACGAAGATAACTGCTCGATGTCATCGTAGACGATGTCAGGCATCTCATCGGTTGCTGATGGATTGCGACGGGATACTCGTTGTAAATTCAACTCGGGCGACCGTATCGACGCAGCAACTCGGCTCGCCTCATCTGGATCGGCAAAGATACCCACGACCGTCTCAATCGTCTCGCCGCCGTCAATTGTTTCTCTTGGCTGCATAGAATTTCCTAGAAATTAAGTTTGGATTCGGGTTCGGGGCGGCAAGCGTGTTTGATTACAGTTCAGGTAGCTCAATTTTGCCCCGTCACTCAGGGATTGACCGGAATTTATTGCAATCGTTGCGCCACACTTAGATTGCGCCGATGAATTCGCATCCCCTCGCTATATTCGGCCTTTAAGAACACGACAGGGGTGCGCTTCTGGCGGTCTGGGCGAGTGGCGGTCAATGTGGTCTCCGATCGACCAGCAAATGGGCTTACTGTTGCCCAAAGCCTAAAAGGCCAGGCGCGACGTCTCTTTTTCATGCTTTGGCATGGCGAATGCTTTGGTGGATTCGCTGACGAATGCAGCTATGACGTCATCAATTGACAAACAGAATATAACGGTGTGGGGAGAGTTAAGATGATAAAGCGAGTTGCTGATTCCGCTGAACATATGAACGACGAAACGATCGAATCACTTCGAGATTTGGTTCAAGGCATCAACGACAGCGCGTCCTTTTTGATGGAGGCTGCTGATATGATTGAGGGGGATGAACTGGTCGCAAACACGCTGCGAAGTATCGCCGACGATCGACGAGGCATAGGCTATACGATCGGCGGCTACATCGCGCTTCGTGACGAAGAACCTGCTGAAGAGGGCACTTGGCTTGGCGGACTTCGGAAGACTTGGGCATCTTTTCGGGCCGGAATAAATGCCGGCGACCCAACGGTCGTCTTAATTGAAGCCGAACGGGCTGAAGATGCAATTCTAAATAAGTTCAAGGAGATTTTGCCTCAGATCGCAGGCAATCCAATCAACGACAAGCTTCTGGAATTTTTCGACCACGTGAAGACTGATCATGAGCAAATCTGCGGATACCGAGATGCGTATCAGAATGCTTAGTTCCTCTTACGACGCGCTAAGAATCAAGTTTTGAGGCGGCGGCGAAGATCGAGTAAAGTAGAGCTGTTGCATCACATCGTTTAAGGTCCCACTTCCCAAAACGAGGTAAGTTTATCCAAGAAGTAGACAAATAGCTCGTTCTACTACAACTTTCGGTCTGCTAGGATAAACGTTAAGGAGAATCTATGCCTCACATCTTAGCGATCGATGACGATCGAACTGTCCTGCGTCTAATCGAAAAAGCGTTCGAAGATTCTGATTTTAAATTGACCACTTGCAGCAACGCTGAACGCGGGCTGCCGCTGCTGGTCGATGGAGAGGTTGATGTCTGCCTTCTAGATATCATGTTGCCGGAAATGAATGGACTGGAGCTGGCGAGAAAAATTCGGTCGCTCGATGCGCGACTGCCCGTTATTTTTATCACTTCGATGGATGATAGCGATACGGCGATTGAAGCAATGAAGTTGGGTGCGTACGAGTTCTGCACCAAGCCGTTGGACATCCAGCAGGTTCAGGATCTGACCGAGAAAGCACTCGAAGCCCGGCGTTTGATGCGATCTCCGGTCACATTCGAACAGTCTTCTCAAATGGATGTTGGAGACGGTGATCAGCTCGTCGGCAAAAGCCCATCGATGGTTGAGGTCTACAAGCAAATTGGACGAGTTGCCGCGCAACAAGTCCCTGTGCTTATTCGAGGCGAAAGTGGCACCGGGAAAGAGCTGATCGCTCGGGCGATTTATCAGCACAGCCATCGAAGAGACGATTGTTACCTTGCCGTAAATTGCGCCGCATTGTCTGAAACGCTTTTGGAAAGCGAACTCTTTGGGCACGAGAAAGGTGCGTTCACTGGCGCTGAGCGCCGGCATATTGGAAAATTCGAACAGTGCAACGATGGCACAATTTTTCTTGACGAGATCGGTGACATGTCTCCGCTGTTGCAGAGCAAAACGTTGCGCCTTCTTCAGGAGCAGAAGTTCGAACGGGTTGGCGGCACCAAAACAATTGAGACTGACACGCGGCTTGTGTCGGCCACCAACCGTGACCTTGAGCAAATGATTGAGGACAACGAGTTTCGCTTGGACGTCTACCATCGTATTAACGCGTTCGAGATTCATCTGCCGCCGCTGAGAGAGCGAGGTGACGATATCAACTTGCTTGTTGATCACTTCCTTCGCATGATGTCCAAGAAGCTTGGTCGTAGCGTTGATGGCATTTCGCCCGAGGCAATGCAACTAATTCACGATTATCAATGGCCCGGAAACGTAAGAGAATTACAAAGCGTCGTTCGGCGTTCCATTTTGATGGCAACAGGGCCGGTCATCGTTCCTGAAAACCTCTCCGCTGAGTTAAGCGATTCGGTTTCCAGCGTCTCTTCGCCGGGAGTGTCATTGAACGATTCAGTCACGCCGACTGACAGTGTAGAGTCCTTCGTTGAAGAGCGACTAACCGCTGGCTCAACCGACATCTATGCAGAAACACTCGCCATGATGGAGGCTTCCTTGATCCAGAAAATTTTGATGCAGACCTCCGGAAATCAATCCAAGGCCGCGGAGCTACTTGGGATTACGCGAGGAAGTTTGCGAACCAAGATTAGGTCGTTGGGCATCGTCATCGAGCAAGTAGTCACCAGCGACGCGTAACGCTGATTGCATCGGTGTGACCGTTCCGCTGCTCGTTAATGAGTTCAACGGCTGGCGTACTTAGTGCGTCACCGATCCAACTTGACGGAGTGAGCGTCCTCGACTAACTCTCTGGTTGGTTTTGTTGCCTTGTATCCTAGTGGGCTTTCAGAGCTGAGTTGACATGTAGTGGGATTCGCCAGAATTCCAAATCAGCCAAGGATTTCTGGCGAAACCCACTACGCTCAACTGATCATTTCAGCTTTGACCAACCACTAGAGTGAGTCGCTTGGAATCCGAAGATTTTGACCGCCACGAATTGATTTACCAACGCCTAAGCGATTCCAGTTAAACACGGTTTCGACCCGCACCTAGAAAGCCACATCCATGCCAATGATGCGTTTGCTAACAGTCCTATTTGTTTGCGTTTTCCTTGCGCCCTGTCTCCGCGCGTCTGCTCAAGAAGCAAACCAAGAGCAAAATTCCCCGAGGGAGCTGGCTCAACAGAGCGAAGCGCTCAAGACAAAGATCGAAGCAGCCACCTCTCTGAACGAAGAAGCAAAACAACCGCTGTTGGATGTCGTCAAAGTTGTCGAAGCCAACCTAGCAGAGATCGAGGCGCTGCGGCAGCGTCAGGCAGAAGATTTGGCCGTGGCCAAAACAGCGAAAGAGGTTGCGGAAAATGCTGAGCGAGAACTAGCCAAATTAGCAGAGACCAAACCCAAGATCGTTGACAAGTCTCAGCCGCTATCGAGCATGGAATTGGCTGCTGCGGCCGAGAAACAGGCGCTCGAAAAAGTAAGAGCCGACCTTGATGCGATCGAGAAAAAGATCGTTAGGCGAGACGAGGTAAGACAGAAGCTTCGCACTACGTTGGAGTCAATCGACGACCTGCTATCAGAAACCACCGAGGCCCTCCGCAGTTTGCCGGCGGACAATGGTTCACTCGAATCTGAAGCCGAACGCCTGAAGCAACGTGTCAAACTTAGGCTGATCGAAGTTGAGAAAGAATCGGCCAACGCGAAGATCCTCCGGCTTGATGCCGAAGACGCAGTGAACCTGCGAAGGAACCAACGCGATCTGCTAAAAGTTCAATTTGAACGCTCCCAAAGTCGCGTCGCCAATCTTGAGAAGATCCTTGCGGAGCAACGACAGGAACAGGCCCGAGAGGTGGTCGAGGCAGCAGCCGAAAAGCAGAAGGGGATGGCCAAGAAGTATCCACTGCTTGCGGCCAGCTACGAAATCAACACTGTTATTGCTCAACGCCGTCAGGAAATAGAAGGGGAATTTGAAAAGTTTTCCGCGCGGGCGGCAAAGCTGGCGGAGAAATATTCCGATCTCAAGGAGCTGAAGAAGGACACGATTGACCGTGTCGATGCAATTGGCCTTTCCGGTTCCGTCGGCGCAATGCTGCGAAAACGACGCGCCGATTTGGCTCTCGAATTGACGACTCGACTTCAGGACGACGAGGTCAAAGAAGAATTGGACAAAATTCAATTCGAACGCTTCGACAAAAAAGGTCAGCGGGACGAACTGGACTTCGATGTCATCGTCGAGGAAATTGAAACGCTGCTCGATGGAGAAGGCGGAACAGCCGCGCTTGCCAAGCTGCGAAAACTGCGTCCGCTCGCGGAACAGGATCTCAAGGCGACTGAGGGAGATGCTGGTGCAGCAGGTAATCCAGCAAACAGTTCTGCCAATCGTGCGACCGCTGGAGAAAGCAAACTAAATTCGGACGACATTGCAAAGCTTAAGTCGCCGATCGAAGAGTTAATCGTTTCTCGAAAGCAGAAGCTCGAAAATGCGGCCGATGGCTTGGATCGTTTGTTCAAGAAACTTCTAGAGATCCAGCTCAAAGAAACACAGCTCTCCAAACTCGTCACAGAGTTTCGCGAGTATATCAACGAACGTATTCTCTGGATCCGCAGCAATGACGTGCTGTTCTCCAAGTTGCAAATCGACGATAGTGATATGGACGTTGTCGATCCAGTGCGCTGGTCGAATGCGGGCGGGAAAATTTGGGACACGATTGCACGTCGGCCCTTGGCCTACAGTATTAGCAGCCTGATCATCGTGTTGCTAATCTTGCTCAAGCCAAGGATGAGGAAAGAGATTGACCGGCTTGGCCAAGTTGCCGTCAAAGGAACGTGCGAAACGTTTTGGCCGACACTACACGCACTGGGCTTAAGCCTGTTGATCGCGATTACTATCCCACTGATCCCTTTGATCGTGGGACTCGGGATCATGTGGTCGAGGCCGACGGATAACTCGCTATTCGACGCAATCGGATCGGGCTTGCTGGCAATGGCGTGGTTTGCAATGCCCATGGAAATCCTCAGAAGATTCTGCCGGCCTAAGGGACTCGCCAACCTCCACTTCGACTGGCCGGACGCGGCGGTCGATCGTCTAAAAACGAATCTCGATTGGATGATCCTGCCCAGCGCGCTGATCGTGTTCACCCACGTGACTTTGCTCAACCTCGCCGCGGCCCATGAAGTCGACTTGATTGAACGCATCCTATTCGTCGGCGGGATGGGCGTTTTCGCGTATTTCCTCTACCGCACCTTCAATACGCAAACCGGAATCTTCGCCGCCTATTTAAAGAACAACGAAAACTCTTGGGCGAATCAACTGTCGCTTGTTTGGTTCGGGTTCATTCTCCTGATCCCTGTCACGTTAGCGATTCTCGCCATCTGGGGTTATTACTATACCGCGATCAATCTTGCCAGTTGCACTTTTGCAACCTTCGTCTTCGCCTTAGTCGTCGAAACGTTGCGAGCGATGATGCGTCGCTTGATTATGCTCAGTCGTCGACGAGTCCACATTCAGGCCGCGCGGCGGAAGCGCGAAGTTCAGATCAAAGCCCAACAGGAGGCAATCAAAGCGAAAGAGGAAGCGGAAAAAGCGTTGGCAGCCGCGAAGGTGGATTCTGAGATCGACGCGAGTTCCTTGCCCGCTCCGGCGACTGCTCCAATTCCCAGCGTTGAAAGCCTGATAGATTTGAGACCAGCGGACGACATTGATGACAACGCCTTGCGGGCTACGAAATTGGTTTCCTTGTCGATGATCGTCGTTTGGGCAATCGGTCTCTGGCTAATTTGGGCGGACGTTCTGCCGGCACTTAAGAAATTGGACGAGGTCACGGTCTGGTCGAATGAGGTCGTCCAGATGGCCGACAGTCCGTCAGAAACACCCAAGGCTGATACTCCGATGCCCAATGCAATGTCGGCCTCGTCAACCGGGGCTTCGGATTCGACCGCCACAACAGTTTCGGGCAAACGAGTTTCCTTCCGGGACTTGTTGAAGTTCATTGTGATTTCGTTGCTGACGCTGGTGGGAGCGCGAAATTTGCCGGCGGCGTTGGAGATGTTATTTCTCGATCATTTACCAGTGGATCGCTCGTTCAGATATGCGACCAAAGCGTTAACCAGTTATGCGATTGTGATGCTGGGAATGGTGCTCGCTTTCAACGCGCTTTCGATCAGTTGGAATAACGTTCAGTGGCTGGCGACGGCGCTGACGTTCGGATTGGCGTTTGGGCTTCAGGAGATTTTTGCAAACTTCGTGGCGGGAATCATTTTGATGTTCGAACGTCCGATTCGCATTGGCGACTGGATCACTGTTGATGAATTCACCGGTGTTGTCACCAAGATCCGAACTCGGGCGACGACGATCGTTAACTGGGATCGTAAAGAATACGTGATTCCCAACAAGGACTTCATTACCGGAAGGTTGATCAACTGGACGCTCAGTGATGCGATCAACCGAATCGTGATCAATGTCGGAGTCGCATATGGATCCGATGTCGTCAAAGCGAAGAAGATCTTGTTGGAGGTTTGCTCACAGCATCCAAAAACCGTGGCCGATCCTCCCACCAGTGTTGCGTTTAATGAGTTCGGGGCCAGTGCTTTGAATCTGGTCGCCCGAACATTTATCTCGGATGTCGAAAGTCGAGTGCCGGTAACCGATGACTTGCATACACAGATCAACCAAGCGTTCAATGAAGCCGGTATCGAGATTTCGTTTCCTCAGCAAGATTTACATATCCGAAGTTTTGATCCAGACGTTGCAAAGATACTGTCGGCTCAAACCAAGGTATAAATTTTTAGGTTACAACCCCAGTTCTATTCCGAAGAAGCCATTCGTCGTTGATCGCTTCGCCGATCTATCGCCTTTCTCGGTGCTTCTGGGTGAACTCCGCTATTCTCGACCGTCAACAACGACTGAGCTTAAGCGACTGACCGGCGGAGCGGTCAGCGACTAACGGGTGACCTTCAAAAGGTAAACTCGAGGACACATCAGTTTGATCGCAGCAGAAGAAATTTGAAAGCATGAGCAGACGTAAACGATTCAAGTCGAACAAAATTAAACCAAGGCACGAACCCGGAAGACCTCCGGGATCGTTGGACTCGGGCGAAGGAACGCCCAGCCAGTTTAGCGTGATCGCTTACGGCGAGCATGAGGCGAAAAAATTAACGCCTCAGTCCTTGTCCGAAGTGAAGAAACTGGAGAGTCAGTACGAGGTTATCTGGCTGGATATTATTGGCGTCGAAGATGTCCGAATGCTGGAAGAGTTTGGCAGGCTGTTCGGCATTCACCCGCTGTCGCTAGAAGACGTGTCCAACGTTCACCAACGGGCGAAGTTTGACAACTACGAGACGTATTCGTACTTCGTCACGCGTATGGCGTCACGAAACAATCACCTGCAATCCGAACAGCTAAGCATTTTTCATCAAGGGAAGTTCATCATTACGTTTCAAGAGGTTGCAGGTGATTGCCTTGCCCCACTTCGCAAGCGCATTCTTGCTGGCCAAGGATACATCCGCAAGCGTCCGGCGGACTATTTGCTGTACGCTTTGGTCGATACAGTGCTCGACCATTACTTCCCCATCGTTGATCAGATCGGCGAGCAACTCGACGAACTCGACGGCAATTTGATTGAGTCCAACAGAAGTTTCGACCTCGCGCAAGTACATCAGATTCGCAGCGAACTTCTGGAGCTTGGTCGGTGGATTCGTCCCAATCGAGAGATGATCAATCAATTGCTGCGTGATGAAACGAGTACGATGTCCAAAGAGACTCAGGTCTTCATGCGCGATTGTTACGATCATGTCGTCCGCCTGTATGAATCCATCGAGACCTATCGAGAAGTCTGTTCCGACTTGCGGGCTTATCACTTATCAGTGGTCAGCAACCGCACCAACGACGTGATGAAGACATTGACGATCGTCTCTTCCATTTTCATTCCGCTTGGCTTTGTCGCGGGGCTATACGGCATGAACTTCCAGCACATGCCGGAGTTGCAATGGAAGTACGGCTATTTCTTTGTGCTCGCGCTGATGATTGCAATCGTGTCTGGTCTGCTGTTTTGGTTCAAGCGAAAAGGTTGGTTCGATGATTGAGTGATGTTGAAAAAAAATCTCACGCAAAGGCGCAAAGATCGCAAAGGACAGGGTCAGCAGCTGTCATCTTTGCGTCTTCGCGCCTTTGCGTGAGACCTACTTAGCTAAGCGAGAAACTTTCGGAATTTCTGCCCAGCTTGAATTTTCGATTTCACCAAATTGTTTAGCAGCACTAGGAGCAGATGCAAAAAAGCCTCACGCAAAGGCGCAAAGCTCGCAAAGGACAGGACCAGCAGCTGTCATCTTTGCGCCTTCGCACCTTTGCGTGAGACCTACTTAGCTAAGCGAGAAACTTTCGGAATTTCTGCCCAGCTTGAATTCTCGATTTCACCAAATTGTTTAGCAGCACTAGGAGCAGATGCAAAAAAGCCTCACGCAAAGGCGCAAAGATCGCAAAGGACAGGGTCAGCAGCTGTCATCTTTGCGTCTTCGCGCCTTTGCGTGAGACCTACTTAGCTAAGCGAGAAACCTTCGGAATTTCTCCCCAGCTTGCCCTCTTGATTTGACCGGTTTGTTTAGTCGCATCACGAACGATAAAATCTCACG
>CALHPU010000158.1 GCA_938036435.1 uncultured Pirellulaceae bacterium | reverse complement strand
ATGGCTGCCTTGGAAATCGTAGTGGGATTCGCCAGAATTCCAACCGGCTCTTCTTAAAGGAATTCTGGCGAATCCCACTACATCCATTTGAAATGGCTAATTCAACAAGAACTTCGTGCCACTAAGTTCTGGGAAGAACCAATGTTTTTAAACTGAGTGCCATTGGGCTCGCGCCCTTTCGATTTCATCTAAATCCTTATTCCAAATCTGGACAAAGGACTAGGTCAATGCGACTAGTCAACCACAGTCAAGTTGCGAGAAGCGGTTAAGGAAGAGATTGAAAAAAGTATGTTCTTTATATCTAATATAGAAGAGCGATCGGACTCCTTTGACATCCCTTTCTTAATCCATTGCGTCCAGCAAGAGCCTTCATGCAAGAAATCGATCCCTCAAAAGGTTTCTTCGCGAGTATCCCGCAACGAGTTCTATTGCTCACTGGATTCCGGCTGGGCGACTTACTCAAAGCCGGAGCTGTTTTGCTCGTTGCGATCGTCGGCATTAGGTACGTGGTTCTGTCTACCGATGCTGACGCAGAAAATAAATCTTCCAATTCTGGTGTTGTAAAATCGCTGGGACCGACAGACGAAGGAAAACTGCGTGGCGTTTCGCAGCTGCCGTCGGATTTTTCTAGTTTACAGCCCGTTGAGCGACTGGGCATTCTCAATTCGAAAATTGCAATTGCCGAAGATCTAGCGAAGTCTGATGGTGAATTTGCCGATCCGGCCATCGAACAGCTGATCTTTCTTTATGGTGTGAGGTGCAACATTGAAGAAACAGAAGGAATGGACCCCGAACAAACTTACCGCAAAATGGCTGGTCTTCGGCAAGCAGCTTTCTCTGCGGGGAACAGCAAACGGGTTGGCCAGCTAGATTTCCTTCGCGCGTTGGCTGCAACTGCGAGGCTAAGTCACCGTGCGGACCGGGCAGATTTCCGTTTTGCCTCCGATGCCATTTTGAACTTGGAAAGTGAGAATCTAGTCAATGTAAATGAGGTGACGAAACTGTTTCTCTACGCGCTCGACGTGCAAAAGAAGTCACCTGACAAGGCCAGTGCTGAGATTTACTTGTCCCTCTTGGGCGACAAGTTCGCCGGCTCGCCTGAGCCCAGCATTGTCAATCTTGGCAGGAGCCTCAAGGACTACCCCAAATACGTCACCTTTTATGAAGCGGCGATGGAGCTGCCCGACTCATCGCGCGAAGCAAGACTTAAGCTGTATAAAGACATGTTTGCGGCAGTCGAAGATTCCCCGCCACGATCGGTGGCTACGTACAAGATTATTGTTCAATTAACAGACCGGCTGGTGAACCGATCCGAAGTTGATACTGCTCGGATTTTGATTGAGCGCATTAGCAAGTCCGCCGAGAATGCCGATCCGGCAATTAGGGTTTTAGTCGATGAATCGATTGAGAACATCAAAAAACGCGTTGCTGCACTCGGAAGCAAAGTTGACTTAACTGGCTCCAAGCACGACGGGTCTCCGTTGCAGCTGCCAAACAGCAAGCCGACCACCATAGTATTTTGGCGACCTAGCGTCAGCGCATCCGCGGAGCACGTTGCCAATCTTGTCGAATCTAACCTCTACGATCAATGGAACTCCAACGTATTGGTCGTTGCCCAATCAGAACTCACTGACGACCACCTAAAGCGTGTGGCCAAACAGATATCGAAGTTCACAATCGTCGACAACGCGACGTCAAAAAGGTTGACAAAACACTTCGGTATTGACCTCGTGCCCTATCAGGTAGCGGTAGACAAGAATGGAGTTGTTCTGAGGCTTGGTGCGCCAACCAATTAGGTAGCCCATCTCGTTCGAGCAAACGTATTTCGATTGAACAAGACCGACATAAAACTAGCAAGCCGATTTGAGCTATACTGTTTCGGTGTCGCCACTGATTTTAAGAACGCAAAGAGCCCGTCATGCCAGATCGCAAACGCTCCAATTCCCCTTTCGCTAATTTATCGCGAAAGGTGTTTGAGACAACTGGATTCCCGCTCCATGTGTTGCTCAAGGGAGCGGCCCTTTTTCTAATTGCGGTTGTTGGCATAACTCTGGCAGTTTCATACACAGACAACCAGCAATCGCTTCAGTCTTCGCGAGATGCGGACATTGCATCCACCCGACGGCCAGCTGAAGAGCTATTTGTTGAAGTCTCGGAAATCCCAAATGGCTTTGCTCAAAAATTGCCCATCGAAAAAATCGGCATTCTGAGTTCGAAGGCTGAGGCCGGAGAGGAATTGGTGAGATCTGGAGGTAGCTATGCCGAACGCGCAATTGACCAGCTGGTCACCATCTATGGCGCCCTCTGTCGCCTCCAGGATGCCGCGGCAATTGACTCTCAAAAATCTTACCGGCGTTTGTCCGAAATTCGCCAGCAAGCCTCTGCCGAGGGAAATGAGCAGCGCGTTGCCGCCGCCGATTTTGCCCGTGCTTCGGCCGCGATCAGCAGGCTTTCTCAATTTTCGCAACGGACGGATTTTCGCTTTGCCGCTGACGCCGTTCTCAATCTCGACAGTAAACGACTTGTCGACGTGAACCGGGTTAAAAAACTCTATTCTGAGGCTATCGCCATACACAACAATTCCGATGAACCGGACAGCAGTGCAATCTTCCTGTCTATATTGGCCGACAAATTTGACGGTTCACCTGAGAGTGAGATTGCCGACCTTGGGCTGGACCTAAAAGACCACGGCACGTACGCACGTTACTACACCGCAGAGGAAGACCTAACTCAAACCTCGCGACAAAAGAGAGTTCAATTCTACAAGGAACTATTTGCGGACATCGAAAAATCGCCGCCCCAGTCACCGAAGACCTATCGACTTGTCATTCGGTTGCTCGATAGACTAATCAACCAAACCGACACTCAATTGGCGGTCTCCCTCGCAAAACGACTTGGCAAGGCGGCTTCGCTAGTCAGCCCAAAGATCAAGGCTGAAGTTGATCAATCCATCAAAAGCATTAACGCGCGGATCACAACTTTGGGACGGACACTGGATCTCACCGGAACCAAGTCCAACGGACTGCCACTGAGGCTTCCCAACGACAAGCCAACGCAATTGCTGTTCTGGCGATTCGGTGAAGAAGAATCGATGGAACGCCTTTGGGAATTTAACCACTCCGGGCGGTATGACGCTTGGGAAACGAATGTCTTGGTTGCTTGCCTTTCTTCGCTAACCGAGAAGCAGCTATCAGATGCAGAAGGAATACTTGGCAAATTCACGGTTCTCGACAACGAGACAGCCCACCGATTAGGCAACGACATCGGCATCGACATCGTGCCTTATCTCGTCTCGTTAGACAAAGACGGTAAAATCACTAGGCTGGGATTGCAAACCAAATGAGCAGACGGATTTATCAAATATTCTGACCTGATGGTCGAAATCAAAACGCTCAGGGGCCCCAATGCAAAACCGCGAGTCATCTGGAAAAAAACTGCCTCCCTTGGACTTTAAGCAATGGCTGTTCAATGCGACGGGTCTTTCTTTTAGAACTCTTGGCTTGGGCGTCACTTTTCTAGCCATCGCGGTGGTTGGCATCTTCTCGACGGTTCTCTACACCAATGCGCGGCAGGTCAGTGAGGTCTCCGGGATCGAGAACGTACAGCTTGAAAAGATGACCGCCAAAGAGATGTTTTTTGAGCTGACGAAGTTACCGCCATATTTTCCTTCACTGCAAGCGGTTGAGAAGATTGGGATTCTCAGATCTAAAATTCGCGTTGGCGAAGAACTCATGCAATCGCAAGACAGGATGAAAGCGCAGGCGTTAGCTCCCCTAGTTAAGTACTATGGAGTCATCTGTTTTCTTCAAGAGGAGCAAGGGATTGACCCGGGAAAAGACTATGTGCAGTTCGCTAACTATCGCGATCAGGCTGCGGCCTCTGGCGAAAAGAGGAGCGTTGCCTCTGCTGACTTCTATCGTGTTTTGGCGGCCACTCAAAGGCTATATCGACGCACCAAGCAAGCCGACTTCCGTTTTGCAGAGGACGCCGTAGCTCGACTCAATAGCGACAACATAGTCGACGTTAAACAGATGAATTTACTCTACGCAACCGCCACCAAGTTGCATGACACTTCATCCAATCCGCAAAGCACTGCCGAACTTCTGTCTCTTTTGGGTGACAAAATCAGTCGCTGTACGAAACCCGAGGTTTCCAGCATTGGTCTTAACCTGAAAGACCATGTTAGGTTCGCTCGTTTTCACGCCGCGGTTCAAGGCAAGCCGTATACGACACGCGAATCAAAGCTTCAGTTCTTTCGTGAGATGTTTGAGGAGATTGAAAGGGATCCGCCTCAATCACCGCGGATCTACCATACAGCGCTTGTTTTGATCGACCGATTATTGAACAAGTCTGAGGGATTCTTTGCCGGCACTCTTGTGACGCGGATTCGTAAGGCCTCGTTGAACGTCGCCCCGCAATTCAGACCGATTGTTGATCGAGCGATTGATAATTTGGTAACTCGACTGGAAAAAATCGGGGAAACGGTTGAGCTTTCTGGGGCAGACTTAAAAGGGGCACCGCTGCGGCTGCCAAATGCCAATCCGACGGAGTTGCTGTTCTATAAGCCAAGCGACGTAAAATCGATGAAATACGTCAAGTCTTTTGCCGAATCCAACCTGTTCAACCCTTGGGACACGAATATCCTAGTGGCCTGTAATTCGCAACAGTCCGTCGAGGAATTGAAAAAGACTGCCGAAGCGCTCGGCACGTTCACGATACTTGACAACGAGACCGCAAGTAGATTTACAAAAACTTTCGCCATCGATCTCATTCCCTACCAAGTATCCTTCGACAAGGACGGCAAAGTAATTCGACTTGGCTCTCCAACGGATTGAACTGGAACTGGGACTGGAACTGGGCTTACGCGGATCATCCTATGACGCAACGACGGCCGAAGGCTGTACGGATCGCATTCTCCCAGCGATATGTAACGCCTTGCACTGCCTTGTAGATTCCTGAAAACTATTGGTGCTCATATTCAATCTTGAGCACCTTGAACTGCAGCGTTCCTTTGGGAACATCAATGTCAGCCAACTCGCCAACCTTCTTCCCCAGCAGCCCGCGCCCGATCGGGCTGGTGATCAAGTATTTACCGCTGTCGTAATCTTCGTCGCCATCGCCGACCAACGTGATGACTTCTTCTTCGTCCATGTCGGTGTCCAAGACCGTCACTTTCGCGCCAAAGGCGATAATGTCGGTAGGAATCGTCGAAGGATCAACAATTTGAGCGCGCGAGAGTCGGCCTTTGATCTCATTGATCTTGGCTTGAACCATTCCCTGCTTCTCGCGTTGCGCATGGTATTCAGCGTTTTCCTTAAGGTCACCTTCGGCGCGAGCCAACGCGATGTCCTCAGCGATTTTCGGCATCACCACATTCTCGAGCTCTTCAACATCCGCCATTTTTTTGTTGTAGGCTTCCTGAGTCATCGGCACGCGATCGACCATGGTTGTTCTCCTCGTTTTCCTTCGGCAACTAAACACACTCGACCCTGCACGAAGACGCGCGGGCCGAAATTTTGATTTTTGATTCAGTAGATTAAGCAGTGATTGCATCGGTAAACGCAATTTACATTTGGGACGCCATTATTTAGGACAACATCGGCGAAAGCAAGCGCACTGAGCCGAGTCTTTTCGTTATGTGTTCAGTCCAACACCAAAAGAATCTGCAGCAATGAGGGGTTGACAGAGTGAAGACCTAGGCATTAATCCTTTGAGTACAGATTCGGAATCCAATCCGGCCACCACCGACGAAGGACACCCCTTCGTTTGAAGCAAAGAACGTGAAAAAGCCCGTGACAGGGCGGAGAATTTATGTCGAAAGTCCTGATCATTGCTGAAAAACCGAGCGTCGCCACTGACTTGGCTCGAGTGCTGGGGAAGCTGCCAGAGATCGGCAAATTTGAGAAAAAAAAGGACTATTTTGAGAACGAAAACGCCTACGTGTCCTCCGCGATCGGTCACTTAGTCGAACTCAAGATGCCGACCACCGCCGAAGGCAAGAAATTGCCTTGGGGAATGAAGCACCTACCGGTGATCCCCGACGAATTCATCCTGCAGCCCATCGAACGCAGTGAAGCGCGGTTCAAAATGTTGGTCAGGTTGCTCAAGAAAAAAGATGTCACCACGGTCGTAAATGCCTGCGATGCCGGGCGCGAGGGCGAGCTGATCTTTCAATATCTAATGAAGCACGCCAACGTCAACAAAGATTTCACCGTCAAGCGCATGTGGATGCAGTCAATGACCGACGCCTCCATCATCGAAGCATGGAACAGCATGCGCTCCAACGAGGAGATGGAAAATCTGACCGATGCCGCGATGTGCCGCTCCGAAAGCGATTGGTTGATCGGTCTTAATGGTACTCGCGCCCTGACCGCATTTAACTCTCGTCATGGTGGCTTCAATGTCACCACTGCCGGACGCGTACAGACGCCGACCCTGATGATTCTGGCCGAACGCGAACGTGAAATCCGCGCCTTTGTGCCACGCACCTACTGGGAGGTCCATGGAAAATTCGACATCGCCAAAGGTCAGTATCCCGGAAGATGGTTTCAGGAAGACTTCAAAAAAGACGAAACCGACGAACATAAAAAGGCCGAACGACTTTGGACCCTAGAAGATGCGCAGGCCATCAAGGACAGATGTCTTGGTAAAACCGGCGTCGTTGAAGAAACAAAGAAACCGTCCAAACAAGCCCCGCCATTACTGTTCGATTTGACTTCCCTTCAACGCGAGGCCAACAGCAAACACGGATTCCCGGCCGGCCGCACGCTTCAACTAGCCCAAGCCTGCTATGACCGCTACAAGATCCTGACCTACCCTCGTACCGATTCGAAATACCTGCCCGAAGATTACCTAGACACTGTCAAAGAAACGATCGCAAACTTGGCCGCCGGCAAACCGTCCGACGGACTGGGTGCGGACCTGAAAGCTTGCGCGCAGTGGGTAATCAAGAACGATCGTGTCGGCCCCACAAAACGCGTCTTCAACAC